>DKND01000130.1:0-272 GCA_002470605.1 Opitutia bacterium UBA7397
GCGCAGGCGGAAAGCAAGAGCGCCCCAGCGATGCCAAGAAGATGGCCGGGGTGAACGGGGGGCGAAGATTGCATGGCAGACATGATGAAAAGGGATTAATTCTGCGGGGCTGGCAATGGCACATCGGGGCTTAAAGCACGTCGCGATTGCAGCCAACCGCGGAGACGGTCGAAATAGAGGTAGATGACCGGCGTGGTGTAGAGAGTCAGGAGCTGGCTCACGAGCAAGCCACCGACGATGGCGATGCCCAAAGGCTGCCGAAGTTCGGCACC
>DKND01000130.1:417-4629 GCA_002470605.1 Opitutia bacterium UBA7397
GCCAGCCGAGGGTAAAGTCGAAAGAATCGTGATTGGGTGGATGGTGCTTTCGTAAAGGATACCCAAGATGACGTACATCGCGAGGATGGCGCCCAAGATGAGCAACGGCTGATTGCCCAGCGATTCTTGGAACATTTTCGCCGTACCCTGGAAGCCGCCTTGCACCGAACTCGGAACCCCCAGCTCGCCCATCGCCACACGAATCGCCGCATCCGCATCATTAAGGGTGATGCCGGGAGCAAGATTGAACGAGATCGTAGTGGCGACNNTCGCGCAATGACTCGGGACTCATGGTCCGTTCCGCATTCACCTCCATTACGAGACGATACTGGTTGAGCGATTTATACAACGTGGCGACGGGCTGTTGGCCGAACGCATCATATAAAGTACGATTAGCCACCTCGACCGAAATACCGTAGGCGGCCATCTTATCCCGATCGTACGTGACGTAGGTCTGCAGCCCACGGTTTTGGGAATCCGTGTTGACGTCGGTCAATTCGGGCAAGGCGGTCATCGCTGTCTGGATTTTAGGTACCCATTCGTTTAATTTGGAAAGTTCCTCCGCCTGAATCGTATACTGATAAAGCGCCGCACTGGAACGTCCGCCAATCCGGATATCCTGGGCGGACATCAGCACCAGGCGCGCCCCCGTGATTTTCGCCGTATCTTGCCTCAGGCGGGCGATGATTACGTCGGCAGATTCGGTCCGTTCGCTCATCGGCTTCAATACGACGTACATCCGGGCCGAATTTACCGGACCCCCGCGGCTGCCTCCGATCGAGACGCTGATGACGTTGACGGCGGGGTCGCGCTTCACGATGTCGGAGATCGCCACCATCTTGGACTCCATCTCGCGGAACGAGATGCTTTGGTCACCGTCAATATTACCTAACAGGAAGCCCGTATCCTGCTGCGGAAAGAAACCCTTGGGGATGACCGAATATAGCAGGACGTTCAACGCCACGGTCGCCACGAGAGCCACGAGTATCACGAAGCTATGGTCCAGGACCCAGCGCAACGAACGGCGATACCCCGCGAGCAACCAAGCGAAAAAACGGTCGATGATGCTGAGCTTGGCTTCGCCAGCTGCCTTGGCTTTAAGCAGGATCGAACACATCATCGGGGTCGTACTCAAAGAGATTACCAAGGAAACCAGGATCGCCACCGAAAGCGTGATGGCGAATTCGCGGAAAAGCCGGCCAATCAGACCGCCCATCATGAGGATAGGAATGAAGACCGCCATCAAGGAGACACTGATCGAGAGTACCGTAAAGCCTACCTCCTTCGCCCCCAGCAAAGCGGCCTCGAAACGCGGGACACCTTTTTCGATGTGCCGGGAGATATTCTCCAATACCACGATGGCATCATCCACCACGAAGCCCGTCGCGACCGTCAACGCCATCAGGGTGATATTATTGATAGAAAAGCCGGCCACCGCCATCACGGCGAACGTCCCGAGGATGGAGACGGGCACGACGATGGCGGGGATTAAAGTCATCCGGGCGTCGCCGAGAAAAAGAAACACCACCAACGTCACCAGGAAGACGGAAAGGAGCAGCGAGCGTTCCACCTCGTGCAAGGAACTCCGGATGGTGATCGAGCGGTCCATCGCCGCGGACATTTCCATGCCGGGTGGGATTTGCGCCTGGAGATCTGGCACCTTCGCCTTGATCCGGTCGACCGTGTCGATGATGTTAGCCCCGGGCTGACGGGTAATGATCATGACGATGGCCGTACGGCCGTTCATGATTCCGGCATTGCGGAGGTCTTCCACCGAACTCGAAACCGTCGCGAGGTCGGAAAGGCGGACCGGATTCGTCCCCCGATAACTGACGATGAGCGGCAGGTAATCCTCGGGCACCAAGGCCTGGTCATTGGCCATCACCTGCCATCGATGATCGGCCGATTCGACAAAACCTTTCGGGGAGTTGACATTGGTGGTGGCCAGCGTCTTGCGGACATCCTCTAGCGAAACGCCATAAGAGGCGAGCTGAGCGGGGTTGACGTTCACCCGGATAGCAGGCAAAGCTGAGCCGCCCACGCTGACATCCCCAACCCCTGGAATCTGGGCAATCCGCGGCGCCAAGATTGTCGTGGCGATATCATACATCTCACCCCGGGTGAAGGTATCGGAAGTGACCGCCAACAACATGATTGGCATATCGGCCGGGTTGGACTTCCGGTAGCTCGGATTAGTCGTCATCGACGACGGAAGCAGGCTGCGGGCGGAACTGATGGCGGACTGGACTTCACGGGCCGCCCCGTTGATATCGCGCGATAGATCGAACTGGAGCGTGATGTTCGTATTGCCACGCGTACTCGAAGAAGTGATTTCCGTCACGCCGGCGATTCGCCCGAGCGAACGTTCGAGTGGCATCGCCACCGTGGCCGCCATCGTTTCGGGGCTCGCGCCAGACACCGAAGCACGTACTTCGATGGTCGGGAAATCCACCTGCGGTAAGGGCGAGACTGGCAAAGCCCTAAACGCCACGACCCCCGTGAGGGCGATCCCGATCGTCAGCAAAGTGGTCGCGACGGGGCGACGAATGAAGAACGCAGACGGATTCACGGCGACGAAACGGCAGCGCGGCGGCGCTGCAACCGATCAAACCAGAGATAGATGACCGGAGTGGTGAATAAAGTGAGCACCTGACTGACGATGAGACCACCGACCATCGTGATGCCGAGAGGTTGACGCATTTCCGAACCCATCCCCGACCCGAGCATCAAGGGCAAAGCACCGAGAAGCGCGGCCATGGTCGTCATGAGAATCGGGCGGAAACGCAGCAGACACGCCTGATAGATTGCATCTTCCGGCGTCAGCCCCTGCGTCCGTTCCGCGTCCAACGCGAAGTCGACCATCATGATGGCGTTCTTTTTCACGATGCCGATGAGTAAGATAATGCCGATGATGCCGATGACGTCCAAATCCGTCCGCGCCAGCATCAAGGCGAGCAACGCCCCTACCCCGGCCGATGGCAGCGTGGAAAGAATGGTCACCGGATGGATATAACTTTCGTAGAGCACGCCGAGGACGATATACATCACGACGATGGCGGCCAAGATGAGCCAAAGTTCATTCTTCAGTGCGATCTCAAAGGCGGCCGCCGCCCCTTGGAAGGTCGTGTCGATCGAAACAGGCATTCCCAAATCTTTTTCCGCCTGCTTGATCGCCATCACCGCATCACCCAGCGCCGCACCCTCCGCCAAGTTGAACGAAATCCGGGCGCAGGGAAATTGGCCAACCCGTGTGATCGCAAGTTGCGCCGGCTGTTCGCGGAACTTCGCGAGATTAGACAGCGGCACCTGAGCACCGCCCGGCGCCGAAACATAAAGACGTCCCAACGCCTCGGGACCTTCGCGGAACTCGGGCTTCACCTCAAGGATGACCCGATACTGGTTCGATTGCGTGAAAATCGTCGAGATGATGCGCTGACCGAGCGCATCGTAGAGCACGTTATCGATATCCGCGACGGAGATGCCGTAACGGCCCGCGGCCGAACGGTCGATGTCGACGGTGACCTGGCGCCCGTTGGTCTGTAAATCCGTGGCAACATCCTTCACCTTCGGGATAGCTTTGATTTTTTCGAGCAACTGCGGGACCCAGACCGAGAGCTCATTAAGCTTGGGCGTCTGCAGGAGGAACTGGTATTGCGTCCGGCTGACCGTGGTGTCGACGGTCATGTCTTGGACGGGCTGAAGATAAAGCGTGACGCCTTCCAACTTGGCCATGCGCGCCTTCAGGCGCTCGGCGATCGCGGGAGCACGGGATTTACGTTCTTCCAGCGGACGGAGATTGATGACGATGCGGCCGGAATTGACTGTGGCGTTATTCCCGTCCACGCCGATGAACGAAGCTAGGCTTTCCACATCCGGATCAGCCAAAATCTCGCGGGCGACTTCCTGCTGCTTGATGGCCATCGCCGAGAACGAGATATCCTGACGGGCTTCAGTGATGCCTTGAATGACGCCCGTATCCTGCAGCGGGAAAAATCCTTTCGGGATGAAGACGTAGAGCAGGCCAGTCAGCAGAAGCGTGCCGATGGCCACCCAGAGTGTTAGGCGCTGACGATCAAGCACCCAACGCAGAGCCAGACCGTAGCGACGGATGACTTCGTCGAAAAATCTCCCCAAAGCCTGACTGATGCGGCCAGTGTCCCCTTCGGGAGCGTGCCGCAGCATCCGACTACACATCATCGGCGTCAGTGTCAG
>DKND01000130.1:4699-4884 GCA_002470605.1 Opitutia bacterium UBA7397
GTCAGCGAGATGATGGTGAAACCGATGTCAGCCGAACCCTTGAGGGCGGCCTGCATCGGAGTTTCCCCCTTCTCGATGTACCGTGAAATATTCTCAATCATCACGATCGCATCATCGACGACGAAGCCCGTCGCGATCGTCAACGCCATCAAGGTGAGGTTATTGATGGAGAAATCGCAGAGGTA
>DKND01000125.1:0-17997 GCA_002470605.1 Opitutia bacterium UBA7397
GCCGCCGCCGAAGCCGCCGCGATCTCCACCGCCGAAGCCGCCGGAACGAGGACGATCTCCGCCGCCGAAGCCGCCCGAACGAGGACGATCTCCGCCGCCGAAGGAAGGACGCTCTTCACGAGGACGGGCGACATTGACCTTCAGGGGACGACCCATGAAATCAATGTTTTCAGTCTTAGCGATGGCATCCTGCGCTTGCTGGGCATTGCCCATGGTCACGAAGGCGAAGCCACGAGGACGACCCGTGAACTTATCCATCATGACTTCCACGGAGACTACTTCGCCACCTTGAGCGAAGTGAGCCCGGATGTCGGATTCGGTTGCAGCCCAGGGTAAGTTACCCACGAACAGTTTGTTTTCCATATCTTTTGTTTTGCTTGTTTCCTACACCGCATTGCCCGTTTCCGACCTTCGGATTTCGATTTGCCGTCTTAACGACCGTCAACTCACCGGATTATTGCGGGGCTTAACTCTTGGTTTGGTTATTTTCAGAGTTAAACCTGACCCCTTGTAAGACAAGTTATTGGTCCATCGGCAAGTTTATTCACAATGGGGTTCTTACTTCAGCCCAGCGTTGACTCCGTTAGTGGGCTGAAAGAGGCTTTTTTCATGTGCGCAGCTTTGACCCAAAGCCAGATCCTGGAGGCCCTGCAGGGTCTAGATGGATGGGGGATTGAAGACGCTAAGTTATTGAAGGTCTATAAGTTAAGGGATTTCAAAGCCGCCTTGGCCTTCATTAACCAGGTCGGGGCCGAGGCCGAGCGACTCGATCACCACCCGGAAATCCATAATAGTTGGAATCGGGTGAGCCTTCGGCTTTGTACCCATGATGCCGGCGGGCAAATCACGGAGAAAGATTTAACCCTCGCCCGCGCCATCCAATCCATCTCCCACCCGTGATTGACGATCCCGCCGAAGCCCTAGACATCCTGCTTGAAGAGCTGAGACGTCAGAAAGCCACCGGGGTGCGTCACGTCAGCGTCTCGGATGGCGCTATGGCGGCGCTGAAGGCTTTGGCGATTGGAGCTGCTCCGAGTCCTTTGCCGGCCAGTTCGCTTCGGCCACCTGTCGCTGCTGGCCCTAAGCCCGTCGCTGGGGCCGAAGCGCCGGCCCAGCTGGTGATCCCGCCGCCGCCCATCTTTACGATACCAGCGGGGTCGAAGGCAGAGCGGATGCAGGCGTTGACCGCCCTGATTCATGCCTGTGTCGAGACGCGTCGCCACCTGTCCGCCAATCAACATCCGGTCGTGGGCACGGGGTCGCTTTCGGCGAAAGTCTTGTTTGTCGGCGACGCGCCGACGGTCGAGGAAGTCGAAGCCGGAAAACCTTTTGTCGGACCTTCGGGCGATTTGTTGCAACGTATTCTCACGGCCACTGCGATCCCCGCCGAAGATATATTTTTAGTAAATGTCATGGTCTGGCGTCCGGAGCCCCCGACCGTGTTCGGGAAGCGTCCGCCGACCGTCAAAGAATTGGCGTTCAATCACCCTTACCTTAAAGCGCAGATTGAGATTGTGCGGCCCCAGGTCATCGTCGCCTTAGGCGGCCAAGCCCTCGAGGCTTTGATGAGAAGCGGCGTACCGATCACACAGGCCCGCGGGCAGTGGTCGGAGTTTGATGGCATCCCCTTGATGCCGACTTTCCACCCGAATTACCTGCTCCATAACCCCAGTGCCGCGGCCAAGCGAACGCTGTGGGAAGACTTCCTTCTCGTCATGGGAAAGCTGGCGGTGCCGATTACGGAAAAGCAGCGGGCATTTTTCACCGCCAGCAAGTAACCTTGGCCGGCTTCAGCGTACCGAGTCGCTGAGGCGGCGGAGAGGGAAAGCGAGCACCTGCGAGTTACGCCCGCTGGCTTTCAGTTCTTTCCGACGTTCCGCCGGGAGTTCGGAAAGCGTGGCGACTTGGAAGCCGCATGCGGATTGGAAAAAGCCCTGAGTCTGCGTCGTGAGAGCAATCAGCTTCTTGGCACCGAGGTCTTTGGCCCGACGTTTCGCGAATTCGACGAGCTTCCGGCCGACGCCACGTCCGTGGTAGAAAGGCTGGACGTAGACGGCGCAGATTTCCATCGATTTGCCGCCGGGGTATGGTCGCAGGGCGGCGCAACCGATGATGCTATCATCGATTTCGTAGACATAGAAGTCTCCGTAAGATTGCTCGATCTGCTGGCGCGTCCGCCCGACGAGGGCATCAGTCTTGGCCCCGTGTTTGGCGAGATTGTATAGGGCTTGGGCGTCCTTCTTTTTGGCCTGCCGAATCCGATCGTAGTCATTGGCGTGCACCATTGTGCCGAGGCCGACCTTATCAAAGATTTCGGTGAGTAAGCCGCCGAAGATGCGACCGTCGAGGATGTGGGCGCGGGGCACGTCTTCGTCCAATGCTTTGGCGGCTTGGACGGCTTTGCTGCGGATGCGCGGGTCGAGCTTTGCATGCTTGTTCGCGAGGAGGCTTTTGAGTTCGTCCTCCGGTAGGTTAACTTTCACGATGCCGTCGACCTGCAGGCCGCTGAAAGGCGTTAGGTAGATGAGTTTCGAGGCGCCCAAGGCGACGGCCAATTCCATGGCGAGGTGGTCGCTATTGACGCGCAATGACTGACCTTCGCGGTCGCAGACAATCGGGGTGACCAACGGCAGGATGTCCTGGGCGAGCATCGATTTCAGGATCGCGGCGTCGACCTTTTCGACTTTGCCGGTGAAGAGGTAATTCTTTCCTTTAATCACACCGACCTTGGTGGAGCGTACGGCGTTCGTGATCGCGCAGCGCAAACCAGCTTGCGAAAGGTGTTCGAGGACGGATTGCGAAACCAAGGCCGAAGCTTCGCGAGCGAGCGACATCGTCGCGGTATCCGTCGGTCCTTCGCCTTGGATATCTGAAAGCGCGATATTATGTTCCCCGGCAAGGCCGATGAGTTGTTGGCCGATGCCATGGACAAGCACGACCTTGATCGACAGGCTCCGGAGGACGGCGATGTCGGTGACGATATTGGCAAAATTCTCGTGACTGATGATCGAGCCATCGACGGCCACGACGAAGACGTGGTCGCGGAACATCGGGACATAGCGAAGGATCCCCCGAAGGTCGGTGGGCTTCATGGCGCGCTCTCGCTGGCTGGACATACTCAATCCTTATGGACTCCTGGCCCTGCTGGGCAATACTGATGACGCATGTCTAGGAAAGCTCGAGCGAAAGGTGCCGCAGTGCCGCCCGACCTTCAGGAGGCTGTGGACGGTTTTTTGGGCCATCTCGCGTTGGAGCGAGGCTTGGCCAAATTAACCGTCGAAGCCTACGAATCTGACCTGACACGATTCGCCGCTCATTGCGACCGCGTTGGCAAAGCGAACTGGGCGGAGGTGGGTCTCGCTGAAGTCGATTCATGGGTGCGGGCGCTGGATCGGCGGGGCCATGTCGCGACCTCTTTGGCGCGGCGGCTTTCGGCGGTGCGTTCCTTTGCGGCTTACCTGGTGCGTTCCGGGATGAGGCGCGATGACTTCACGGAACTGGCCCATAGCCCCAAGGCGGCGCGTAAACTGCCGGGCACGATTACGCCGGAGCAGGTCGCCAAAGTCGTTTCGGCCCCGGATACGTCCAAGCCCCAAGGCCTGCGCGATCGGGCGATGTTGGAAATGATGTATGGTTCGGGCCTGCGCATATCAGAATTATGCGGACTCGAAATCCAGGCGGTCGATATCGACTCCGCCTTGTTGCGCGTGCGCGGGAAGGGCTCGAAGGATCGCGTCGTACCCGTGGGGGAGACGGCCTTGGTCGCCTTGCGGGCCTACCTTGCGGAGGGTCGGCCTAAGCTGACCCGACCTAAGACGGGCAGCGCACTTTTCCTGAGCGCCCGCGGCGTCGCTTTATCTCGCAAGACTTTCTGGTTGAGCGTCAAACAGGCGGCGGCGAAAGCGGGAGTGAACGTGCCGGTAAAGCCTCACCTTTTGCGCCACGCCTTTGCGACCCACCTTCTAGCCGGCGGTGCTGACCTACGTTCGATTCAGGAAATGTTGGGGCATGCGGATATCGCGACCACGCAAATCTACGCGGCCGTCGAACGCTCGGCCTTATCGGATGCGCATCGCAAGCACCACCCGCGCGGTCGCGGGGCAGGGTGTTAGGATAGAATCAGCAGACCGCCCAGGATCGAAGCGGCCGCGAGGGCGCCGATCACGAAGCGAGCGGAAAAGGAAACTTCCAGCGGAGCAAGTTCTTGGCCGTCTTCGGTCGGACGGACGACGGCTTCACGCAGGATGCTAAAGTAATAATGAATACTGACAGCGACGCTGATGAGGGCGGCGCCGAGGATCCACCAGAGCTTCGCTTTGACGAGCAGGACCAAGATGAGAAGCTTGGCGATAAAGCCGACAGTGGGAGGCACGCCGGCGAGCGAGCCGATGCCGAAGCCGAGCGCACCGGCAAGGATGGGGGCGCGGCGCATCAGGCCACGGAGGGCGAGGAGCGGGCGACGATGGTCTTCCGTGGCAGGCATTGACGCCAAGGCTTGGGTGGTGAGGAACGTGCCGATGATGTAAGCCAAGAGATAAAAGACGATAGTCTGTTCGGCGTTATAATCAAAAGCGGTGACCGTCGGCATCGCCAACGCAGCGGTGATGGCCGCCAAGATGAAGCCCGCGTGTGAAACGCCTGAAAGGGCCAAGGCTCGTTTGACGTCCGTGGTGGCGAGGGCCGCAAGATTACCGACGAGCAAAGTAACGACGGCGATGACGGCGAGAAGCGGCGCAATCTTATGGGCTAACGCGACGAAGGGACCCGTGACCAAGAGCAACAAAGTGAAGGCGCCGGCGGCTTTGGATGCCGTCGCGAGGAAGGCAGTCGTTGGCGTCGGGGCACCTTGATAAACATCAGGAATCCAGGTGTGAAAAGGGAAAGCTCCGAGCTTAAAGGCTGCGCCGCCCAAGATGAGCGCCACGCCTGCCAAGGTTAGGGCACTGCCTTTGCCGGCGGCGAGGGCGTTACCGATCTGCGTAAAGTTAAGGGAGTCGGCAACGCCGACGGCGCCGAGCGAGCCGTAGACCAGCACCATGCCCATGAGGAGAAGCGCCGAGCTCAGACCCCCGGCGACGAGGTATTTTACGCCAGCTTCGAGGGAGGCGTCGCTCTTGCGGAGGTAACCGACAAGGATGTAAAGGCCGACGGCCGCGGTTTCGAGGGCCACGAAGAACGTGACGAAGTGGTTGGATTGAACGAGCAGCATGAAGGCTGCCGTCACGACCAAGAGTACGTGATGGTAATCAGCCACGGCCGCACCGCGGTCGCGCAGGAAGCGGTCGGCCACGAAACTGGTCAGTAAAGCGGAGAAAAGAAAAACGAGACGAACTTCGAACGGCAGGTTCTGACGAAGGAGCCCGGCGAAGGTGGCGACATCTTCGGTAAGTTTCCAACCGGCATGCGGAACGAGAGCCATGGCCATCACGAGCACCAGACCGGTGCGGGCCGTAGCGGAGATCAGCCAGCGCAGGTTGGCGGGCAGTAGCATCGCCTGGAGCAGGCAAAAGAGGCTCAGTCCAGCTACAGCAATTTCGGGGGCGATCGAAAGCCAGTCGGAAGAGCGAGGGGCGAGGGCCTTGAAAGCCACATCAATATTAGCAAAAATTAGACTCATCGGGCGGAAGGTAAGAATTGGGCGGGGGCGGCTGGCTTGACCGCAGGGGCGGTCGCGGTGCGTTGCGAAAAGTTTGCGACTCCGGTGGAAACGGGGTTGGTCGACTTAGTGATCAACGAAGGGATGAAGCCGATGGTCAGGGAGGCGGCGAGGAGGACGCTCGCGGCGATGCGTTCGATCCAATTGATATCGCCGAAGGGAGCGGTTTCCAAGCGACGTGCCAGACCGTCTGACATGGGCCCGAAGAAGGTAGCGGCAACCGCCCGTAAAGCGTAGATGGCAGAAATAATAACAGTCGAAGCGACGATGGCTTGGATCCAGAGAGGTTGGGCGCGCAGGGCGAGGAAGACACCGACTTCTCCCCAGAAATTTCCGAAGCCAGGCAGGCCGATCGATGCCATCGTCGCGGCGATAAAGAAAGCGGCAAGCACCGGGGTGCGAGAGGCCAGACCGCCCATTTCCTCTAGGCGATACGTGCCAGCGCGTTGACGTACCGCATTGGCGAGCAGGAAGAGGGCGGCGCAGGATAAACCGTGAGCAACCATCAGGAAAGCGGCGGCGTCAAGTCCGGCAGCTTTGCCGGAGGCGCCGCAGACCCAGATGCCAAGGAAGATGGGGCCCATGTGCGCCACCGAACTCCAGGAGAGCAGTTGTTTGAGGTCGCGCTGTGTCAGGCAAATCAGGCCAACGATAAAAACATTGCCTACGGCTAACCAGAGGAACCAAGAGCCCAGGGTGCCTTGGCTGATGTTCAGGCTGCTTAAGCCCAGAAGGATGATACCATAGATGCCGAATTTTTTAAGCGCTCCAGCGTGCAGCATCGAGACCGGCGTCGGGGCGGCGGAATAACCAGGGGCGGCCCAAGAGTGAAAGGGAAAGAGCGAGGCGAGTGTTCCGAGTCCGAAGAGGACCAGGGCACCGGTAGCGGCAGGAATGTTTTTCGCCGTGCCCAAACTATCGGCGATATTGACGAAAGTCGCATTGGCAAAGGAGAGATTGGCTGCGTCCAGTGCGATGAGGATGCCGGCGAGGGAGGCCATCGCGCCAGCGGTAAGGTAAATCGCCATCTGCATGGCGGCCGGCCGACGTCCTTCGCCGCCCCAGAAGAGCGTTAGGATGAAAGTGGGAATGAGTGCGAACTCGTGGAAGAAATAAAACCCAATCAAGTGGTCGGTCGCAAAGACACCGAGCGTACCCCCGAGCATGAAAAGAATGAGGCCAAGGTAGGTGTTACGTGCCTCGACATCTTGGGTTAGCGCCTTGATCCCGGCAGCCAAACCAATGAGCGATGTCATGGCCAAAAGCGGCGCACCGAGTCCGTTCAAAGCGAAACCAAAGCCCCAAGGGCCGTCGGCGCGGAATTGCAAAGGCGAAGTGGCATCATTGGTCCAGAGGACGAGCAGCCAGGGGGCGATCACGGCTGGAAGGGCGAAGCCGGTGAAGGCAAAGCCAGAAGCAAAGCTTCGTGGGAGGGAGCGTCCGGCGATGAGGATCAGGCCGATGAGAACAGGTGCGGTGATCGCAACTTGCAGGAGAGTGGCAGGAAAAGTGTCCATGGGTTAGCGGGCGATGAGGAACCAGGCCAAGAAAAGTGTCCCGAGTACGATCCAGAGGGCGTAGCCGCGGGTTTGGCCACGATGGAAAGATCGACCGGTGAAATAGCCAAGGACGGCGGGTACGCCGCCGGCGATCCAGCGCACGGCGACTCCGTTGATCAGTAGCAAGTCGAGAAAAGCGATGAACTCCGCGACGCGACGTTGGATGCTATCGATATACCAGCGATACAGGCCGTCCATCCAGCGGTGTTCGAGGAGGTGATAGGTGCGAGGAGAAACGAGCTGAAGGGCGTCCTTGCCTCGGGTGATACCATAAAATTTTAAGGCACCACCGAAGCCGAGGAGTAGGGCGAGCAGTCCGACGATGGTAGCGGGTGCGGTGAGGTGGAAGGCCATCTCTTCGAGTGGCTTCGCGACCACCCCGAGCGCGGAGGCGGGGATGAGCGAGTGGGCCAAGAAGCCTCCGGCGATGGAATAGACCAATCCAAGCACGACGATTGGAAGAGTCATCGTCCAAGGAGATTCGTGAGCGTGCTCGGCCGCTTCGGAGTTGGCTTCGCCGAGGAAGACTAGGCGAATCATGCGGCCGCTATAGAGGCAGGTGGCCAGGGCGGCGATGGAGAGAAACGCGAAGATCGCGAAGTTATGTTCGTGCGCCGCTTCGATGATCGCATCTTTGGAATACCAGCCCGCGAAGAAAGGCACCGCGCAATTAGAAAGCGTCGCCGCAATGAACGTCGCGGCGGTGAGCGGCATCTTCTTTAGCAGGCCGCCCATCTTGAGCATATCTTGTTCGTGATGGCAGCCGTGGATGACCGAGCCGGCGCCCAAGAAGAGCGTAGCCTTAAAGAAAGCATGCATTGCCATGTGCAACACGGCGAGGTCAGGGCGACCAAGGCCCAGTGCGCAACCCATGATGCCCAAATGGGCGAGGGTGGAGTAGGCGAGGGATTTTTTAATATCAGTCTGAGCCAGGGCACAAAGACCGGCCAAGGCGGCCATGCCGGCTCCGGAAATCGCCATCAAGTTCAGGACATCGGTGGCGAGCATGAAGTGCACGCGGGCCATGAAGTAAACGCCAGCGGCCACCATGGTCGCAGCGTGGATCAAGGCCGAGACCGGAGTCGGGCCCGCCATCGCGTCCGTCAGCCAGACGTGAAGCGGGAACTGGGCTGACTTACCGAGGAAGCCGCACATCAGCAAGGCGCCCAAAATGACGGGGAAGCCGCCGACGGGTTTGAGCTGGGCGAGTTCCGAAAAGTTGAGCGTGCCGTAGAGCGAGAGACACATCGCGATGCCGAGTATGAAGCCAAGGTCGCCGACTCGGTTTGTGATGAAAGCCTTACGAGAGGCCGCTGCCGCATAATCCTTATCGAAATAATGGGCGATGAGCATGTAAGAACTGAAACCGACGAGCTCCCAGAAGATGAAAGTCATGAGCAGGTTGTCGGCGACAACGATGCCCAGGATGGAGAACATGAAAATCGACAGCCCGGCGAAGAAACGTCCGCGGGCTTCGTCTTCTTGCATGTAGCCGACGGAAAAGAGGTGAATCCAGGCGGCCACGAAGGATACGACGAAAAGCATCAGGCGTGCGTTCGCGTCGAGCAGGTAGCCGAAGCCGAGCGAAATATCGCCGAACTTAGCTAGCTCGATATGCCAGGTGACATCGCCGCCGATTAATAAAACCTTGAGCGCCAGACCGGCGATCGTGAAGGCGGTGGCGGTGGAGAACCATGCGGCAATCGCGCCCTGCCGACGCAGGAAAAGGGCCGAGAATGCGGCGGCAAAGAGGGGGAGGAATAAAATCCAGTGAAGATAGTGAGCCATCGGGAGACTTAGTCGCGCAGGGTGTTGAGGGCGTCGGATTGGACGGTGCCGCGACGACGAAAGAGAGCCACGATCAACGCGAGGCCGACTGCGACTTCCGCAGCGGCCACGGTGATGACGAAGAAGACCAAGACAGCGCCATCCATCGTGCGGTTAAAGCGCGAGAAGGCCACCAGTGCGAGGGTGGCGGCGGCGAGCATCAGCTCGAGGCACATATAAACCACCAAGAGATTGCGACGAACGAGAACGCCGGTGAGGCCGAGCACAAAGAGTAGCCCTGCTAAGATAAGGTGATGGGCGAGAGAGGTGTTTTCCATGGCGGAAATTAAGCGTTATCTTCTTTGGCGTCTTTGCTTAGCGACACGACGCCGACCAAGGCGACGAGCAGGAGGAAGCCGGCGATTTCCAGCGGTAGAAGGTATTTGGTATAAAGGAGGCGGCCGAAAGATTTCGCGGAAGTCGTAAACTCGGCCGGATTGACCGTCAGTTCGGGCGGAGTCGGGCCGGCAAGGGTTTTGGGGACAGCTCCGGACCAGTGGAAAAGCCACAGCACACCCGCGCCGAGGAGGAAGAAAGTCGCCAGGCCAATCGCCGCGGTTTTCCAAGGGTAGGTGCCTTCCGGGTCATCCGTATTCAGAAGCATGATGACGAATAAAAAGAGCACCATGACGGCGCCGGCGTAGACCAGGACCTGAAGCACCCCGAGGAAGTAGGCGTCGAGCAGGAAGAAGTCAGCCGCGACCCCGACCAAGGCGAGGATCATCCCCATGGCGGAGGTGACCGCATTGCGGCTGAGGACAAGGAGGAGGGCGGCACCGAGAGTCAGTGCTGCGAAGAACATAAACAGGCCGTCCGGCATATGGGGGGAAGGTAGGATGGGGGGGCTTCTTGGAAAGGAGAAAACGAACTAAAGACCCCATTATTTCGAGTTTGTAGCCTTCCTGCTGAGGGGTAGCCAAAATGCTACACCACCTCGGTGGCCGGGGGTCCTAAGGTCTATGCCGTTCCAAGGGGCGGTGACGCCGCATGGTACAGGTCGGAAACTGCTGAATTACCTCTCCCGCATCAAAGAGTCCCGACCAGTCAGGGAAAAAGGCGTCAGCTTCCGGTTCAAGATCGACGTGGGTCAGGATGAGTTCCGCGCACCAAGGAAGTGCTTCGGCGTAAAGCGCAGCGCCTCCGGCGAGGAAAAGTTTTTTATCGGGCTCCACGGCGGCCGCTTCCTGCCAGTTACGGGCGGTGATGACGCCCGGTACGGAAAATCCGCTACGGCTCAAGACCACGGTGGTGCGACCAGGGAGAGGTCGGCCAATCGACTCATAAGTCTTACGGCCCATGAGCAGGACTTGTCCCATGGTCGTGGCTTTGAAGAAGGCAAAGTCCTCGGGGATGCGCCAAGGTAGTTTATTATTAATACCAATCCCGCGGTTACGGGCGACCGCGGCGATGGCGAGGAGAGGGCGACCGAGATCCACGGCTTCAGATGGCGACCGGGGCCTTGATGCCTGGGTGAGGATCGTAGCCTTCGATGGAAATATCTTCGAACTTGAAAGCGAAGAGGTCTTTGACTTCCGGATTTAGCACCAACCGCGGGAGCGACCGGGTCTCGCGGGAGAGTTGCAATTCGACCTGCTCGCGATGGTTGGAGTAGATGTGAGCGTCGCCGAAGGTATGCACAAAATGCCCTAATTTAAGGCCTGAAACCTGTGCAATCATGGCCGTGAGCAGGGAGTAGCTCGCGATATTAAAGGGCACGCCCAAGAAGAGGTCGGCGCTGCGTTGGTAGAGTTGGCAGCTGAGCCGGCCATCCGTGGAAACGTAAAACTGGAAAAGCGTGTGGCAGGGCGGCAGGGCGACCTGGTCGGCTTCTTGCGGATTCCAGCCCGTGACGATTAGTCTTCGGCTGGAAGGGTTGCGACGGATCTCTTCGAGCAGGCGTTTGATCTGGTCGACGCCATTCTCCGCATAGGTGCCATCAGCCAGCTTCGTCGCGCCAAAGCGTCGCCATTGGTGTCCGTACACCGGACCGAGATCGCCTTCAGTACGACCGAACTTCGCGCACTGCTCAGCGGTGGCCCATTCGTTCCAGATGGAAACGCCGCGTTCCGTCAGCCAGGCGTTCTGCGTGCTGCCGGAGAGAAACCAAAGCAGCTCATGCGTGATCGACTTCATGTGCACTTTCTTGGTCGTCAGGAGGGGAAAGCCTTCCGCGAGGTCAAAGCGAAGTTGGGCGCCAAAAATACCGATCGTCCCGGTGCCCGTTCGGTCGCGCCGGATTTCACCCTGCTGCCGAACATGGCGAAGCAAATCGAGGTACGCCTTCATGGGGTTCGGTTATTCTCCGTAAAGGACCTATCGCAACACGGAAAGCCACGGGTTGGCTAACCTTTCGCCCTTGCCTCCCTGCCTCCTCGAAGACACCCCTTTGGGGAGCCATCCATGAGCGAAAAGCCCGACCTCAACGCCATTTCTCACGACCTCTTTGCGGTTCGTAAGGAGAAACTCGCCCAACTTCGCGCCGCCGGGGAAGACCCCTACCGTGCCGAGTGGAATCAATCCCACGTCTCGACCGATTGCCCAGGGCTCTTGCCCGAGGGCATCGAAGAAGGACCCGAGGTCTCGGTCGCCGGTCGTGTCATCGCCCTACGGGTGATGGGTAAGGCAAGTTTCGTGAAGCTCTTGGATCGGGGCGGCGTGATCCAGACCTACTTTACGCGCGACGCCTTGGGCGATGCTTACGACACACATTTCAAAAAAATGGTCGACCTCGGAGATTTCGTCGGGGTGCGCGGAAAGCTTTTCCGGACCAAGACCGGCGAGGTCACCGTCCGGACCGCCGAATATCGCATGGTCTCCAAGGCTCTGCGTCCGTTGCCCGAGAAGTGGGCCGGCCTCACGGATGCCGAAAAAATCTATCGTCAGCGCTACTTGGATCTCGTGGTGAACGAAGAGTCGCGTCGCCGCTTGTTCACGCGCAGCCGCGTCGTCGAATCGATCCGTAAGTTCCTATGGAGCCGACAATTCACGGAAGTCGAAACCCCGGCGTTGCATGCCATCGCCGGCGGTGCGGCAGCCCGTCCGTTCGAGACCCATTCGAACGCCCTCGATTGCGATTTTTATCTGCGTATCGCCCTGGAACTGCACCTCAAGCGCTGTTTGGTCGGGGGCATGGATCGAGTCTTCGAAATCGGGCGAGTCTTCCGCAACGAAGGCGTCTCGGTGAAGCATAGCCCCGAATTCACGATGCTAGAAGCCTATCAGGCTTATTCCGATTATCGCGGCATGATGGAGTTGGTGCGTTCGATGATCCAGAAAGTTTGCACTGACGTGCTCGGCACGACGGTCGTCACCCGCCCCGATGGCGTCGCCATCGAACTCGGCGGCGAATGGCGCGAAGCGAAGTATAAGGATTTGATCCTGGAGCGGACCGGCGACGCCCAGTGGTTCTCGCGCACGAAGGAAGAAAAAATCGCCGCCTGTAAGAAGATGGACCTGCACGAGCCGCGTTTGGATTGGGAAGATTACGAAATCACCAACGAAATTTTCGGTAAGCTCATCGAACCGACGCTGATCCAGCCGACCTTCGTGACGCATATTCCTAAGGAGCTCTGTCCTTTGGCCAAGGTGACGCTTTCCGACGATTCGACAATCGACGTCTTTGAATTATGCATCAACGGTCAGGAGATCGCGCCTGCCTATTCGGAACAAAACGACCCCGGCGTGCAGCGGGAGATGTTGCAGAAGCAGGCCGGTGCCGAGATGCAAAAAATCGACGAAGACTTCCTGCTGGCCCTGGAACATGGCATGCCTCCGGCGGGTGGCCTCGGTATCGGTATCGACCGCTTGGTCATCTTGCTGACGGGTGCGGCTAACATCCGTGACGTCATTCTCTTCCCCACGCTCGGGCCGGAGAAACAATCCTAAGCAAACCCTTGCCCTGGTTCCTCCATCTCGCGCTCCGTCAGCTTTTCCCGCCCGGTAAGCGTTTTCCAGCCTTTGCTACGGTCTCAATCTTAGGGGTGGGCCTCGGGGTGGCTTCTCTGCTCGTTGTCCAGACGGTGATGAACGGTTTCGGTGAAGAGCACCGTTTGCGCATTCGGGAATCTTTTGGCGACTGCGTGGTGCTTGGGCAGAAGCCAATCGAGCAGCCAGAGCGGCTGGTCGCTCAGTTGAAAGCCGATGCCGCCGTCCAGAGCGCCTCTTCTTTCGCCGAAGGTCCAGCCTTGGCACGTCAGGGAGATTTTTCGGGTATCGCTGGGGTGCGCGGCATCGAGGTTGCCGATCAGAATCAACCCGCGCGCAACTATGTCTACGCCGGATCCTTCGACGAATTAGACGATGGTCGCGTCATTCTCGGCATCGGGCTGGCCCGAGCGCTTCGCGTCCAAGTCGGCGATAAGGTCGAGCTTTGGTCGCCGTCAATGGCGGAACGCGCGGAGAAGGGTAAAGCCCCGTTGCCGGCTGAATTCGAAGTCTGTGCCATCGTCCGCACGGGCTTCACTGAAGTCGATGACCGGGCGGCGCTCATCCCTGTCCGACGGTTTCGCGAGCTTTGGAACTTAGGGTCACGTTCGCATGGCATCACCTTGCGTCTTAAAGATCCCGCGCAGGCTCCGGCCATCGCTGGCCGCTTAGGCGTCGGTCATCCCGAATTGCGTTTCATCCCGTGGCAGGATATTAAGAAAAACTTCCTCGAGGCTATCCGCTTCGAGAAAACGATGCTCTTCTTCCTGATGTTCATCATCACGCTGGTCGCCTCATTCTCGATTGGGAGCACGCTGTTTTCGGCGGTCATCCGACGCTCCCGAGAAGTCGGCGTCTTGGTTTCGCTGGGCTCGGAGCGCTGGAAGATCGTCATGCTTTTCGGGCTGCAAGGATTCCTGATCGGGGCCCTTGGCACGGCGTTAGGTTTCTTGCTGACCTGGGCCATCCTCTTTTTCCGTGAAAGTATTTTGGGCACAATCAACGGACTTTTTGGCGACGGTGACATGGTGGCCAGCGTCTACCAGTTTTCCAAAGTCCCGCTGCATTACGACGCGAAGGATTTTGTCGTGGCCGCAGGCTTCACGCTTCTGACCACCGCTTTGGCGGGGCTTATTCCGGCCCTGTGGGCCGCTGGTCGTAAACCTTCGGAGGCGATGCGCGATGCCTGATTCCAATTCCAGTTCAACGGGCGAATACGTCTTACAGGCTACCGGTTTGCAGAAGGCCTTCGTGGCTCCGGCCGGCCGGTTGCAGATCATCGCGGGCGTCGACCTGGAAATCCGGGCTGGCGAATCGGTTTCGATCCGAGGTTCATCCGGCTCGGGCAAGACCACGCTCTTACAGCTTTTGGGCGGCTTGGATATCGCGGATGCCGGCGAAGTTTTGGTGCGAGCTCCGGATTCGGGTAAGAGGGTTTCGCCCCAGTCGGCCATCGGACGCGGCATCGGTTTCGTCTTCCAAAATTATCAACTGATGCCTGAGCTTACGGCTCTAGAAAATGTCGCCCTGGCGGCCAGGATCGCCGGAATTGCGACGAAGGAAGCGAACGCTGCCGCCAAGGAATTATTAATATCCGTGGGTCTCGGCGAAAGACTCGAGCACCCGCCTGCGCGGCTTTCGGGAGGGGAATGTCAACGGGTGGCGATTGCCCGCGCTTTGGTCAATCGACCCGCGGTGATTCTGGCGGATGAGCCAACGGGCAATCTCGATGAAAAAACCGCGGATGAAATCATGAAACTCCTGCTCGGGGTAGTCGCCGCGCGCGGGACGGCCTTGCTTTTGGTCACGCATAGCGCTGAGTTTGCGAGTCGCACGCAGCGGCGGCTGGTGCTTTCGGGTGGCCGGCTTGGCTCTGCGTGATTTGACATCCCCCGAGGTTTCCTCTTTGTGGGCGTTCTCATGAACGCTCCCGTTTCGCCTGCACAGCTTACCTCCGCTCTTAATTGGCGCTACGCCACCAAGGCTTTTGACACGAAGTCGCTTCCTGCCGACATCTGGGCCTCGCTCGAAGAATCCCTCCGTCTGACACCTTCTTCTTACGGTTTACAGCCTTGGAAGTTCTTCATCATCGCCGACCCAGCGGTCCGTGCGAAGCTTCGCCCAGTTTCTTGGAATCAGCCTCAGGTGACGGATGCCTCTCACCTCGTCGTCTTCGCCCGCCGGACGGAAATGACCGAGAAGGATGTCGAAGATTTCTTCAATCAGATGGTGACCGAGCGCAACGCCAACGCCACGGTGTTGGAACCTTATCGTCAGATGATGATCGGGGGCGTCGTCAAGGGGATGGATGCCGCCAGACAGCGCGAATGGGCCGCCCGTCAGCTCTACATCGCACTTGGCCAATTGATGACCTCGGCCGCCGTCCTCGGCGTCGATACTTGCGCGCTCGAAGGTATTGATGCCGCCGCTTATACCGAAATCCTCGGACTCAAAGGTTCGGGCTTCGAAGTCGTCGTGGCCTGCGCCGTCGGTTATCGGGCGAAGGATGACAAATATGCCGCGATGAAGAAGATCCGCTTTCCGGCTAGTCGCGTCATCGGCCGGATTTAAGTCAGCTGCGGCTGGCCCAGTGGGTAAACTCGCTGTCATCGGTCAACACCGCCGGATCGCCATATTCGGTCGAGAGCAGGGTGCGGTACGCTTCGTCGGCAAATCTTCGACAGTGCAAAAGCACGCGGGCGCTTTGCCCTGGCGCGCGCACGAGGCGTCCCAGCGCCTGATTGACTTTGCGCATGCCAGGACGGACGTAAGCCAGAGAAAACGCGTCTTCGGCGCCGTCGTTGGCGAACATTTTCCGACGAGCTTCTTGGAGAGCATTCACTTCGGGTAAGGCCGGGCCGATGATCACGGCGGAGCGGATGCGCCCTCCAAGCATGTCGACGCCTTCGCCCAGCGAACCGCCGAGGATCAGGCAGAGGATTGTGTAGCGATTGAGCGAGTCTTCGACGAAGCGTGCCGTGCCGTCCGGGCCTAGGCCGCGCGGTTGGAGCGCTAGGTCGGCCTTGGGGCTGAGTTTGCGGATTTCGCTCACGACATTTTCCGCATATTTATAAGAAGGGAAGAACGCCGCTACCGCGCCTTCTTCGGCGAGACGTACGAGCGACGCGGCGGTCTGAGGGAGATGTTTTTCGCGCGTCTTAAGTCGCGTGTCGACCCGGCCGTCGATCGCGACGGTGTAAGCGCCTTGTCGCCAAGGGGCGAGGGCGTCGACCCGGATGAACGTATCGGGGTCGAGGCCGCAATCCGCCGCCAGCGAGCCTTTCGGTCCGGGCGTCGCGGTCATGAGCAAGGCATGGCCGTAGGTCAGGAGGCGTTCGCCCGTTGCTTTGGCCGCCGAGAGGCAATCGAGGCTGAGCATCCCTTCGCGCGGCGACCACAACAGCCATCCGAGGTCAGCTTTCTCCAGACGTTCGGACCAGGCGGCGGCATTCCATACGGCTTGCTTTCCGCTGTCAGGTAAATCGTCCGTATTAAATGGGTGTTCGGCGGCGAGCGTTGAAAGTCGATCGGCGATGGCCATGGCTTCGATACGATTATCGGGCGAGAGCGCATCTGCTTTGGGAAGGCGTTGGAGGAAGTCAGCCCAGGCTTGAGCTGCGGTACACCAGGCCGCGGGGGCTTTGAATCGGGTTAGGGTGAAAGAAAAATCAGCGGCCGCGGCGGCTTCGTCGCGCATCGAGAGACATTCCGCGGCACGTTCGGGTAAGTTGTGCGCTTCATCGACGATCAAGGCCGTATCGGCATTTTCCCAGCCCGGAACCGTTTCGAGTGCCGCCCGGTTACGGGGAGAGAACACGTAGTTATAGTCGCAGATGACCACGTCGGCATGGCCGAGCATCGCTTTGGTGATATCCCAAGGCGGGACGCCGGCGATGCGGCCGAGTTCGCGAATGCGACGTAAGTCCGCGCCATCTTCGAGCAGTGATTGCGGGTCGATCGCGGCTCGGGCCCAGTTGCGGCGGATCTCTTCCGGGTCATCGGTCTGGCCTTCGACTTCATGTTCGGCGCGGGGACGAAGGACGAGGGCGCGCAATTCGTTCGGCTTGGCCAAGCGGCGTAACTCATGTAGGACTTGAAGTTGTCCGGTGCCTTTGCCCGTAAGGTAGAGCAGGCGGCCCGCTCGGCCGCCGCGCATCAACGCCAGCCCATGTCGCAAGGCCGCCGAAGTTTTTCCGAAGCCCGTCGGCGCGACCAAGAGTCGCGTAGCGGATTCGATGCCCGCTTGGTCGAGATCGGCGCAGCATTGCAGCCACTCGGGGCGGGGTTCCTTGAAGGGAAGTCGGTCCGGGAGGTTGAGCAGGCGGGCGTGGCTGGCCCGACGATTTTCCGCATGGGCGGCGACCGTCTCGGCTTGGTTTAATAAGTCAGCTTCCGCGGAAGCTGAAAGACTTACGGCTTGCTGCGTGCCGTCGGTGGGATCGATGAAGATGACTTCGCCTTGGACGGAACGAGTGCCGGGTAAGAGGCGGGCGGCATGGCAATACGAAGCCAGCTGCAGAAAGTGGTGCGGGTAGCGCTTGATCAGGAATTCCGGTTTGCGCGGCAGGCTCGTACTAACGGTTTTGATTTCACGGATTTTGATTTCACCTTCGCGCTCCTGCCATTGGTCGGCCCGTCCGGTGACGGCGATTGTCCAGCCTAAGGCTCCGATCTCGCTGGAGACCGCGTGTTCGAAGGTCCAGCCTTGGCCTTCCGCTTCCGCGTGGCGACGCATAGTCTCATGCCATTGGCGGCCCGCCTCGGCCCGCCAGGGCGCGCCGCCGGCACCGGCACCTGGGCCGGGACGGAAGGTCGCAAATTCTTGGGCGCTGAGTTCGACGCGCTTAGTCTTGATGAGGATCCGCATCAGGGCAGCACGAAATGGGCTTCGCCTGCGGCCCAGCGTTCGAGGTCGATGGAAAGGGCTAAGACGCTTTCTTCTTCGATGGTTTGGGCGTCAAGGGGGTGCGTCAGAATGCTGATGGCGATTTCTTGGCGAGCGCCGAGGCGGGCGAACCAATGTTCTTGGAC
>DKND01000125.1:18008-18894 GCA_002470605.1 Opitutia bacterium UBA7397
ATACGATAACAGACCGCCGCCGATTCCGGGGGCGGCGGATTTTTGCGTATCATCGAGGCCAGCCGGCAAGCCCGTTCCAGGGTGCGGTGATTTTGCGCGAGCCCACTGCGGCGAGTCAGCAGCCGGTAATCGCGGGCAAAGCGGATGCCATTGTCTTTGGCAAGTTCGAGGAACACTTCGCCTTCATCGAAGAGATCGGGGGCGGTCGTGCCTTTGCCGCGATGGGTGCGGAGCAAGCATCGCGTCAGGCCTTGGTCGGGTTCCAGCGCCGTGATGAGCGTATGCGATTCACCTGACGGGTCGCGTCCGAGGATGAGGCAGCGCAAGCTCGAGGTGGACATCAGCCCCGCTTCTTTTCTTCAAGCTTAGGAACGACGGCGCCGAAACTCATGAGCAGACCGAGGGCTTCGGAGACGGTAAGTTTGGTTTCGCGGACATCTTCGGGCGAAACTTGTAAGATGAAACCGTTCGTGGGGGCGGGTGCCGTCGGGACGAAGACATTCACGACGGGCTTACCTAAGGCTTCGCTGAAGATCGCCGGGTTTTCGTGCGTGACGAAGCCGACGCTCCAGCTGCCGGGGCGTGGGTATTCGACCAATACGACGCGGCGGAACGTTTCTTTATTACGCCCGCTCAAGGCGTCGACCATCTGACGGATGGAACTGTAGAGCGAACCGAGGCCCGGGGTGCGCTCGAGGAGGGTGGCGAACCAGCGGTGTAGCAGTTTGCCGAAGAGCCTTTTGGAGAGCCAGCCCACGATGGTCAGGAGGACGATCATCACGAGGGCTGACGCCACCATGAGACTGACGCCTAAGGTGCCGGAGCTGAAGTCAGGCAGGGGTTGGCGCGAACTTTCGAAGAACCAGCGCAGGCATTCTTTGGCGAT
>DKND01000125.1:18943-28261 GCA_002470605.1 Opitutia bacterium UBA7397
AAGGTCGTCTTTTCTGGCGTTTCACGCATCCCATCACAAAAACCGCTTCGTGCGGTCTGGCAAGGGTCGTCCGTATCTTTGGGAGATTGCCCGCCGATAGCGGATGGATTGAATGGTCAAATATGAGACTTACCCTTATCTTGGCTTTTATGACCACCTTGCTGCCGCCGTTCGCGCGCGGGACGGACGAAGCTTACGCCTTGACCGCTCCAGGGCAGATCGAGGTCAAGACCTTGCCCGCCGCCCGGCTCCTGCGGGCGACCTCGGGGCAGGATTATTTCGCCGCCGATAACGGGCTCTTCATGAAACTCTTCCGTTATATCGATAAGAATAATATTTCCATGACCGCGCCGGTGGAAGCGCAGGTCGCGACCGGGGCGATGGTGTTCTACCTGGGCAAGGAAGCCGCGGCACGCGCCGACCTTGCGCCCACCCCGCAGGTCGATTTTGTCCAGCGGGAAGAACGTCAGGTCGCGGCGATCGGCGTGCGCGGATCCTATAGTCGCGAGAATTACGACGAGGCCTTGGGAAAGTTACGCGCGTGGCTGCTGTCGCATCCGGAAGCAAAAATCATCGGCGAGCCTTACGCCGTCTACTGGAACAGCCCCTTCGTCCCGTTCTTCCTGAAGAAATCGGAAGTGCACCTGCCCGTCCAGCTGCTGCCCGCAAAGTAAACGCGTTCAAATCCAAGGGCGCTGACGCCAGGCGAGGCCTTCGGCGATTTCGCGGGCGAGTCCGGGTCCGCGAAAAATAAGACCGGAATAAACCTGAACCAGACAGGCTCCTTCGTCCATGAAGCGTCCGGCGTCCTGCGCGGAGAGGATGCCGCCGCAGCCGATGACGGGGATTCGGCCTTGGGAGGCTTGCACGAGGAACCGCACGGCATGCAGGGAGCGTTCAAGGAGCGGTGCGCCGCTTAGGCCGCCTTTGGTCGCGCAGGCCTCGGTGCCCGGCGGGCGCGTGATCGTCGTGTTAGTCGCGATGATGCCCGCGAAACCGCATTCACCCACGACGCTGACGATGTCGCTGAGTTGGTTGGGGTTCAGGTCCGGAGAAACTTTCAGCAAGAGCGGGACCGGTCCGCCGGCGGTAGTTTTGTTTTCTTGGGCCAAGGTCGAGAGCAGACGGACGAGAGGCGCACGATCCTGCAAGGCGCGTAAGCCTGGTGTGTTGGGGCTGCTAATGTTCACGACGAGGTAGTCGGCCAGCGGGGCGAGGAGCTTAAAGGAGTGAAGATAATCTTCGTGAGCTCGTTCGTTGGCGGTGTCTTTGTTCTTGCCGATATTAATCCCAAGAGGGCAGGTGCGTTGACCGCGACCGGGTTGGCTCTGAAGTTTTTTTTGCAAAGCCGCTGAACCCGCGTTCGGGAAGCCGTACGAATTTACCACCGCCTGAATTTCTGGGTAGCGAAAGACGCGGGGACGTTCGTTACCCGGTTGCGCTTTGGGCGTGACAGTCCCGACTTCGACGTGGCCGAACCCGAGGGCGGCGGCTCCGCGCCAGCCGATGCCATCTTTATCAAAACCAGCGGCGAGACCGACATGGTTGGGGAAGTTTAGGCCGAAGGCGGTGATGGGTCGTCCGCCCTTTGGGGTCAGATGCCGCTCCATCAGGCCGCGGAGCGGGGGGAGGGCTCCGAGGGCACCCATGCCTCGTAGGCCTACTTGGTGGGCTAATTCCGGGTCTAGGGCGTAAAGGGCCTTGGTTAGCACTTTTTCGTACAGGAAAGACATGCCCTGCAGTTAAGGGAGGATTGGACGGAAGGAAAGCGGAGAAGGGTTCCTTTTCGGGGTGAGTCGACCCCTCTTGACTCCCGGCGATAGTTGGGCAATTCACCCTGCCATGGCTGTGACTACCTCCAAACTGCTCTGGTGCACCCTTCGCTTCAAAGAGAAGGAAGGGACGTGGTGGGTGAAGGAGAATTCCGACCCTAAGCACTACGAGCCTGATGGCTTGGGCATGCTCGATCCGCATCAGTTCCCTTGGATTCTGGACATGATGGATCCGCTCCGTGAGTATGGTCTTTCTAACGAAATCTTGGAAGCGGCCTTCGTTCCTTTCCAAGCCCAAGAGCTGGATAAGGATCAGGTGCTTCGCCTGGTTCGCGTCGCCGAACATATTCTCGATTCCGAAGAACAGCTCTTCGCGATGCCGAACGTCAAAGATGGCGACAAGGGAGCCTATGCCGACTTCCTCGAGCACATCATGCGTCTCCGCGTGAAGCTCATCAACGACACCATCAAGCTCGAGCAGAAGTTGACCGTCGAAGATGTGGATGAACAGCTGAGCGAATTGCGCAACCAAGCCCTCATCGAAGGCCGCGATATCCACCCCTTCGAAGAAATTACCGACATCTTGGAGTTCGTTCCGCTGGGTCATGAAGTTCCAGGCGATGACGACGACGACGATAAGCCGGCTCGTCCGCAATCCGCCGCCGAAGATATCGCCGATTTACCCGACGTCGAAGAAGTCGACAAAGACATGGAAAAGAATCTCCGCTGGGACGAAGAAGAAGAGCCCAGCGAAGAAGGTCGCGAAGAAGAAGGAGGCGCCTCTGGTGGCCGTCCTGCTTCCGGTCGTCGCCGTTAAGCGAACGGCGGATTATTTCGTAGGTGCGGGTTTCTCTTCGGTCTTAGGCCGCGGAGAAGTCGCCGTTGGGTCGGGCACCGGGGGCGTCGCCTTGGCGCTGACCTGAGATTCGAAGAGCCAGAGTCGACGCGAGGGCATGTCGATCGCGATGGGGTGGGCTCGCAGGAAGTCGTCGCCCAATAGGTTGTGTTCGGTGTCTCGAATGAATTCCACGCCCGTGAGCGGGGTCCCGCCAATGAGCAGGGATTTGATCTGGCAGACTTCGACGCGGGTGAGGCTGACGCTGCGGACGGTGGCGACAGGGATGTAGCCGCGGAAAGAGGTCTTACCCTTGAACTTCATCGAACTCATGTAGGATTTCGAAGCTCCGGAATCGACGATCATCGGCACTTTCTGGCCTTCGACTTCGATGTTCACGCCGCAGTGTCCGCCTCGGCTGTAACAGGCGACTTCATGGGCGGCCGAGGTGTCAGGAGTTTTTCCTAAGGTCATGACCCGATTGCCGAGGTCCATGTAGAAAGCGTGTTCGAATAAAATATCCGCGCCAAGCAGGCCGTCTAGGTCCATGCCGTCGAGCGGCATGATGGCGACGTGGAAATCTCGCCAGGTCGCTCCGCCGGCCTCAAGGGTCTCGACGTAGGCATAAGTGGACTCGCCGCGGCCGGAGTTTCCCATGGTGGGTACGCTGAACGCCGCGCTGATCCCGCACTTCTCCGCGGCACGGGGCGTGATCACCGCCGAACCTTGGCAGCCCGTGTCCACGCCCAAGATTAATTCCGTGCCATTGAGTTTCACCCGGATGGTAGGGATGGATTTGATTCGTAACCGGAAGGTGGCGATACCCTCGGGCGGTAATTCGGTCTTCGGGTTTTTGATTTCCTGTGCCGGAAGGATGGCCACTAGGCCTAAGACAAAACTGATCAGGAAGAATTTCATCAGGGGATGATTTATCGGGGTAACATACCCTAGGAGTTTTTAGGGTAAGGTCGACAAGGACTTGATGTTTCCTGTCCCTAGGCGACGACGGAAGCCCCGCGCCGGCGACGCCACCCGTAAGTGAGGCCAAAACAAAAACCGCCTAGGCCGACGGCCCAATCTCCGTAGCGCACCCAAAATGTCATCGCATGAGGGCCTTTGGCGATGGCCACGGGGCTGATCAATCGGCTGCCTTGGAAGTAAATCGTTCCCTTGTCCGTGACGGGGAAGGAACGTCCGAGCGCGTCGATTGACCCGCTCCATCCGGCGTTACCGCAGCGGACGACCGGCAGTCCGGTGGCGGCGGCGAGCAGGACCGAGTGGGCTGCGTGCTGGTAGGCCCCGGCTTCGCGTCCGTACCAAGCATCGTTGGTCACGACGATCAGCATGTCGGCTCCAGCCTGCGCGTGTTCGCGGGCCAGTTCGGGGAATACGTCCTCATAGCAGACGAGCGCACCGGCGGAGAAAGTGAACCCACGACGGGAAGTAAGCGGCAGCAATGCGAGGTCTTTGCCGGCAATACAGTCTTCATTGATCGGTACTACTTTTCGCAGGGGAATGAAATCAGCAAAGGGTACATACTCGCCGAACGGCACGAGGTGTCGTTTAGCGTAGGTTGGTTTTTGCACGCCATCTTCGGTGATGATGGCGACGCCGTTGCCGTAGCCGTTGCCTCGTCGGTCAATGGCGCCGATGACGAGCGGGGTATGCGCGGCTTTGGTCAAACTGCTTAAACGCGCGACGTAAGGTTCGCTTTCTAGCGAGATCGGCAGCGCGGCTTCGGGCCAGAGGATGAAGTCGGCTTTTTGGGATGCGGCGACTTCGAGGGTGAGCCGGCCGATCACTTCGATATGGTCCTGAAGGCGCGCACTATCCCATTTCCCGTTGGGATCGAAATCGGTTTGCACGATCGCTGGGATGACGAATTCGTGGGCTTCGTGGGCGGTGCGGCTATTGCGGTCGAGGAGCGCTAAGAAAGAAAGCCCGATGGGAGCGAGTCCGAGATAAAGTTCGGGCGTGATGCGATTAAGCCAGCCGAGCGGACCTAAGGGCACGAGTTTGGCGTCGGCCTGATAGAATCCGATGAGACGAATGATCCAGCGGGCTAAGCCCAGATTAAATAACACCAAGACGATCGAGAGACCATAGGGGCCCGCCCAAGCGCAAAGGCTGAGCATGACGGGATTATCGGTCTGGCTGGCGGCCAGCGGTAGCCAGCCGAAGCCGGTCAGGGCAGTCGCCCGGATCCATTCGAGTAGGCCCCATGCACCAGCGAGTCCAAGCATGGCGAGAAGTCGGGCAGGAAGGCCGGCGTTATTGCAGGCGGGGAATATCCATCGCAGGGCCAGTAGCCAGATAAACGGATACAGGGCGCAGTAGGCCGTGAGCAGGATCAGGCCTAACCAACCGAGTGGCGGGTAGACATGGCGCAACCAAATCAATAAACTGATCCAGAGCACCCAGCTTGTCGCGAAGGAGGCGCGCCTCCAGGTCTTGAAGTCCGGGAGTTGGGCGGCCGCGATGGCAGCGGGCACCAGGGCGATGAAAGCGATGAACGGGTGACCGACGGGACCGAAGGAAAAGAAAAGCAGCAAGGCGGTTAGCGTCGTTCCGCCCCAAGCAAGTCGGGAACTGGAACGTACGCCCATCGACGCGGCTTCGGTCATTCGGAAATCGTTTCGACGTATTCCCAACCTTCATCCCGCACGAGCGCTTCGGCTTTCTTCCACTTCAGCTCCTGAGTCTCCGGGCCTTTTTTGATCCGTACGATGGCGTTGCGTCCGATCTTCACGGTCGTGCGGCGGAAAGGTTCGTGCTTGATCGGGGCTTTGGCAGGCGAAGTGACGGTTTCGGATTCGGTGCCAGGTTCTGCGGGACCGGTTGCTTTGGTCAGGCCTTGGGCGCGACGCATGAGGGCTTCGAGCGCTTCCATGGAAGAACCTGTCCGGAAAAGGCCGGAGCAGACGTCGTTGCGTAACTGACGCATCAGGCGTTCGAAGGCCTTGAAGGCTTCGGTCTTATATTCGTTCAGCGGATCTTTTTGGGCGTAGCTCCGGAGGCCGACGCCGCGGCGCAGGTCTTCCATTTCCGTCAGATGGTTCTGCCAATTACGATCGATACCGCGAAGCAATATGCTGCGCTCGAGATACTGGAGCATTTCCTTGGATTCATGTTCCTCGCGGCCGACTTGCAGGTTGCGCACCTTCGCGAGGGCGAACTCAAGCGCTTGAGCGGGCGTCCGTCCGGCAATCTCAGGGGCGTCGATCCGCATATGGAAAGCGGTGATGAACCAATAGACGAAGGCCTCGGTGCCGCGGGCTTCCGCCGGGCTATGGGGGTCGGGAAAGACGGTGGAGAGGCGGTCTTCGATTTCCTCGGTGATGATATCGAGGACGGTTTCGCGGGTGTCTTCGGCTTTCAGGGTCCGGTTGCGCAGGGCGTAGATGATCTGGCGCTGCTGATTGAGCACGTCATCGTACTGCAACAGGCGTTTGCGCATCGAGTAATTCTGGCCTTCGACCCGCTTCTGGGCGGTGCCGATGGAGTGGTTCATCAGTGGGTGCTCTAGGGGCTCGCCTTCCTTGAAGGATTTTTCGAGTAACGAAGAGATGATGCCTTGATTGGAGAACAGGCGCATCAGGTCGTCTTCGAGTGAGACCAAGAAGCGCGAGCGTCCAGGGTCGCCTTGACGCGAGCAGCGGCCGCGCAACTGGCGGTCGACGCGGCGGGATTCATGGCGTTCGGTGCCGAGGACGTAAAGACCGCCTAATTCGCGGACGCCATCGCCGAGGCGGATATCTGTACCGCGGCCGGCCATGTTGGTGGCGATGGTGACCGCTCCGTTCTGACCCGCCAGCGTGATGATATCCGCCTCTTGTTCGTGGTGTTTGGCGTTGAGGATCTTGTGAGGGATCTTGGCCATCCCGAGCATGCGGCCCAAGGTTTCGGAAGCTTCGACCGAGGCGGTTCCGACCAAGACGGGTTGACCGCGCTTATGCGCCTCGCCGATTTCCTTGATCGCGAACTGATATTTTTCCCGGCGGGTCTTGAAGATGATGTCGTTATCGTCGGTACGGATGCAGGGGCGGTGCGTCGGGAGCGTGACCACCGACAGACGGTAGATGTCATTGAATTCCGAGGCTTCCGTTTCGGCCGTCCCCGTCATGCCGGCCAGCTTCTGGTACATCCGGAAATAATTCTGAATCGTGATAGTCGCGTAGGTCTTATTTTCTTTTTCTAAGGGGACGCCTTCTTTAGCTTCGACGGCTTGGTGCAGCCCGTCCGACCAGCGCCGGCCTTCCATGATGCGTCCGGTATTTTCGTCGACGATTTTCACCTTACCTTCGTGAACGACGTATTGTTTGTCGCGTTCGTACAGCGAGTAGGCCTTTAGCAACTGTCCGATGGCGTGAATATCTTCGGAGACTCGGGCGTAAGCTTTCTCGGCTTCATCGCGCAAGGCCGCCCGGCGTTCAGGCGAAAGGCTTTCATCGCGGTCGAGCTCGACGTAACGGGTGGGCAGGTCGGGCAATACGAAGGCATCCGGTTCGCCGGGACGAAGGGTGTCGCGGCCGAGTTGCGTGAGGTCGGATTCGTGGTTCCGTTCGCTGACGGCGAAATAGAGGCGCTCCTTGAGGTGGTAGCGGCGATCTTTTTCCATTTCGCTGGCGAGGATGCCTTCGTGACGCTCGAGCAGTTTGCGCCAGCGGCCATTCTCCATGAGGCGCAGGAAGAGACGGTTACGAGGCATCCCGTTTGAGGCCATCCAAAGTTTGTCTAGAGCCTCCGGGGAGGGCTCTTTGTCATCGGGGACTTTGTCCAGTTCGTCGCGCGCTTCGGTGATCAGGCGCGTAACCAGGCGGATCTGAAGCTCGACTAAGCCTTGAATGGATTGGCGGAGGCGGGGGAAGGCGGGCTCGCTTTCTTCAGCGACTGGGCCGGAAATGATCAGAGGGGTCCGCGCTTCGTCGATGAGGATGGAGTCGATTTCATCGACGATACAGTAGTAGTGCGAGCGCTGGACTTGTTCGTCCGACGAGAGCGCCATGCCGTTATCGCGTAGGTAATCGAAGCCAAATTCGGAAGCCGTGCCGTAAGTGATGTCGCAGCCGTACGCTAGTTTACGTTCGTCGTTGGCCATCTGGTTTTGGATGCACCCGACCGTGAGGCCGAGCCAGCGGTAGAGATGCCCCATCCATTCAGAGTCGCGGCGCGCCAAGTAGTCATTGACGGTGACCAGTTGGCAATTCCGGCCCGTGAGGGCGTTGAGGTAAAGGGGCAGGGTGGCGACGAGGGTCTTGCCTTCGCCGGTGGCCATTTCGGCGATCTTGTTTTGGTGCAGGGCGATGCCACCGAGCAGCTGAGCGTCGAAGTGGACCATCTGCCATGTTAGCTCGTGGTCGCAGACCAAGCAGGAAGTGCCGCAAAGGCGACGAGCCGCATTTTTGACCACCGCGAAGGCTTCGGGCAGGAGACTGTCGAGCGATTCGCCTTTTTCGTGCCGGCTGCGAAGTTCGGCGGTTTTGCCACGGAGTTGATCGTCGGTCAGCTTCTGGTAAGCTGTCTCGTGGGCATTAATCTGCTTTACGATGGGTTCGCACTTACGGAGGAACCTCCGATTGTGGTTACCAGAGAAGAGCTTGAGGATACTGAGAAACATGGGGCCGGGCGCGAAAGGTAGCAAACCCCGACCCCACCCCCCGGGGCAAGCCTTGACTAAGGTTGTTCACGGGTGGTTTTCCGCCTTGCCGTTGGCTTACAGCCCTCAAGATGGGGTATCCCCTATGGCTGAAAACGTCCTAATCCTCGGTACCGGCTGTGCCGGCCTTACCGCCGCTATCTACGCCGCTCGTGCCGGCCTTAGCCCCTTGGTGCTCGAAGGCGGCCAGCCGGGCGGTCAATTGACCACCACCTCCGAAGTCGAGAACTTCCCTGGCTTCGTCCATGGCGTCGACGGCAATGAACTTATCACAAATATGAAGGCTCAGGCCGAACGCTTCGGGGCAAAGTTCGCTTGGGATCGCATCGACTCCGTCGATTTCTCCGGTCCGGTTAAAAAGCTGGTGGGCGGAGAGGCGACTTACGAGGCCAAGGCGGTCATCATCGCAACCGGCGCTTCACCGCGACTTTTGGGCATCCCGGGTGAGAAAAAATATTATGGCGGCAACGGCGTCACGACCTGCGCGACGTGCGACGGCGCTTTTTATCGTAACGTTCCGGTGGTCGTCGTCGGGGGCGGTGATTCGGCCTGCGAAGAAGCCCTCTTCCTCACGCGTTTTGCTTCCAAGGTCATCTTGGTCCATCGCCGCGAAAAATTCCGCGCCTCCGAGATCATGGTCCAGCGCGTGAAGTCTCACGCGAAGATCGAACTCGCCTTGAACTGCAACCCGCTCGAAGTCCTCGGCGGCGAAGACGGCAAAGTGCATTCCTTACGCGTGCAGGATGCGGCGGGTGCCCAGCGTGATATCGCCTGCAAGTGTGTTTTCATCGCCATCGGTCACGTGCCTAATTCTCAAGCGTTTACGCCTGCCCTCGCGGTAGACGACAACGGCTATTTCGTGGCGGGCGATAATACCGTCAGCACGCGCGTGCCGGGTGTCTTTGTCGCCGGCGATTGCGCCGACCACGTTTATCGTCAAGCGATCACCGCCGCGGGCATGGGCTGTCGAGCTGCGATCGAAGCCGAGCGCTGGTTGGCGGGACTCTGAACGTCGCGGTATAGCCGCGACGAGGGGACACGTGGGCAAGGTGACA
>DKND01000088.1:0-2409 GCA_002470605.1 Opitutia bacterium UBA7397
CTGATGGGCATGACCCGTAAGCCGCTCGAAATCGCCCAAGTTGAAAAGTTACTGCACGATATTCTGGTCGAAGAAGCCAGCCATACGCTTACCGCCGAAGTGATCCAACGGAAGGTCGCTGAGCACTACCGCATCCAGATGTCGGATATGACTTCGAAGCGCCGGATGCAGAACATCGCTTTTCCACGTCAGGTCGCCATGTACCTCTCGACGCAGCTAACGGGGATGTCCCTCGTATCAATCGGCCAAGTTTTCGGTGGTCGCGACCACGGTACTGTCATTCACGCCCGTAAGACGGTGGTGAACCAGATGGAAGTCGACGCCAACGTCCGCCGCACGGTCGAGTATCTGCGCGCTCAGTTGTCGATGAATCGCTAAGCCGTCTTTCATGACCGAAAAAAGCCCGATGTTCTATCGGGCTTTTTTGTATTCAGACCCGCCGAGGTCAGAGCATCCGAAAGGTCAGCGGAAACCGGTAGATTTTTCCTTCGGTGGCCTTCACCAGGCCGATGATGGTCAGTATGACAGAGCCAATGCCGATGATGATGAGGAGCGGGACTCCGATGCAGAGGAAGCATAGCGGTATGCAGATAAGAGCGTAGATCAGGATGCTCAGCTGGAAATTCAGCAGTTCACGGCCTTGAGCATCAATAAAGGCGCTTTCGTCTTTCTTTACCAACCAGACGATCAGNNCATGCATGATGATGCCAAGGTTCTTCTCGTCCTGGGTGGGGATGGGGTCGACGGGGAGGGCGGGGGCTTCCATGGGTCATTTAAAGTCACAAGGCGATGGTTGGGCGTGTCTTTCTGGCAAACGTGAGCATGGACTTGCTTCCATCGGGAGGTCGGTCTTGATAAAGACGTTCCTTCCAATTCTTTCCCAGGGGAGTCCGCGACCGGACTGAGATGAGGCTTGGCCTCGAACCCTCGTACCTGATGCGCATACGCGCCGTAGGAAGCGGATCGTTCAGTCATAACATCCCCGTTTCCGCGAACCTCTCAGGTTTCGCGCCTTATTCCTATTATCAGCGGACAGCCAGCTGCTCCGACATCACAACTCTTACTTTCCATGGTCTCCGACAACAAACCTTCCACTTTCCCGAACTCGACGCGTATTTACGTGCCGGGCTCCCGGCCTGACCTCCTTGTGCCTATGCGCGAGGTGAAACTCGCCGATACTTCCCGGCCTGGAGGCGCATCGACTCCGAATGAGTCCGTCCGCATCTATGATACTTCCGGCCCCTGGGGCGACCCCGCCTTCCATGGCGATGTCGAGCTGGGCCTTCCTGGTATCCGTACGCCTTGGATTCTCGAACGCGGCGACGTCGAGGTCGTTGCGGGTCGCGAATTGAAGCCCGAAGACGACGGCTATCTTTCATGGAAACATGCCGAGACGGCGCAACGTGCCACATCTCGCAGCCGTTTGGTGCAATTCGCCCGTGGCGATCGTAAGATTTATAAGGCCAAGCCTGGTGAACGTCCGACCCAGCTGGCCTATGCCAAGAAGGGTATCATCACCCCGGAGATGGAATATATCGCAATCCGGGAGAACCTCCGGTTGCAGGCCGCCCGAACCGAAGCCGCGCCCCGTCGTCATGACCTGAATTTCCAGCATGCGGGACACTCTTTCGGTGCGGCGCTGCCTAAGGAAATCACGCCTGAATTCGTCCGCGAAGAGGTCGCCCGCGGTCGCGCCATCATCCCGGCCAACATCAATCACCCGGAATTGGAGCCGATGATTATCGGGCGAAATTTCCTCGTTAAGATTAATACGAACATCGGTAATTCCGCCGTGGCTTCTTCCATCGAGGAAGAGGTGGAGAAAATGCGTTGGTCAATCAAGTGGGGTGGCGATACGCTGATGGATCTTTCGACGGGCAAGAACATCCACCAGACCCGCGAATGGATCCTGCGTAACTGTCCAGTCCCGGTGGGAACGGTGCCGATTTACCAAGCGCTCGAAAAGGTCAATGGACGCGCCGAAGATCTGACCTGGGAAATTTTCCGAGACACGCTCATCGAACAGGCCGAGCAGGGCGTCGATTACTTCACGATTCACGCCGGCGTGCGGCTCGCTTTCATTCCGATGACGGCGCGGCGCGTGACGGGGATTGTTTCCCGCGGCGGCTCAATCTTGGCCAAGTGGTGCCTTTCGCATCATAAGGAGAATTTCCTCTATACCCATTGGGATGATATCTGTGACATCATGGCGGCCTATGACGTTAGTTTCTCCATCGGTGACGGTCTTCGTCCCGGTTCCATCGCAGACGCCAATGACGAGGCTCAGTTTGCCGAGTTGAAGACCCAAGGCGATCTGACGAAGCGTGCCTGGGAACGCGGCGTCCAAGTCATGTGCGAAGGCCCCGGCCACGTGCCGATGCATATGATTAAGGAGAATATGGATAAGCA
>DKND01000088.1:2527-2891 GCA_002470605.1 Opitutia bacterium UBA7397
CGCGAGGGCGTAATCGCCTACAAGATCGCCGCCCATGCCGCCGATCTGGCCAAGGGGCATCCGGCAGCGCAGATCCGCGATAATGCGCTTTCGAAGGCTCGCTTCGAATTCCGTTGGGCCGACCAGTTCGCCTTAGCTTTGGATCCCGAGCGCGCCCAAGAATACCACGATGAGACTTTGCCTCAGGAGTCGGCCAAGACAGCCCATTTCTGCTCGATGTGCGGCCCTAATTTCTGCTCGATGCGTATCTCCGACGATATCCGTAAGTTCGCGGATGCCCAAGGGGTCAGCGACGACGAAGCCCTTGCCAAGGGAATGGAAGAAAAGTCGAAAGAGTTCCGCGAAAAAGGCGGAGAAATCTACC
>DKND01000106.1:0-3106 GCA_002470605.1 Opitutia bacterium UBA7397
GGCCTGACCGGAGCGAGCGGCCTGCCTCACCAATATGCCATTGAAATCAAGAACGCCGGCGGACGGTGCCTGCATCGCTGGGTCAGCCCACAAGCGGTCACGCCCGAATATAAGACCGCCACACTCGCCCTCACACTCACCGCCGCGGATTGCCGCACCTCGCTCACCCTCACGCTGACGCCGATCGAAGACGATACGCGTAGTTATAATCTCTACGGCTTCGGGCTCATGGAGGCCGGATTAGAAATAGATTACGACCGGGACGGGCGGATCGAGCGAGGCGAGCTCCCGCCGCGAGGGAAGAAATTCCGTTATTGGGTCAATGACGATACCGATGCCGAAGAATATGACGAAACGACGGATCTTCCCGAACCATCCTCCACTAAGAATAATGCGGCCCAACCCGGTATCAACGGGCTACGCGACTTGGTCGATTTCTTCCCAGTTAATCTTAATATCGCGAATCTGCTCCGCGTCTATCGGCCAGACGCCGGGTACCATTATCAGATCAGGCAAAGCGATGCGGCCGTACAGTTTGTCCTGACTTCACTCAGCCCTTCGGTCGTCGGTGAAATCCATCGCGATCCCGATTTGAAAGTTTTCGGTCCAACCGGAAACCAAGACCTGAAAGCCGCCGAGACGCTCGCGCCCTCCGCCGATGATAATCTCATCCCGATTCCGAACACGTTCCTCACCACACTGACGGAACGCGGTTACGGCGTCGTACTCGTCGAGGGGCGCAAGTCCACCCAGGAGCCTTTGGAATTGATCATCGAAAAAGATGGGGTCGTCGAAATTAAGTTACAGCTCCCGTTGGCCCTCGGGCCCGTCGAGTCGATGTATCGGCATCTTAACCTGACCCAAGTGCCCCGAAACATGGACGGCACCCCAGTCGCGCCGCCGATCCTCGGCCGACCGACCGAGGGCAAGATTCCGGAAGGACTACCCGACCGCGACTGCAACGATCGCTGGTTCGTCCTAGTCCATGGATATAATGTCGATGGCACCAAAGCGCGGAGTTGGCAGGCCGAGTTTTTTAAACGGCTCTATGCGCTCGGAAGCCATGCCCGCTTCGTCGGCGTGACCTGGAACGGCGACACCGGCTTGGATTACCATAAAGCAGTCTATCACGCCTTCCAAACCGGCGACCTGCTGGGCCCACGGTTATACTTCATCGATCCCAGCAAGACCATCTTAGCGGCCCACAGTTTAGGCAACATGGTCGCCTGCCAGGCCATTCAATCCGGCAAACTTGTGCCCGCGCGTTACTTCATGATCAACGCCGCCGTCCCCATTGAAGCCATCTCGCCCGAAGATTCCACGAGTACGCAGACGGCCATGATGACGGAGGGAGCCTGGCGCCCCTATCCGCTACGGCTCACGGCGGCCGCCTGGGCCGAATCATTTACCGCTCCTGACCGGCGAGCCGGCGTGAGCTGGCGTAACGCCTTCTCGCTCGTGAAACAAAAGACCTCAGCGCTGAATTATTATTCCTCTGGCGAAAATATCACAAACTGCCCAACGGAAATTTCCACCGCCTCCGTCCTCTCGACCCTTTGGGCCGGCCGGAGCATCGACTACGGAGTTTGGAAAACCCAGGAGCTCTTGAAAGGCGTCGGCTGGGCACGTTCGCTCGCGAGCGTCGCCATGGAACGTTCGCAAGCGGGCTGGGGGTTTAATCCGCAATGGCGCGGCAATTATGTGCCAGGCAACCAATCCAATGGCCTCGGGGGGTATTATGAAAAGCTCGCCCCGGAAATCGCGGCCCAACTCCTACCCGCGCAGCTGCTGCCTAATCCGTTCTTCGCCAAATTCCTCAATGCTCAATTGCTCTCGACGCAAAAGTTTATCGGCGATCTTACCGCCGGCGGCCCCCGCGTAAAATATGACCTCCTCGCTCGCGCCATCCCCTCGCTCTCTTACGCCGCCGGGGCCGAGCCGATGCCTCAGCTGGGCAATTTCCGGACCGGCCAGTCCGGGGTCACGAATTTCAATCTCGAGACCGAAGGCCGCGTGACCTCGCGACGTTGGCCCACGGCAGGACATACCCAAGCGGCGACCGCCGGGCATTGGCTACATAGCGATTGCAAGAATGTCGCGCTCCCCTTCGTTCATCCGTTCTACCTTTCGATGATCACCCAAGGTGATTTGCGCTGAAACCGATGCGTGATTTTATTTTTCTCTTGGTCCTTCCGTTCATCGCCGAAGGCCGCGACTTCACCCTACAGCTCACGGACGAAACGCAGACTCCCCTCGCGGCGATTCCGGCCCGACTCACCCTCAGCCGACGAGACGATCCGCGCTATTCTAGCCAACAAACCATCGACCAAGCGACCGGCCCCGACGGAGCACTCCGCTTCAAAGCCGACGAAGCCATGGGGCTCAGTCGCGTCCAGATTAACCCCGACGGATTTTATCCCATCGATGCTAATCCCTCACGCAATCCGCTGGAGGTATCTGGAGGTGATGTTTGGTCCATCACCCTGCCGCGGATCATCGCGCCGATTCCGCTCCGGACGAAACGAGTCGGTTTGAATCTTGCCGATAAAACCCTCCCAGCGGATACCTGGTTGGGTTACGACTTTGCCCTCGGTACCGCCCTCCCCCCTTATGGCCATGGACTTATTGCGGATATCGAATTTCGCCTCTCGCCCCAGCAGGTCGGCTGGAATGAGTCGCCCGCAAGCCTAGCCGAGAAACGCCTGGATCCTTATTTTGCGGATTTCTCCACCGATAAGTTCGCCCGTTATTTCGGACATTGGACGACCCAGCTACGGATACGGTTTCCGGAAAACCACTGCGGCATGGTTCGCGCCCAAACTTTCTGGGCGAACTGCGTCTTCAAGTTACCGCATCATGCCCCGCTGAGCGGCTATCAGAGCGAGTTTGAATTCACGATTGACAGTCGGGCTGGTACGGTGGAACGGTCTGAAAACATTGGGTATTTTATCCGTTCGAGGACGCTGGCGGAGCCGAGCGGAAAAATTATCTCCGCTTATTATACTAAAATCATGGGCCCGATTGAATTCTCCCATACGGGCCTGACGTTTATTTATTATTCCAACCCGACAGCGAATGATACCAATTTGGAGTATGATATTGAGCG
>DKND01000106.1:3220-3536 GCA_002470605.1 Opitutia bacterium UBA7397
AGGACGATACAACGTTAGTTGATTCGTTGGCCAGTTGGCCAGTTGACAAGGAATGCAATGGGTAGGGGCGCGACTGCGTCGCGTCCGTTCGCAGAGAGATCATTACAGAGCCGGGCAAGCTATCCCGATCCTACAAAGACCGTTCGCCCACGGACGCCACGCAGGTGTGCCCCTACCCAAGGCACCCCAGCCAATCATCCGGTTTCCCCTTGAGTGCCGACTACCCAACACCTGCCACCCAGGGGCTGCCACCCGCCACCCGAAACAAGCAGCGGCAAGTTGACCAGTTGGCCAGTGGGCATGTTGACAAGGGATG
>DKND01000083.1:0-3249 GCA_002470605.1 Opitutia bacterium UBA7397
ATCTCGACCAAAGCAGGTTACACCATGTGGCCGGGACCCCATGGGGACTTCGGATCGCGGAAGTATCTTTTGGCTTCGCTTGACCAATCGCTCAAACGGATGGGCCTGCCCTACGTCGATATCTTTTATAGCCACCGACGCGACCCTAATACACCGATGGAAGAAACCATGGGGGCCTTGGCTACGGCGGTGAAATCAGGTAAGGCGCTCTACGCCGCGGTTTCTAATTATAATGCGGCGGATACCGCGCGGGCCTGTGCAATCTTGCGCGAACTCGGAACGCCCTGCGTCGTTCATCAGCCGAAATATAGCCTGTTCGTGCGCACGCCCGAAGAGGGCTTGCTTGATACCGTAGAAAAAGAAGGTATCGGGTGTGCGGTCTTTTCTCCGCTGGCCCAAGGACTCCTGACAGATCGATATTTGTCCGGCATTCCGACGGATGCTCGCGCCGGCAAAGCCCATGGCTTTTTACGCCCCGAGCAGATCAGCGATGCGAAACTGGCTCAAGTGCGCGCGCTGAGCGTCATCGCCAAAGAACGCGGTCAAAGCCTGGCGTCCATGGCCATCGCTTGGGTCTTGCGTGATAAACGCGTCACCTCCGCCATCATTGGAGCCAGCAAAATCAGCCAGCTGGAGCAGTGTGTGGCGGCAGCATCCTCCGATACGCTGACTTCGGATGAATTAAAGCGGATCGACGCCATCTTGGCTGGATAAGCCAATCGGTGATTGTCCCCAGATGGGTCTAAGCCAATTTGAAACCATGTCAGCCGGTCCTGCCCTACCCTTCAAAATCAGCGTACTCGTGTTCCTGCATGACGACGCGGGACGCTTGCTGCTAATCCAGCGCACCAAGGCCCCGAACTTAGGTTGCTGGAGTCCCCCCGGCGGAAAGTTAGAAACGGGCACGGGTGAGTCGCCGTTCGAATGCGCCATTAGGGAAGTCGCGGAGGAAACGGGGGCGACAATCACGTCCTCGGACCTGCATCTCTTCGGTATGATCTCGGAAAAAGGTTACGAAGGCCAATCGCACTGGTTGATGTTCCTGTTTGATTGCCGCAAGCCCGTGAACGGAGTTCCGCCGACGATTGACGAAGGCCATTTCGGATTCTTCGCCCGGGAAGAAATTTCGAAGATTCAGATTCCGGCCTCTGACCTTACACTCATTTGGCCAGTCTGGGATGAGCATCGGCGGGGCTTCATCGCGTATCGGGCGGAATGTCATCCGGGACAACCGCTCCGGATGATCGTCGAAGAAACCCAGCGTCACCCTCATTTGGACTAGCCATGGACGCCACCGGATCGGAAGCGGAGTTTAAGCGAACGAATCGCAAACCAGCCTACCCGATCGGCGAAGATCTCCGAGCCTACCTTGCGCGCGAAGGCCGCGAAGTACCCTTACCCGTTTCCTACGCACAGCTGCGAAATTTCAATGCCGCCATGCCGTTACTGGAGCGCGGTCAAGATACCCTCTGGGAAACCGTAGCTTATGCGCGGGAAGAGATGGACCGGCTTTCCCAGGGCCTGCTGGAAACCTATGCGCTGCTGCGTGGCGAAGGTGGTATCAAAGTTTTCAGCCACGTCTATGTGGATCGGGTAGATTTTTGCTCGTTCGGTAATTCACAACCTTTCCGCGTACGCATCGTCAACGCCTACAACGAGAATCACGATTACTTCTACGTGAAGATTGGCGATGCGTCGCGCGTTTGCGGCTTGGAACTCGAACACCTCCTTTCACCAAATCGGATGCTTTATCTGACGTGGGGAGATACCTTAGTTGAAGAACATGTGACGGGTATCCCAGGGGACATCTTCGCCGACAAGTGGCTCGAGGCCGGGCAACATCACCCCGTCCGTCTGGCCAAAGAGCTGATCAAATTCGAAGAGCGTTGCCTCGTCCGACTCTTGGGCGACATGCGGGCCTATAATTTCGTCATCGCCGTCACGCCGGACTTCGACGCCACCGCCATCCGGGTGAGGGCTATGGATTTCGACCAACAGAGCTACGATGGTCGACTGCGCTTCTATCTCCCGGGGTCATTTAAAGAGAACCGGCCTTTTGCACAGCTTTGTGCCAAGCACATCAATGCCGCCTCGGCCGCCCAATACCGTCGCGAGGAGCAATCCCTCATTCACCGCCGCCACCTCGCGGCGCCCGATCGCGTCAAAGACTTGCTTGCGGCCATGCGGTCAAACCAACTGACCACCCCCGAAAAAGCCCGAGAGTTAGCCGATGGGCTGGCCGACTACCACCGGGACCCCGCTTTCCGTCAGCAAACCGATATGGCGGGCCTAATTGAAGCAAGCCTCGGCCGACTTGACCGAGTTTTGCGCTCTTAGAAATAGTAAGCGCTGGACAGGACGCGCGCCGAGCCGACAAACTCGGAAGCCTGCGATGAGCGACTCTTTAAGGCATGAATGCGGCATTGCCCTGGTAAGGCTGACCAAGGACCTGAAGTGGTATCAGGAGAAGTATGGCACGCCGTTGCATGGGTTTAATCAGTTATTTCTCCTCATGGAGAAACAGCATAACCGCGGCCAAGATGGCGCAGGTATCGGTTGTGTTAAGATTGGGGCAGAAAATGGTGAAGCCTTCCTCTTCCGTGACCGGGAAATCGGCGCCCAAGGCCTGACGCAAATCTTCACCCGCCAGATCAAGACCTACGCTGATAAGGTCCGCGAAGCGACCATCGTACCGGAGTTTCCGGAAACCGTTAAGCGTCACTTCGATTTCGGAGGCGAACTCCTACTGGGCCACCTTCGTTACGGGACCTCGGGTACGTTTGATTCCGTCTCGTGCCACCCTTACGCCCGCAAATCCATTTGGCCGACCCGCAACCTGCTCGTCGCCGGCAATTTCAACCTGACGAATACGACCGAGCTGAACCATTCGCTCACCGAGCGCGGCGCCCACGTCATCTATTCCACCGATACCCAATCGATCCTCGAAGAGATCGGCTTCTGGCTGGATGAGGAACACGATCGGCTTTTCAAGGCCTTCAAAGACCAAGGTCTCGAAGGTACAGCCGTCCAAGCCGAAATTTCTAAGCACCTCGACGTCGGCAACGTCCTACGCAAGGCCGCCAAGAATTGGGATGGCGGCTATGCTATCGCTGGTCTTATTGGAAACGGCGATAGCTTCGTCGTCCGCGATCCTAACGGCATCCGCCCCTGCTGGTATGTACGTACGGATGATTTAATTGCCGTCGCCTCCGAACGGGTCGCATTGATGACCATCGTCGGAGCCGAACA
>DKND01000083.1:3358-4201 GCA_002470605.1 Opitutia bacterium UBA7397
AAACGGCGGCGTTCCCAGGTGCGGCACCAACTCGTCGAGGCACAACGCGCCGGCAAACTCGACGAAGCCATGATTGATAAGCTCGTCTTGGGCGGTTGGCCGCGGGGCGAAAAAGTCGCGCATAAGGACGTCAAGCTACGCACCTTCATTTCCCAGGAAAAAAACCGGATGCAGATGGCATCCCACGTCTACGACATTTCCTACGGCACCGTCCGGGCAGGCGATACCCTGGTCTGTGTCGACGATTCGATCGTGCGCGGCACGACGTTACGCCAATCTATCTTACGAATCCTGGCCCGGCCTAATCCTAAGCGCATCGTGATCGCTTCCACGGCTCCGCAGATCCGCTACCCGGACTGTTACGGCATCGATATGTCCGAAATGGGTAAATTTCTGGCCTTCCAAGCGACCGTCGCCCTTTGCAAAGATCGAGGCATGCATGACCTCTTGCGTGAAGTTTACGAAGACTGCATCGCCCAAGCGAAGAAACCCACGAAGGAAATGAAAAATCACGTGAAGCGTTTGTATGGGGCTTTCACTGAGATTGAAATCGCCGCAAAGTGCGCCGAGTTGGTTTATCCGACGAAGTGCGACTGGAAGGGCGAACTTGTCATTGTCTTCCAGAAGATTGAGTCGCTGCATAAGGCCTGCCCGACGAGTCTCGGGGATTGGTATTTCACGGGCGACTACCCTACCCCGGGAGGCCTAGGCGTGCTCAACCGCGCCTACATCAATTACTGGGAGAAGCGCGAAGGCCGCTCCTACTAATCAGACGTAAAGTCGGTGGGCTGACGTACGTGCGCGAAACGCTTCGGCGTCGGCATTCCACTGGGCCATCCAGCG
>DKND01000083.1:4229-8153 GCA_002470605.1 Opitutia bacterium UBA7397
TCGCGCTCCGTCTTCGAGACGCGCGCAAACGGATTGTTCGTGTCCCAGAGTGCGGCCTGCTGCATCATGTGCAGTGATATAGCGGTCGGACGCAATTTACCCCAATCGTTCACGGTCAGATAGACTCCCTGCGTGCCGTCAGGCATCACTTTGGGTTCAAGCGTCAGGCCGGGCACCGTATTGCCTAAAGCCGCGACGAGATCGGCGGCATGGCGACGAGCATATTTGATAAACCGGAAGTGCATCTGATCCCCGAATGAGTGGCTGAAATCACCGACGATGCAGCCGAGGCCTACCATCGCATAACCCAAAGCGGCTTGGGCGGTCGGAATACGTGGAGAAGTCGGCGTCCAATTTAATCCGGTAAGATTCCAGGTCATCGAGCGACGCCAGCCTCGCATCGTAATAACCTCCAAGACGCCACGACGGCGATGAGCATCATCGATTTCCAGAATACCTGGGGTGGCCACGGCCCACTTGGCAATCTCTCCGATAGTCAACCCGTGCACGTAGGGCGTCTCGTAAGCACCGACATAGCTCTTCCATTTGCGGTCGAGGAAAGGGCCATCAACTTTTTCTCCACCCAAGGGGTTAGGTCGGTCGAGCACGATGACGCGAATCGGCCGCTCCAGCGCGAAACACGCTTCAATGACGTAGCGCATGCAACTGATATAAGTATACGAGCGCGACCCGACGTCTTGGAAATCGATCACGATGGCATCCAGCCCTTCGAGCATTTCCGGCGTCGGCCGGCGCGTGGCGCCGTACAGAGAATAAATCGGCAGCCCCGTTCGGGCATCCTTGGCATTCTTCACGACGACTTCGGCGGCGGCGTTACCATCAATGCCGTGTTCAGGGCCGAATAATTTCGTTAATCGCACGCCTGGGGCACGGGCTAGAACATCGACCGTGCGTAGGCCATTGCCATTCACGCCGGCACGGTGGGTCACCAAGCCGCAACGGACACCGCGAAGGGAGGCGAAACCATCCGCTTCCAGCGCGTCGATGCCAAGTTGGATGCGCCCGCCAGAATTCACGGGATTATTATTCGTCGGCGCAATTGGGCCGGCGGCGCAGCCGGGAATCAAAGCGGCACCCACTGTGCTCAAGGCGGTCAGGTGAAGAAACTCTCGACGATCCATAAGATAAGTAAGGCGACCCATCCTCTTTACTTTCCCGCCGGGTTCAAAGGTAGATTTATGATTTCGCCGCCGTCGCCCAGGCGATTGGAAAATCCATTTGCAGACCAAGCCCCAGCCGACACCTTGCTGACATGCGCGTTGCCCTCCTTGGCTCTGGTCGCGGCTCCAATGCCGAAGCCGTCCTTCGCGCCCAGGCGGACGGCCGACTGGGTCAGGCCAAAGTCGTGGGTATCTATTGCGACAACCCCACCGCCAAGATGCTGGAGCTCGGACCCCGGTTTGGCATCCCGACCCAATTCCTCGATACCGGCCCGTTTAAAACAAAATTCTCCCCGGAACGAGAGCATGCATGGGCCGAAGCTTTAGTCGCGGCTCGCGTCGATTTGGTCGTTCTCGCGGGCTTCATGCGTGTCATCAAGGCCCCTCTCCTTGAGGCCTTCGCAGGCCGGATCATCAATCTGCACCCAAGCCTGCTTCCGGCCTTCCCCGGACTGGACGCCATCGGCCAAGCTTGGACGGCCGGCGTTAACGAAAGCGGCTGTACCGTTCATTGGGTTAATGCCGACATCGATGGCGGAGCTCATCTCGGACAAAGTCGGGTACGCCGCGAATCTGGAGATACTCTTGAAAGTTTTTCCCAAAAAATCCATGCGGCGGAACACCTGCTTTTGCCATCCATTATTGCCCAACTAAGCCAAAGTTTGTCCCGATGATTGAACTTCGCTCCCCCATCCATGAGGACATGGTACAGCCGTTGGAGGATCATTTCTGCGAATTAACGCGTTCTTCTTGGATGCTTTTCCATGAAGGCCCTGGGAAGCCGCATTTTGTCATGGGGTATTTCGAAACCAAAGCCGAAGCCGACGAGGCTTGGGTCGGCCTGCGCAAAGCATTCAAGAAGCTCCCGGAGAATTACGAAGAAACCGTTCTCGCCGACAAGGACTGGAAAGAGGCCTACAAAGAACATCTCAAGCCTTGGGATTACGGTCGGCTTCACTGGGTCCCCGCCTGGATGCGCGGACAATATGCCGTGCCAGCCGGCGCGGCCGTCATCTGGTTCGACGCAGGCCTGGCGTTCGGAACCGGAGACCATCCCACGACCCGCCTCTGCGCCATCCGACTCATGGATTTTCTCGAGTCCCATGCCGCTGCCAAAGTATCCGTAACGGATGCAGGATGTGGGTCTGGCATCCTCGCTCTTTCCGCCGCCAAGCTTGGCTGCGGTCGCATCGCTGGGTTTGATCGCGACCCAGAATCCGTCCGCGTGAGCGTAGCCAATCGCAAAGACAACGGTATCGCCGATGATGCCGTCGCTTTCCATCATGCGGGACTGGAAGAAGGCTTTAAGCTTACCGGCCAAGCGGATGTCGTCTTGGCGAATATCATCAGCGACGTCCTCTGCATCTATGCCGATAACCTCATCGCTTCGGTCAGTCCCGGCGGCGTCCTCGCATTGAGCGGCATCTTAGCCAAGGAACAAGAGGCGGTGCGGTCGCATTTTGAAGCCAAGAGCCGCGAAGCCTGGGGTGAGGGCATGAAATCTGACGGACGCATCATGGGCGAATGGAGCGACGTCGCCTTATTCCGCCCGCTCTGAGGCGTTTGCCATCACCGCTCTTCCCTCTTCTCTCTTCGTCATGAATGATGTCACCGCCCAAAGAATCCGCTACGCTCGCTTAATCACCCTGCTCTTCGGCGCTCTTTGCTTAGGGCTCGGAATCAATGAGTTGGTCGGAGGTATCGTTCTCGGTCCGCTCCATCTTGCACCGCGATGGAATCCAGCGGTGGTGACTTTTCCTGTCACGCTTCGCTTCGAATCTTGGTTCCTGATCGCTTACGCCGTCCTGTTATTTCTTCCTTGGCGATCCATCGTCGACCGCAAAACCTGGAATGTTTTATTCTCCATCCTTTGCGTTACCTCAGTGATTTTTGCTTTTGCGATGATTAGCGAAGTGATGGCTAAGAATTACATAGCGCAGGCCGCGCACATGAAGGCCAAGATTCCCGTCTTCCAGGCTATCCTGCTATTCCTGAGCTTAGGCCAGATTCCCCTGGAGCTCTTCAGCCGTAAGCCGGAGCTGCTCGACTGATCAGTGCCCGGTGAACATCTGACGCCAGGGTATAAACCAAGGCCAGACGAGGACGATTACTAGGAAAGAAACGGCGATCCCCTTGGGAATTTCGGCTTGGCGATTGGTGACAAGACGAGGCACGGCATAAGTAATCAGCCATACCGATTTATAGATTATCTGGAAGACGAGCAACCAAACGAAACTTCCTGGCCAGAATACGCCGAGGGTGGAACATGCGAGGATGGCGAGCCAAAGGGAGCCGACTAGCGTTCGCCAGCCAACGCTTTCTACGAAGGCTCCCTGATCTGTAACCGATGCCTTAAACAAGGTGCCGAAACCAACCGGGACCAAAATCAGGATATTCGCCCAGAATAAGCACGGCACGGCCGACATGGATTAAAGCGCGGCGTGCAGGGCTTCGGCTCGGCGAATCGCTTCTTCGAGCGTCGAAGCCGTGACGGTGATGTGGCCCATCTTGCGGCCAGGGGCAGCCTTGCCCTTGTCATAAAGGTGCAGTTTTGCGGAAGGTTCGGACAGTACCTTAGTCCAGTCGGGCTCTTGTCCGCCGCGCCAAAGATCGCCAAGCAAGTTCACCATCGCGGAAGGAGCGAGTGGCTTGGTCCCGCCGAGCGGCAGGCCGCACACCGCACGGATATGTTGCTCAAACTGACTCGTCTGATGGGCGTCGAAAGTCTGATGACCGCTATTGT
>DKND01000011.1:0-1801 GCA_002470605.1 Opitutia bacterium UBA7397
GCGGTCGACGCGGGTGCGACCCTTTCAACCCATCTCGGCAATGGTTCGCATGCGACGATGAATCGTCGGCATAATCATCTTTGGCCGCAATTGGCGGACGATCGCCTTACCGCGATGTTCATCGCCGACGGGCATCACCTCACCCCTGCGCAATTAAAAGTGATGCTCCGAGCCAAGGGCCTGGACCGTTCGTTGGTCGTCTCGGATGCTGTCACGCTCGGCGGTCTTCCTGCGGGAAAGTATCAGACCCCCATCGGCGGTAAGGTCGAGCTGCGCGGTGATGGTTTTCTCGCGATCGACGATGGCACCGGTAATTATCTCGCCGGCGCAGCTTTGCCGCTGATTGCGGCGATTCCCGTGTTGGTAAATCAAGTCGGGTTGAGTTTGGGTGAGACCGTTGCGCTGATGACTTCCGCACCTGGCCGCTTTGTCGGCGGCAGGGGAGTTCTGGCCATCGGTCAGCCGGCGGATCTTATGTCTTTCCATTGGGATGGTTCCTCGGCTCGGCCGGAAGTGGCTGGCGTCTGGCTGCGGGGTGAATCTATCCGCTGAATTTTCAGGTTGTCGCTTCTTCGCTGGCGGGAGCGTAGACGTCGTCATCCAATAAATTTATATTATAAATTAACCATTGGTTTATCCTGGCGCCGTGGCATTGTCTGGCAGATGGATACCCCGCAGACCTTGAGGAATGGCGTTTTTGCGGGAGATTCGGCGATTCTGGTCAAAAGTCGGTGGCGGCATCGTTTTAGCCGATGCGCCCAATCAAGATTTTCAACGACCGCAGCAGAGCTTGCTGCGGTATAATAAACCTTATGCCCAACAACACCCCGCCTCCCTTGCCTACCTCTTCTGGCCCGTCGCAAGCGGATGGTCCGAGCCCGCTGGCCGAAAAACTGCGTGAGCTCGGCATGCTGCCGCCTTTGAATCTCAAGGGCGAGTATGCGCTCGGGGCTTGGTGGACGGGGCGTATCGGTGGCGTGCTCTTCCTCGCCGCCGTGATCTTCTATGGTGTCTATCTGAATATTACAGGAGATTTCCCGCCATGGGTCTTGGTCGGCGAGATTGCTGCGATCGGTATCGCGATTTTCTGGTTCAGCCTACGGCTCTCGCTCCGGAACCAGGATCTGGGGAGGGTCATCGGGGCCGCCGGCTTAGGTGTCCTGCAGTTTGCCGCCTGGTCGACCTATGGACTGACAAAATTCAAGCTCTTTGATTCCGTGCTCGGTTCCTCCGTCCTGCAGTTCGTGGCTGCGATCGTCGTCGTCGTCATCGCCCTGTGGCGCCAGGATAAGTTGTTTGCCCAGCTCGCGGTCATCTTTGCTGGCCTAGCCGTTTTCTTCGCTATCCAGAATCCCGATGTTGGGGTTAAGATTGATGATTACGTCAACGTCTTGGGCGTAACCATGGTGGCCCTGATCGGCGTGGTGCTCATGTTGCGTGGTGGTTGGGGCTCGGCCGGCTGGCTGGGCTTGCTGGTCTCGCAGCTTTGCCTGGGTTTTTGGCAAGTCCACCTCGGCGGCACAGGCCATTATTCAGTTTCGATTCAACTGACGGCTTTGCTCTGCTTCGCTACCCTTTGGGTCGCCGGACGATTGCTCACGGACTCCAAGGTGATCGGGGGTAATCGGTCGCACGAAACCTTCCAGCTGGCTTCATTCTTCGTCCCGGCATTGATCGCCTTTGTCGCATGTAGTCCGGCCGATTACGGTCGTTCGAATCTCGGCTTTGAGCTGGCGGCTATCGCGCTGGTACTCGGTTGGTTGGAGCGCACGCGCTCCGCGAATATCTCACAGGTGATGCT
>DKND01000011.1:1901-4427 GCA_002470605.1 Opitutia bacterium UBA7397
GGCTACCCTTGGGCATCCTTGGTCGCCATCGCCGGCATGGCTTTGCTGCTCTCGTTCAGGGAGGATTGGGAGCATACCGATGAATGGCAGCATCTCCTCCGGATCTGCGGCCTTGTCGTCCTCGGTGTCGCGTTGGTCGGCGTGCAGCATCCTCGGTCCCATCCGGAGATGGCCGGTTGGCCGTGGTTGGTTATCGGGGTCATCGCGTTCCTGCGTTACCGCAAGGGCCTGATCTGGGCAGCCGTCCCTGCTTACATGGTGAGCTGTTTGCTTGCCCTCAAGTGGATGTCAGCGACCTCGCCTAATCCTGCCGAGCAGGGATGGCATGCATTCTGGCTACTCATTATCGGTCTAACCCAGGCCGGTATCATCTGGAAGACGGCTGAACGAAAGGAAGAGTGGATCCTGGCTTTGCAGCATGCGTTTACGTTCACGATGGCCTTCCTGATGACCTGGTCGGCCTTCTTGTGCGGAGTCTGGTGTAAATCCAACGGATGGTCTTCGCTGGTTTCTGCTTGGTTCGGGGGCGCCTTGCTGATCTCGGCCGTGGCGGCTTGGTTGGCTCTTTCGGAATCTCAATTCAAGAAGATGGTCTTGGCCCTTCCGGGGTTCTTGGCGGCCTACGTCGTCATTAACAGCGGCGGCTGGGGAAATGTCGCAGGATTCGACGCGCCTCAGGGGCTCTTGGGAGCCCTGCTTTGGCTCCTTGGGCTAGGTCTGCTACTCCGCGCGCTCGCCAGGTACACCGCGCAATATGCCGACGCAGAAGGAGAATCCATGCAGCGACCGGTCATCGGGTTGTTACTGCTCGCCCACACTTTCTGGGTGTGTCTGGCTCTGGGCGTTGTCTTCCCAGTGCTTCCTTCCGTGTGCTGGGTCTTGGCTTCGATCTTGTTCTTCGTGTTAGGGCACTTCAATCATTCCAAGTCCTTCCGTATGCTCGGTCTGGCTGGCTTGGCTTTCGCGACCTGTCGCATGTTCACCGTCGATATCACCGGGACGTCTTCCCGCGTCATTGCCGTCGGCATCATTGCCTTGGCCTTCTTGGGGGTTGCCTGGCTTTACGGCCGCATGAATACTGAAAAGCAGGATTCCGGCTCCTAATCCATGCCCCCTCCCGCTTCGCGCTATGATTGCCACGTCCACCTCGTCGGCAATGGCCAGGACGGGAGCGGTTGCTGGCTGCGCATTGAAGGCCTCTGGCTCAAGGCGCTGAGCGAAATCATGCGTCGGGCCGTCGGGATGCCGCTGCCGCTGACGCATAAGGATTTCGACGTGAAATACGTCGAGGCCCTGCGTGAGCTCATCCGCGGCTCCTACGTGGATAAGGCCTTGCTGCTGGCGCAGGACGAAGTCTTCGACGAAGAGGGCAAGAAGATCGACTTCGGCTCGTTCCACGTCCCGAACGACTATCTGTTCAAGGTCTGCGCGGAAAATCCGGAATTCGTGCCCGCAGTGTCGATTCACCCGGGGCGAAAGGACGCCTTGGAGGAGCTCGACCGCTGCCTGGCGTCCGGCGCTCGCGCGCTCAAGCTCTTACCCAACTGCCAGAATGTGAATTGCTCCCTTCCACAGTATGATGAATTTTGGCGACGCATGGCCGCCGCGGGTCTACCGTTCCTTTGCCATACCGGCGGCGAGATGACCGTGCCAGTGATGAATCGTTCTTATCAGGACCCGCGCATCCTGCGGCGCCCGCTGGAGTTAGGCGTCAAGGTTATCGCCGCGCATTCCTCCGGTAATAGCCACTTCTTCGACCAGAACTACTTCGGTGAGCTCATCAAACTCATGGATGAATTTCCGAAGATGTATGCGGATACCAGCGCTCTCAATAGCCCGATTCGCAGTGGCGTGCTTAAGCAGGTCAAGGAGTCCGGGCGCTTAGGGCGCTTCCTACACGGTAGTGATTATCCTGTGCCCGTCGGGGCTTTTTGGGTGCGGCTGCGCGGGCTCATCACCACGGCCCAATGGCGGGCAGCGGGCAAGATCCCCAATCTCATCGAGCGCGACGCTTTCCTGAAGCGAGCGATGGGTTTCGATGAAGACCACTTCACCCGCCTGGGCGAAATCTTGCGGACCGTTTAGGCGTCAAATCGCTTTTAAGAGCGCGGGGATGTCGACCGATTCGGAAATCATCTTTTCAATGATCGGGATCTTGTCGGCGTCTTCGCGCATGGTCTTCACGGTCATATTATTAATACGAGCGGTGACCGTGAAAGATTCGGCTTCCACGGCGGCGAGCGGGATGCCGGCCTCGGTGAGGCGCCGAATCATCTCTTCGTTGGGGAGTAGGCCATTGGAAAGTAGCACGCCCGCCAATGTCTTGGCGCCCCCTCCGTTGATGAAGGCGTCGAGGAGGTCTTCCCGATCGCCAGGGACGATGACCAGCGTGCCGGGTAGCTTAAGGTATTCGGCGGCGCGGCGGGCCGACATTGCGCCGATGAAGACGCGGCGGACGCGGCGCAGGCCGGCCGGCTGGTGAATCCAGCGGGCACGGGTCTCCTGGGCGACTTGGTCAAGGTTAGG
>DKND01000011.1:4432-5040 GCA_002470605.1 Opitutia bacterium UBA7397
CGGATGAACTCCAGCTTATCGGGCATGACTTTATTTAAAATCACACCTACGACCTCGACGCCCGACTTATCGAAGAGCGCCATATTAAGGGCGATCTCATCGATGGGTTTGCCGATGCCGCCAGCGGCCACGATGATTGCCTTAGCGTTCAGGACTTTGGCATTATCGGCATTAGAGGCGCCAAAGACCGAACCGACCCCGGCGTGGCCGGAGCCTTCGACGACCACGATATCTTTACCGTAAGCGGCGCGGTCGAAGGCCCGGCAGATACGGTCTTGAAGTTGCGGACCGATTTCTCCGGGATTTTCCAGGAATAGTTTGGTGAAGTCGGGCCCGATGGCCACGGGCGACATCGCCGAGATCGGGATATCCAAATTGAATAAGCTATCGATTAACAAAGTGTCTTCATCGACTTGATCTTCGCCCGATTGCACGACGCGTTGCGCGATCGGTTTGATGTAACCCACGTGAAGACCCATGGTCTGAAGGGCGGCGGTCAAGCCGAGGCAGGTCGTCGTCTTGCCGTCGTTCATCCGCGTGGCGGCGACAAAGACCCGGCGGGTGTCTTTGTTCATCGGACGGGCCAGCAGACCCGGTACGTTATCCGC
>DKND01000011.1:5055-7520 GCA_002470605.1 Opitutia bacterium UBA7397
ATCACGGCCGTTCCAAAAATATCATGCGCACTGGCGCCGCGAGAAATTTCCGCAGCGGGGCGTTCCAGTCCGGTCAGGATCTGGCCGTAAGCTGGGATGTCCGCGATGTGTTGGGCCATCTTGGAGGCGATGTTGCCGGAGTTGAGGTCGGGAAAAATCAGTACGCAGGCTTTGCCGGCGACGGTGCCTGAGACTTCTTTGGATTCGGCGGCGAAAGGGTTAAGGGCGGCGTCGGCCTGCATTTCACCGTCGATGTCGCACGGGATACCTAGTTCGCGTGCTTTACGGCGGGCCAGTTCGGTGGCGGATTGGACCTTCTTCACCGAAGCCTGGCGCGGGTTTGCGGAATGCGTGGAGTAGGCGAGCATCGCGACCTTTGGGACGGTATTGGTGAGGTGTCCGGCGAGCCCCGCGGTGGTGATCGCGATATCCGCGAGCTGTTCGGCGGTGGGATCGGGGATGACGCCGCAATCCGCGAGGAACAGGACGCCATCGCAACCGAATTTAGCTTCTTCCGATTCCAGAATCTGCATCGAAGAGACGGTCTCGACTCCAGGTTGCCGCGGCAAAGTTTGCAGGATGGTACGCAGGCCGGAAGCGGCATGCGTGGTGGCGCCGGAGATGAGCGCATCGGCCGCGGAGGTCGCGACCATGAGGCACGCGAAGTAGTTAGGATTGAGGACTAATTCACGCGGGTCACCTTGCAGGTTGGTGTTGCCGTAGCGCTGGATGGACTCGAGCTTTTCGATGTAACCCTTCAGCTCATCACTGCGCTCGGGTTCGATGATGCGAATATCATCGAGTCGGATATTAAGCCGAGCGGCGTTGACTTTGATGCGCTNNTCAGAATCGGCACCCCCAGCTTCTTAGTGGCGAATTGACGGGCCGCTTGGATGACGCGCGGGTCGGCGCCTTCGGGGAAGACGATGCGCTTAGGGTGATTCTGTAGTCGGGCGGAAAGGCGTGAAATAAGGGACATAGGATAATGGGAGCGCCCATGGGACGCCACATACGCCCTATTAGGCGTAAGACTTATAAAAGGGCGAGACGGAAGGCGTCTGCCATCCGACTCCTTGTCAGCCAATCACTTGGCGGGCGTAGGTAGGGTAGGGTTGAAAGCCGGGTACCCTTTAAGTGCGGTGCGACTGGCGTCGGTCACCGGGTAGCCTATCCGCGTGAAATAATCAGCCACATTGGCTTTGGCGGCGTGGCCGTAGCGTAAGACAAAAGAGTTTTTAAGCTCCGGGATCGCCGTATTAGCTTTCTCGGGCGTCGTGGCGTAAGAGCGCAGCGCCTCGCGAAGGGGTCCCCAGCCGTGGGCACGAATAAGGACGACAAAGGTAGAAAGTTGTTCGAACGGTCCGAGATTGGGTGGGGTCGCGAGGCGTTTGCTTAAAGGCTCGTCCAGTTTGACCATCGCGGGGTGGCCTTGGCCGGGCGGCTTACCCACGAGTTTTTCCATCACGTAGAGAGAAAACAGATTGCAGGTGACTTCGGTCTGGCCTTCGAAAGTCCAAGACTTGCGTTGATGGTTGTGGCCGAGTTCATGAAAGAAGCCCCAATTACCTTCTTTGATTAATTTCGGGAGATTGATCGCGTCCGCTTCGGAGGGATTAATCCAGCACATGAAAGGGTAGCCGGAGTGCATGAAGCCGGCGGAAATCTGTCGATCGGGCATGACGCGCTCGGGGGCTAAGCGCTTTAGGGCGATGAGGTCATCTTCCAATGCCATCGCTTTATCCCACCATTCCAAGAGCGGCTTGGGGTCGGTGAGTTTCTTTAATTCCGAAGTGCGGATATGGAGGATGACTTGTTTGCCGACGAGGGTGGCCCATGGAGCGGGCTCGTGTTTGGCTTTGCTCCAAGATTCGGGTGTATCTTTGCCCAGGATATAAGTCGGTGCGGCCACCGCGTTCGTAAATTGCAGAGGCGATCCTGGCACGGCCTTCTCAGCGGCTTTCGCCCCTTTGTTTTGGACGTGAATGAAGAGTTGGCCGCCAAACGCATTGCCAATCTTATTTGGGCCGATTTTTAATTCGAAGGAGCGGCTGATCAGCGGGAAGCGGTTCCACTTATCGAGTTTAAAGAGACTGTCGCGGTGGCCACCCACGACGATTTTCACGATACGGTTGGAGGGGAGGCTGGTGGCGTTGACGACAATGACTTCGCCCGGGGCGGCATACAGACCGGTTTCCTGCCAGACTTCCGGACCCGTGGCGAGGTTGGGGGCATTGCCTGCGGCGGTGTCCCAACGGGTGAGCAGATTGGCATCGTAGCTTACCGCCCGGTTGACTCTTTCCTTGGCCGTGACTTCTCCGGGGAAATCTTTTGCCGCCGGGTGGGCGGAAAATGTCCCCGGCTCTTGCGCCATGTAGGACTTGATGGCTTCGTGTAGCGCGGGGCGCTCGGCCTCGGTGGGTTGGACGAACGGCATCTTGGCTCCGGGGGTGATCGTTTCTGGATTC
>DKND01000021.1:0-2035 GCA_002470605.1 Opitutia bacterium UBA7397
GTGATGTAGCGCTGGGTGTTGTGCGAATCGATCATGTATGATCCCATACCCACGGAGTCAGGCGTAGGTTTTACCTTGGTGAGTTCGTTTTCGGTCATGACGAAAGCTCCCATCATCCGGCGCGCTTCGCGGACGTAAATCTGGTGCGACCAGTTACCGTTATCCTTAAATTCGTCTTTGGGCAGGCCCCAGGTATTCATCTTTTCGCGGATGTCGGCGGGGACGCGTGGATCGGTGCAGATGAAATAGAGGAGGCCTTTCTGGTAGGTCTCATGTTCCGTGATGATTTCCTTCCTCCGTTCGTAGCTGGCTTCGGGGTAATCGTAATTGTAACCGATGTTATCAAAGCTGAAGCCGCCGTGATTGTTCGTGTCGGTCTTGCCGTTGGGGATTAGATCGAACTTCCCGAAAGTTTCCTTCCAGCCTGCGCCGTAGGCGCGGGCGAGGACTTCGTATTGCTTCGGGTCGTAACCGACTGGAGCCGTAAAAGGGATACGGTTTTCAGGGACGTCGGTCAGGCACATCCGGAAGCAATAGGCCTGGACGCGATGGTCGGCTTCGCCTTTGGGCGTCGGGGGTACCGGGGTGACGCGTGCGACGATGCCGCTCTTGGGGTCCCCCGGCGTGTTGTAGGCGCTGATCTCGCTGGCGAGTACCCCGAAGTGGTGACGGTGGTGCAAAACGCCTACCTGCGAGCCATTATGCTTTTCGTTGAATTCGGCATTCGCTTCCCGTCCGACATGATAAGAAACTCCGGCTGCGGCCATGAGGTCGCCTTCGTAGGTCGCGTCGACGAAAACCTTTCCAGCGAAGGCCTTACCCGAGAGCATTGCAATCGAGACGATTCGGCCATCGTTGAGGCGGACGCCTTTGGCGCGATCGAGCCATTCATCGCGAAAGACGGGGATAGCGAATTCTTTCACGTAATCTTCGAAGACCTTCTCGGCGATGCTGGGTTCGAAGATCCACATGGTGCGCTCTTCTTGGTCCATGGCCACCGTGCCTTGCCCCTTATTGCCGAAGGTTTCGCGCTTCTGGTGCACCCAGGTTTGGGGCTTCTGATAGTATTGCCAGACGCGGTGGTAGAAGTTGCGGGAGAGGCCGCCGATGACGGATTTATCTCCGCTATCCGTGTAGCCCAGACCCCCGCTGCTTAGGCCGCCGAGGTGTTTATCCGGGCCGACGATGACGACCGTCTTGCCCATCTTCTTGGCTTGGACGGCGGCGATGACGCCGGCCGAGGTACCGCCGTAGATCACGACATCATAACTTTCCTCGGCAAAGAGTGTTGAGGTCAGAAGGATGGCGAAAAGAAGACGGCGAAACATGGAAGGGGCAAGTTGGAGATAAACTTTCTAGGCCTCGCTCAGCGGTTGGCGCATTCCTTCGTAATGAAGTTGAGCATCGCGAGACGGGCTGGGTCGTCGAGGTTACGGATGTTATGGCCGACGCTACCGTGGTCGCGGTCATCGATGCGCAGTGAATAGTTTTCGGCGTGACCGGCGGCCTTGAGCGTCGCCACGAAGAATTGGTTTTCTTCGGCGCGGCTGATCATATCGTTCTGCGCGTAAAGCGTGAGCACGGGCGGCAGAGCTTTTTTGACATAGAAACAAGGAGCGGCCTCGTCGGAAGTGATGGCATATTTGGACTGTCCGCGTTCTTCACGTACCGTGTAGTGGGTGAAGATTTGTCCGCTGACTTGGGCGATGCCGGCGACCGAGCCTAAGGTGAGACCATACGGCTTGAGGCGATTGGGATCAAAGCCGACCAGCAAGGCGAGGTAACCGCCCGCGGAGTGGCCACCGATGAAGACCTTATGTGGGTCACCCCCAAATTCAGCGATATGCTTGACCGTCCACGCGAAGGAAGCCGCGGCGTCATCGACATAAGCTGGGTAGACGACCTTGGGGCTGAGACGGTAGTTAGGCGTAACAGTGGCGACGCCACCTTTGGCCAAACTTGCGGCCACTTCGTGGACGTATTCCGAAGGCATGTCTTTATCGCCACGTTTAAGTCCGCCGCCATAGAACCAAAC
>DKND01000021.1:2105-8127 GCA_002470605.1 Opitutia bacterium UBA7397
AGATGAATCGGGTGTTCGGTGGCGGAAAATCCGAGGGTAGTGCCGCAGAGCAGCCAGAGGAAGCCTCTCATTTAGGCGATGATTCCTTTGACGATATTGCCGTGCACGTCCGTGAGTCGGTAATCTCGCCCGGCATTACGGAAAGTGAATTCCTCGTGATTGAAGCCCAGCAGGCGGAGGATTGTGGCGTGCAGGTCGTGCACGTGTACGACATCCTTGGTGGCCTTGAAGCCGAATTCATCGCTCTCGCCGTAGACCGTACCGGCTTTGACGCCGCCGCCGGCCATCCACATCGTGAAGCCGTGGCTGTTGTGGTCGCGGCCGTTAATCTTGCCCGCGTTGGATCCCGGAGTCGGAAGTTCAACGGTCGGGGTGCGGCCGAATTCGCCGCCCCAGATGACGAGGGTTTCGTCGAGCATGCCCAGGCGTTTGAGGTCGGCGAGCAAAGCAGCGATGGGTTGGTCGGCTTCGAGGGCGAGGCGCTTATGGTTCTTTTCGATATCATCGTGGCTGTCCCATGGTTGGCCGGCGCCATGCCAGAGTTGAATGAAACGCACACCACGTTCGGCGAGGCGGCGGGCGATGAGGAATTGGCGGCCGAGGGTTGTGTCGCCGTACATCTCGCGGGTCTTCTCGGATTCGCGCCCGACGTCAAAAGCATCGGTGGCTTCGAGCTGCATGCGATAAGCCATCTCGAAGGATTGGGCGCGGGCTTCAAGAGCGGCGTCCATGGGGCGCGTGGCTTGGTGAGCGGCGTTGAGTCGGGCGAGTAAGTCGAGTTGCTTGCGTTGCGCGGGGCGCGACAGGCCGTGGTTGCGGATGTTCTCGATNNAAGCCGCATTGCCAGTTTTGGGTTTCTTGGATCGGGAAGCCGCCAGGGCACAAGGTCATGAAGCCTGGAAGGTTTTCGTTTTCGGTGCCCAATCCGTAAGTCACCCAGGAGCCCATCGAGGGCCGGACTTGGCGTGCTTCGCCGCAATTCATGAGCAATAAGGAGGGCTCGTGATTAGGGACGTCGGCCTTCATCGAACGGATGACGCAGAGATCGTCGGCATGCGCGGCGGTCTTTTCAAAAAGTTCGCTGACCTCCAGGCCGCTTTTGCCGTAGCGCTTCCAGGTGAAAGGCGAACGGAAGGCGGCGCCGGTCTTGCGCTCGGTGGCGATGTAATCTCCGGGCAAGGTCTTGCCATGGTATTTGTCCAAGGCGATTTTGCGGTCGAAAGTGTCCACCTGCGAGGCTCCTCCGTTGGCAAAAATATGAATCACTCGTTTGGCTTTGCACGGTAACGGCGGACGGCGGGCGGCTAGCGGGTGCAACGGGTTCACATTAATCTGCCCGGCGTAGAGATCGCGTTGCAGGAGCGAGGCGAGGGCGAGTCCTCCTAATCCCATGCCGCATTTGCGGAGGAACTCACGACGGGAGCCGAGCGAAGAGACGGGATCGATATGATGCATTAGTCGGCGAAGATGAATTCGTTGCTCTGGAGGAGGATCTGGGCGAGGGTGGACAGGGCGGATTGACGGTCGGGCTTCTTGCCGAATTCGCTGGCCGCGCTGCTGATGACCTCGCCCGTCTTGGCGTCCTTGATTTCCGGAGACCAAGAGAAACTGTCGCTGTTAGAGCCAAGGAAATTATCGGCGATGAAATCGATGCTTTCGCCGCCGGCCAGTTCGACTTCCTTGAGCGCGACGGGTGAAGTGGAAGCCCCCTTGGTCACGACTTCGGCAAGAATACCATGGCGGGCGGTGACGATGCGAGCGCGCACGCCATCGCTGGCTTTGCTGGAAACGGAAAGCGCTCCGTCGATGCGATAGGTGCCGGCGCTGCCCGCGGTCCAGCGTCGAATCACCGCGGTCGCCTGTGCGCTATCTCCGGGATGTCCGCCCTTGGCCGTCAGGAAAGTATGGGCGAAGACCTTATCCGGAAGCTTATCCGTCGGGGCGATACGTTCTCCGGTGCGGACGTTCATTTCGGTAAACGCGACGGTTTTGGTCTGCGGATTCCAGCCGCCGTAACCATTGCTCCACTTGGCAGGCGAGGGGGCGAGTTCTGCGTCGCGTAAATATTCTAAGGCGAGGGCGGTTTCGTCTTTCTTCGGTTCACGACCGAGGATGGCGAGGTAGAGCGCTTTGATTTTGTCTTCGGCGGTTGGTTGCGCGAGTGCCTTGACGGCGAGGGAATCGGCGAGGGTGCGACCAAACGGATGGTTGAGCATCCAGAGCGATTGCTGGGGCGTCGTGGTCTGGTTGCGTTTCGGTACGTGGTAGTCTGGGTTGGCGAAGTCGAACGTGCGGAAGACGGCGGGCAAGTTTTGTCGGTCGATGCTGCCGTAGATCGTGCGGCGTGGGCTCGCGAAATCTGCGATGAGATCGAAGGGTTGTCCGCCGATCTTGGCGTCGAGGCGTCCGGCAACGCGGAGCATGCTGTCGCGCATGGTTTCGAAGTCGAGGCGACGACGACGGGCCTGCCAGTTAAGAGAATTTTCCGGATCCTTGGCGGCGGCTGTCGCGTTGTAGTCCGATGTCTGCAGGAAGGTGCGCGAAAGGACGACGGTACGGATGAGCTTTTTCATCGACCAGCCGTTGTTCATGAAGGTCGAGGCGAGGTGATCGAGTAGTTCAGGATTCTTGGGCGGAAGCGTGCGGACTCCGAAATCGCTCGGGGTCTCGACGAGCGGCTGGCCCATGAGTTCGGTCCAGATCCGGTTGACCATCACGCGGGCGGTGAGCGGGTTTGTCTTGCTGGCGATGGAGTTGGCCAATTCCAGCCGGCCGCTTCCTTCGGTGAATTCTTTCGGGTTGCCGCCGGAAAGGATGGAGAGGAATTGACGTGGGACAGTCTTGCCTGGGCGCGAGGCGCTGCCGCGGACGAAGACCACGCCCTGTACAGGCTTAGGTTTATCGACCAGCACCATCGCATGCGGTGGGCTTTTAGGACTCGTGGCCTTGAAGCCCGTGACGTCGATCTCGAGCTTATTGCGCGTGTTGCGGTCGGCGACGTTGTAAGTCGGGACCAGTGAAGCGGCGGTGATGGAGGTCGGGCCGTTGGGGTCTTCGATTAGGTCGCGCCATATTTTCCATTCGGTTGTGTTTTTGTCGGGCTTGTGGGCGGCGGACAATACGGCGGCGTAGGCGGCGGTGAGGTCTGAGAATTTTTTTGGCGCTTTTTTAAGGAGTTCAGTACGTAGGAGTGGGTCCTTGAACATCTCGGGCTTGGCCAGCAGGGCGGAATATTTCGCGACGAACTGTTCGTCCGGAATTTCTTTTAATTGAAACCAACCGCCCCAGATCGGGTCGTTGTCGGTCATCTTGGATTTCAAGACGCGCTGCCAGCCAGTCAGCACAGTCGGGTAGAGGTTGGTGCGTTTGGCTTCCTGGGTGTAATTGAACTTTGGTTCTTTTGCGGCCCGTAGCATCAGCGTCAGGTAGGCGGCCGTCTTGGTCGCATCATATGAATTTTCGCGGCGGCTCGCGATGAAGTCATCGAGCTTCTTTTGCAGTCGGGCCAGTTCGATTTCGAATTCTCCGGTTTCCTTCGTGCGCGTAAAGGGTTTGAGCGGCGGCAGTTCCTTGGGTTCTTGGCTCGAATTGAAGATCGAGTAGAGCGAGTAGTATTCCGTCGTGGGCAAAGGATCGAACTTGTGGTCGTGGCAACGGGCGCAGGCCATCGTGAGGCCTTGGGTGCCGCGCATCACGACGTCGATGCGGTCGTCGATGATGTCCGGGGTGCTATTGAGGAAGCGTCGTCCCAGTGTCAGGAAACCCAGAGCGGCGAGGTCGCGATTGTTTTCGGGGTCTTGGGCAATCTGGTCGGCCGCGATCTGCAGACGGAGGAATTGGTCGTAGGGCAGGTCGTTGTTGAAGGCATTCACGACCCAGTCGCGGTAAGTGTAAGCGTAGGGATAGCGGCGCTCTTCTTGGAAGACATACCCTTTGGTGTCGGAGTAGCGGGCAACATCCAGCCAGTGGCGCGCCCAGCGCTCGCCGAAGGTCGGTGCGGCCAGCAGGCGGTCGACGAGATTCTCGATGGCTTGCGGATTCTGGTCGTGGACGAACGTGGCGATTTCTTGAGCGGAAGGATTGAAGCCCGAGAGAGCCAAAGTCAGACGACGAATGATGATATCGCGAGAGGCTTCAGGGTTGAAGTCGAGTCCGGCGGTTTTGAGTTTCGAGAGGACGAAACGATCGAGAGGTTGGCGGACTTTGGTTTCATCGGCTGGGGCCAGCGCGGGTGCGGCCGGATGAGCAACGGGTTGGAAGGCCCAGTGGTTGCGCGGGTCGTTGGCAATCGGGGAGACTTCGGTCGGCCAAGGCAGTCCTTGCCGTACCCATTCGGTCAACGCCGCGATGGCTTTGTCCGGAATTTTCTCATCCGCGTTCGGCATCGGTTCGACGTCCTTGGCTTTGGCGTGATTGATGGCGAGGATGAGTCGGCTGAGTTCGGGCTTGCCGGAGACGACGGCGGGACCGACTTCGCCGCCCTTGAGAATCAGTTCACGCGAATCCAGACGCAGTCCCGATTTCTGTTTTTTGGGTCCGTGGCACTTGATACAATTATCGATCAGGACCGGACGGATTTCTTTTTCAAAAAACTCGACCTGAGCGGCGGTCGGACTGGGCGTGGTTTCCGCGGCAAGTCCCAGGAGGGGGGCGAGCAAAACGACGAACAGGGCAGGGCGAAAAGGCATGCTTGATGAGTGTAACAGGCTGTAAGCAGGAAAGTTCCTTAAAGGTGCTGGGCATCAGTGGGATGTAAAGCCGAGGATGCATTATGTCCTCCGATGCTCATTTTCCTTCCAACCTTGAGCTAAATCGAGTGTCTCAATGGCAACCCCGACCCCATGCGCACACCCTCCGTCCGTTCTCTGCACCTACCTCCCTTTTTGGCTGCCTTGGCCTTACCGCTGGCGTCCTTGGCTGAGGTTAAGCCCGTCGCCCAATCCGCTGACTTACATGCTAAGGATAAAGTCCGCTTGGTCGATCTCGCGGCCGACCTTAAGGGTGCGAAACAGCTCTATCTGGTCGTGAATGACCTTGGCGACCAGGCGTGTGACTGGTCCGACTGGATTGAGCCGGTCTTGGTAATGGCCGACGGCACGACCAAAGATCTAACGACGTTGACATGGAAATGGGCCGAGGCTGGTAGCGGCAAGCCGGCGGTCGGCAAAAATTACTCTGGTGGCCCATTAAAGGTCTCCGGTAAGGTTTATGCCAAAGGTGTCGGAACGCATGCCAATTCCGTCATCGGCTACGANNCCTGCCGACGTGGTCGGTTTCCGCGCCAAGGTCGCCATCGATGACGGCGGTGCAATCCGTAACGGCAAGCCTTCGAATGCCGATGTTCGTTTCATGGTCTTCACCGAAGCTCCGGGTAAACTGAAACTCGTCGATTTCGATGCGGGACCGACCCTGCTGGATCCACAGATGTTCACAGTACCAGAAGGTTTCGAGGTCACCGTCTGGGCGACTTCTCCGCAGATTTTTAATCCGACCAACATCGATTTTGATGAACGCGGTCGCATGTATGTCGCCGAAGGCGTCAACTATCGCAGCAAGGCCGGTCGCCGCAAAGAAGGTGACCGTATCGTCGTCCTTGAGGATACCACCGGTGCTGGCAAAGCAGATAAGGTGACGGTCTTCACCCAGGATGTTAATTTGGAATCGCCCTTGGGCGTGGCGCACATCGACGGTAAGATTGTCGTTTCTCAGCCGCCTGATTTGATTCTTTATACCGACGTTAACCACGATGGTATCTATGATTCGGCGGCGGATAAGAAGTCGGTGCTGCTCACGGGTTTCAATGGACGCCAACATGACCACAGCTTGCACAGCCTGACCGTCGGGCCGGATGGTCGATGGTATTTTAACCAAGGTAATACCTGCGCGCAGTTTACCGATAACTCGGGCAAGACTTTCCGAATCGGCAGCCCCTATGCCCATGGCGAAGCGACCAAGCAGGTCGCCGATTCCACCAAGATTGCCGGTCTCCGGAGCGATGATGGCAATATCTGGGTCGGCGGAT
>DKND01000132.1:0-4845 GCA_002470605.1 Opitutia bacterium UBA7397
GATTTTATCGGGCTCCTCCCTACGGTGGCTGAGACTCAGGCTTTTATCGCCGACTCCGCTCCCGATAAGCGCGTTCGTCTTATCCGTTCGCTGCTAGGTCGGGACATCGATTACGCCGATCACTGGATGGTTTTTTGGAATGATTTATTGCGGAATGATTATGCGGGTACCGGCTATATCGACGGCGGCCGCAAGCAGATCACCCCGTGGCTCTATGCCGCGTTACGAAAGAATATGCCTTATGATGAGTTTGTCCGCGAACTCATTGCGCCAACGCCCGAGAACGAAGGTTTTTCCAAAGGTATCATCTGGCGCGGCGCGGTGAGCGTGGCGCAAGCCCCCGAGCTCCAGTTCGCGCAAAGCGTCTCGCAGGTGTTTCTTGGCATCAACATGAAGTGTGCGTCATGCCATGATAGTTTCATCGATCGGTGGAAACTGAAGGACGCCTATGGCCTGGCGGCCGTCTATTCCGACCACCCGATGGAGTTGGTCCGTTGCGATATTCCGACAGGAAAGTCCGCCAGTGCGGGATGGCCTTTTCCGGAACTCGGCCAAATCGATGCCAGCAAGCCGCGTACCGAGCGCTTGGTCCAGCTGGCAGCTTTGCTGACCCAGCCGGATAACGCCCGTTTTCAAAGGACCATGGTGAACCGGTTATGGCACCGTCTGATGGGTCGCGGCATCGTCCACCCTGTGGACGCAATGCAGACCGAGCCATGGAACCAAGACTTGCTCGACGTGTTGGCCAATCAGTTCGTCGCCCAAAAATATGATTTGAAAGCCATGCTCGAATTCATCGCGACTTCGCGGGCTTATCAGTCCCAGTCCGAGGTGCAATCGCGTGACGCCGAAGGTAAAGATTATCTCTATCGTGGCCCGCGCGGGAAGCGGCTGACCGCGGAGCAATTCGTTGACTTGGTCTGGCGCGTGACGGGTACCACTCCTTTTAAGATTGATGCGGGCGTCCAACGGATGCCATCGAAGTCAGCGGCTATGCCGGAGGTGAAGGTGGCCCCTCTCCTGGCCCAGCCGATCTGGTCGAACGATGTGACGGCTCAGCGTTTGCCCGCCGCGGGTGAAGCCCGGACCTTCCGCCGATCTTTTAATATCGCTGGAGAGGTGGAGCATGCGCTCGCAGTCGTGACCGCCGATAATTCTTTCGAGATCTTGGTAAATGGAAAGTCTTTGGCGAAAGGAGATAATTGGGCAGCTCCGCAATTGCTCGATCTCGCGGCGTTCTTGAAGCTCGGCCGAAACCAAATCATCATCGTCGGACGCAATGGCGGAAGCGCCCCTAACGTCGCCGCCGTCTGGTGCCAGGTTGCTCTTCGGCTGCGCAATAATAAGGACGAGATTTCATTGGCTTCGGACGCGACTTGGGAATGGTCCGCTGCCTTGCCTAACGCCAAGGGCGTCATGCCTGTCAAGGCGACGTGGCTGCCTGCCGCTAAAGTTCCTGCCGAGGCTGCGCCCTGGAAGAAGGCCGAGGCGAAAATGGCGCAGATGATATCCGGAGTGCCGAGCTCGGAAGGGCTGCTGCCGCGCGCGAGCTTGGTTAAGTCTGACCTGCTTCAGCGTTCTTTAGGTCGACCGAATCGCGAGCAGATCGTTTCCTCCCGCCCTACGGAACTCAGCACGCTTGAGGCCATCGATCTATCGAATGGCACAGCGCTCACCTCCCTGCTCGACCGGGGGGCGATTAGTCTTCTCCGTCGTCCGTGGAAGTCTTCGGAGGAGTTGGCTCGCTGGCTTTACCTCTCGACGCTTTGTCGTCCGCCATCCGACCCCGAAATGAAAGTCGCGCTTGAATTGCTGGGGGCCCAACCCACTGAGCACAGCACAGCCGATTTCCTTTGGGCGATATTCATGCTGCCCGAATTCCAAACCATCCGCTGATTTATGTCCTCCTCACACGGCCTTTCCCTTGATCCGTCATTGCCGGAATCGTTGGCGCGTCGCGAATTCCTCAAGATGCTCGCGGCGGCGGGTCTGGCCACCTTGTCGATGGATGCGCCCCGCTTGATGGCGGCCGACCTGAAGGTCATGCAGCCGGCGGCGAAGGCGGACGCCTGCATCCTCATCTGGCTCGCCGGTGGCATGGCGGCACCGGAAACTTTCGATCCCAAGCGCTATGTGCCTTATGAAAAAGGCCTGGAATACAAGCGCGTCTTGAGCACGTTCCCGTCCATCCCGACCGCGGTCGACGGCGTCCGGATCTGTGAGGGCATGGAGCAGATCGCCTCGGTGATGGATCGGGCGACGTTGATCCGCTCGGCCATCCAGCCCGACTTGGGGAGCATCTTGCATTCGCGTCACCAGTTTCATTGGCACACTGGCTACGTTCCACCGCAGACCGTGGCCTGCCCGCATATCGGAGCGTGGATGGCGCGCGTGCTCGGGCCGCGTAATCCCGTGATGCCGGCTTTTATCAATATCGGACAGCGCCTGGAGGGCGTGGGCGAAAGCGAGGAGTTGAAGGCTTTTACTTCGGGAGGTTTTTTTGGCGGCGAATTCGGCCCGATGAATCTCCCTTACCCCGAAGAGGCCGCCGCGGCCGTGCGCCCGCCGAAGGGCATGGATCCTTCCCGCTTTGTTAATCGCGACAAAGAGTTCCGCCGTCTCGCCGATGCCAGTCCCAACCGTGACGTCATGAGCGATCACCAGTATGAGTCGATGATGCGCTCCATGGACAACGCTTACCGCTTGTTAAGCGCCAAGGAACGGATGGCTTTTGATATTTCATTGGAAACCAAAGAGGTGCAGGCCGAATATGACACCGGCCGCTTCGGGCGCGGTTGCTTGCTAGCGCGCCGGCTGGTGGAAAATGGCGCCCGCTTCGTCGAAGTGACGACCGAATACGTGCCCTTCTTCCAGTGGGATACGCACGGCAAGGGCCATGAGACCGTGGCGAAGATGCATGCGGAAATCGATCGTCCGGTGGCTCAGCTCATCCGGGATCTTGAAAAGCGCGGACTGCTTGACCGCACGCTGGTGGTCATCGCCAGCGAGTTCAGCCGCGATGCGATGATCGAAGGTAAGCCCGGATCGAAGGCCAAGGATCAGTCTTTCAATAAGGGAACGACGATGGAAAGCCCTGATCATTATGGTTTACACCGCCACTTTACCGGCGGGACGAGCGTGGTGATGTTTGGCGGCGGAGTAAGACGTGGCCATGTCTACGGTGCGACGGCTGACGAGCGTCCTTTGGTCGCGATCAAGGATCCGGTCCCGATCGAGGACTTGCACGCCACGATTTTCACGCTGATGGGAATCAGTCCCAAGACGGCTTACGATATCGAGGGACGGCCGTTTTACGCCACGATCGACGGCAAGGGCAAAGCCATCACTTCCATCTACGCCTAGGCGTTGACTAATCCGATGAGCGCGGCTCGGTGATCCTGTATCGCACGGCTAATCAGTTCCGATGTGCGTCGCATGGCCTCTTCGAGCGGCATGTCGTCGGGTTTGATGCCGATCAGTAAGTCAAACTGTGAGCGGAGTTCGACGGAGTTTTCGATGCTACCGGCTACGCCCACGACCTTTTTCCTGAGCAGGCGGGCGAGTTTGGCTACCCCCACTGGGCCTTTGCCCTGCAGGCTTTGTCCGTCAAGGCGACCTTCACCCGTGATGACTAAATCCGCTTGCCGGATTCTTTCGGCGAGCCCGATCTGATTGGCTACTAAGTCGAATCCGCTAGTCAGCTTGCCGTTCGCAAAAGCCATCAGACCGAAACCTAATCCGCCAGCGGCGCCGGCGCCCGGGAAGTTTCGCAAGTCCTTGCCCAGGTTTTTTTGGACGAGGTTTGCAAGGTGCGTAAGGCGTTCTTCAAACCAGATGAAATCTGTCACGCCTTTTTGCGGGCCGTATACCCGGGTCGCCCCGGTCGGCCCTAGGAGCGGATTTTCCACATCGCAGGCGACGAGGACTTCCGTCGTCCATGCGATCGCAGGGGGAAGCAATCGATCGACTTCGAGTAACGTCTCTAGGGTGGGGAAGAATGGCTTCCCTCGGCTTTCAAACTGGTAGCCCAGCGCTAAGGCCAAGCCGAGGCCGCCGTCATTAGTCGCGCTTCCTCCGATGCCGATGAGGATGGATTGAGCCCCTTGATCTTTGGCTCGGAGCATCATTTCGCCCGTTCCGCGGGTGCTGGCACTTTGAGGGTTTAACTTTAAATCTCGAACCCCGTCGAGCCCGCTGGCGGCACTCATTTCCATGACGGCTTGGTGGGTGGCTTTGATGAAACCGTAGCGTATGGCCTTTGGTCGGCCCTGGGCATCGGTCACTTCGGTCGTCCTCCATTCTCCTTGGACGGATTTAACGACGGCAGCCGTTGTGCCTTCGCCGCCGTCGGCGATGGGGCAGAAATCGAAATTAGCCTGAGGGAATAACCCTAAAAGCCCACTTTGGAGGCTTTTTGCGACCTCTTCTGCCGACAGGGAGCCTTTGAATTTGTCGCTGGCGAGAAGAATGCGCATCTTGGGGCGGGTAAGAGTCTCTTGATTATTAGGAGGGAAGGCCTACCTTATTAATCTTCAAAGTTATCCCCCGACACAACCCTAAGTCCATCTACTTTCCCATGTCCAATAAGTTGCCTCGTCTGTCCGTTCTTCTCGCGCTGCTCTCTGGTGTCGCGGCCCATGCCGCTGATGAGCCCACCAAGGAGGGGTTGGAGTTCTTTGAAAAGAATATCCGTCCGATCTTAAGCGAGCATTGCTACGAGTGCCATTCGCTGGCGAAGAACTCCTCCAAGGGCAGCCTGATTCTTGATTCGCGCGACGGCATGCTCAAGGGCGGCGAAGAAGGTCCAGCCGTGGTTCCGGGCAATCTCGATAAATCTCTTTTGGT
>DKND01000132.1:4918-13653 GCA_002470605.1 Opitutia bacterium UBA7397
AAGCAGCATTGGGCTTTCCAGCCTATTAAGAATCCCGCCCTGCCGGCGGTTAAGAATAAGGGCTGGGTGAAGAACCCCATCGACCAGTTCGTGCTCGCGAAGCTCGAAGCGGAAGGTTTGCAGCCCAATCCGATCGCGGATTCCGAAGCCCTCTTGCGCCGTATTTTTTACGACTTAGTAGGTCTTCCGCCGACCTCCGAGCAGGTGGAGATTTTCGTCAAGGCTTATGACGCCGCCAGGGCGCTGGATGTGGCTGCTACCACCCGGGGTGCCCCTGCGACCAACGCCGATACGGTTCTCGCCAAGCAGGTGGACTTCTTGTTGGCCTCGCCCCATTACGGCGAACGCTGGGCCCGCCACTGGTTGGACACCGCCCGGTATTCTGACACCCGCGGACTGCAGGTCGACCAAGGGGAAAGCCTCTTTACCGACTACCGCTACGCCTACGCCTGGACTTATCGGGATTACGTCATCGACGCTTTTAATTCGGATAAGCCTTACAGTGATTTCATCGTCGAACAACTCGCGGCCGATAAGATTCCCGGAATCAATCAAGAAGATCCACGGCTGGCTGCGCTCGGATTCATCACCGTCGGTAAGCGCTTCGAAGAGCAAAATGATACGATTGATGAGCGCATCGACACGACCACGAAGGCCTTCCTCGGTCTCACGGTCGCCTGTTCGCGCTGCCACGACCATAAGTTCGACCCGATTCCTGCCATAGACTATTATTCAATTCACGGAATTTTTGCCTCCACTAAGGAGCCGTTGCAGAAGCCCGTAATCGGGGCCACTCCGAAGACCGCCGTCGCCCGCGCCGATTTCCAAAAGCGACTGAATCAATTGCAGGAAGAGCAGGTTGCCGGCTTCTTCAAATACATGAAGGAAGTACGGGCGCGTTACGAAAAGGAAATGGCCGGACGCTTGATGATGGGTTCGGTCAAGCGTGGTTCGTCGGAGGCCGGCGCCTATGCCGACAAGTATAAGATCTTCCTGGTGACCAATGACGACTTTGCCCCGATGCGTATCCAGAAGGATTCGCCCATCACTGGGCCCTTTGCGAAGGTCGCCGCCGTGCCGCTGGTCTACTTCGTGGAGCGTGCGCCTGCTGCGCTGGCCGAAGCCCTCGCCGACACCGAACACCCCGTCAATCCGATCCTCGCTGCCGCGTTGCGGAACTTGAAACCCAAGACGCTCGATGATGTCGCCGCCGTCTATCAGAAGGTCTATAATGATAATAAGGCTGCGATTTATGCTTACCTAGATTTGATCGCCAAGCCCGGCCAGGATGGAAAATCCGCTTCCCCGGCTATCGCCCAGTTGGCGGGTTATCCTTGGGCTGTTCCCACGCACGACGAGATCTTCGACAACGAAGAGATGATCGCGCTCTTCAATAGCCGCAAGTTCTGCGCCGAATGGCAGAATCGGCCAATCTACGGCGGACAACAGAACACCGCACCCATCGATTATTTCCGCCATGCGAAGATTAATGAACTTCGCCTTTCGCACCCCGGCGTGCCTGGCGAAGCGATGGCAGTGCAGGATTCCGAAGACCCTAAGGATAGTTCGGTCTTCATCCGAGGCGATAAGCACAAGTTGGGCGCGGTAGCCCCTCGCCGCTTCCTTGAGGCGCTTTCTGGCGGCGCGGAGCGCAAGCCCTATGTGGACGGTTCCGGGCGCATGGAGTTCGCCCAGTCCATCATCAGTAAGGACAACCCCATCGCCTCTCGTGTCGCCGTCAACCGGTTCTGGATGAAGCATTTCGGCGAAGGTTTTGTGACCACCGCCGACGATTTCGGCAACATGTCGCTACCTCCTTCCCATCCCGAGCTGCTTGATTATCTCGCGTCGGACTTCATGCAAAACGGTTGGAGTGTGAAGCGCCTGCATCGGTTGATTGTTTTGAGCGCCACCTATTGTCAGGATTCGAACCCCAACTCCAATCCCTTGGTGATGAAGAAGTCGGCCGTCGATCCTCTGAAGATTGATGCGCCTAATCGTCTGCTTTGGCATGGAAGCCTGCGGCGTTTGGATTTTGAGGCGATTCGTGATTCGATGATCCTGCTTACCGGAAAGCTGAATCCGACGGTCGGAGGGCAGCCTGCCAATATCACGGACGAGCCGTTCAGCTATCGTCGAAGCCTTTACGGCTACGTCGATCGCCATCGCCTCAGCGATACGCTCTCGCAATTCGATTACGCCGATCCGGACGCCGCCAACTCCCGCCGCAATTCGACCATCATTCCGCAGCAAGCGCTCTTCTTCATGAACAATGCTTTGGCCATCGAAGCCGCTCGTGCCGTTGCCGCGCGTAAGGATGTACTTAACGCTCCCTCGGAAGATCAACGTGTTGCTGCCATGTTCCGGGCGATTTTCCAACGCCGTCCCAGCTCGAACGAAGTCCGCATGGCTAATGAGTTTTTAGTAAAAGCGAAAGGGGCGCTTATCGCCGGGCAGCGCGCAAGCACGGCCAAGGGCGCTACCGCCGTAAAGACCGGCAAGACTGCCTCCACGACAGTAGCGGCTAAGGTCCCGGCCGTCGGCAAGGCGGTGGTCGCAGATACCCCGATGATGATGGCTACGACGAGCGATGCGGGCCGAGGGGGCGCCGAGGGGGTCCTGCAAAATGTCGGCGAGATGGTTTCCCGCAATCCGCTCACGCCACTCGAGCTACTGGCCCATTCCTTGCTCCTTTCTAACGAATTCGTTTATATTAACTAAGGTTAAGCGGAATCATTGCGAGGCCAGCCGATCGGCTGGCCTCGCTTGTTTTGGGAGGGAATCGAGTTATCCTAGGGAACTTGACCCGGCGTTTTGATGTCTAAAAACTAATCTAAACGCGGTGTTCGCTTCAAAAAACCATTCAACTTTGCGTAACCTGCCACTGGCTTCCTGGGCCCAATTCCCCCTTGATAACTCTCGAATCGTTGGGATGCTGGCCTAACCCCGCTACCCCATAGTCTCTGAAATCGCAGCTTTTACTCCCACTTTTTAAGATGAAATCAAACCCTGTTTTATGCTTCCTGTCCTTGCTTGCCGCCCATGGCTTGCAGGCCGCCGACGTGGTCGCCGCCCCGGACGCTACCGGCATCGCCTTCTTTGAAAAGAACGTCCGTCCGATCTTATCCGAACATTGTTACGAATGTCACTCCAACGAGAAGTCCACGACCAAGGGCGGTCTGACCCTGGATTCGCGCGATGGCATGCTTAAAGGCGGCGAAGAGGGCCCGGCGGTAGTGCCAGGGAATTTGGAAAAGTCCCTCATGATTCATGCGGTCCGCTATAATGACCCGGAGTTTGCGATGCCCCCGAAGAAAAAGGGCGGAAAGTTGTCGGACAGCAACATCGCGACCCTGGAACAGTGGGTGAAGATGGGTGCTCCGTCCCCAAGCGGAAATGGGACGAAGCTCACCGGATTGACGGAAAAGGCCAAACAGCATTGGGCCTTCAAGCCCTTGCAAAAGGTTTCCCTGCCCGAGGTTAAGCTTAAGCGTTGGGTCAAGAATCCGATTGATCAATTTGTATTGGCTAAACTTGAGGCTAACGGCCTTCAGCCGAATCCTGCGGCCGACCCCGAGGCCTTCTTGCGGCGAGCATTTTATGATCTGGTCGGACTGCCTCCGACCTCGGAGCAGGCCGACGCTTTCGTCAAAGCCTATGATGCTGCCGTCTTGCAAGACAGCGTCTCGGCTCGTCGCGGTGCGGTCACGAATAATGTGGAAGCGGTGGTGGCCAAGCAAGTCGACGCCCTTTTGGCCTCGCCCCATTACGGCGAACGCTGGGCTCGACATTGGATGGATACGGCCCGCTACTCCGATACGAACGGCAAACTCGACGTGAAGGATAGCTTTGAGGAATATCGTTATGCTTACGCTTGGACTTACCGTGATTACGTCATCGACGCCTATAATTCCGACAAGCCTTACACCGATTTCATCGTCGAGCAGCTTGCTGCCGATAAGATCCCTGGCATCAGCGGCGACGACCCGCGCCTCGCGGCGCTCGGTTTCATCACGGTCGGTAAGCGTTTTACGAATAACGATGATACAATCGACGAACGGATCGACACGACGACGAAGGCTTTCTTGGGTCTGACCGTGGCATGTGCCCGCTGTCACGATCATAAATTCGACCCGATTCCGGCGGCGGATTATTACTCGCTTCATGGTATCTTCGCTTCGGTGAAGGAGCCGCGCGAATTGCCGGTCATCGGGGTCACCCAGAAGACTAAGACCGTGCGCGATGATTACCTCAAGCGACTCGATGAGTTGCAGGCGGAAAGCGCGGCCGGCTATTACAAGTATATCCGCGAAGTGCGCGCCCGTTATGAAAAGGAGATGGCTGGCCGGCTTGTTCTTGCGACCGTGAAGCGGGGCTCGCCTGAGTTCGGAGAGATTTCTGAGCGTTATAAGTTGGAATTACAGCCCGATTTCGAGGCGATGCGGATTCAACGTAATTCGCCCATCACCGGGCCCTACGCCCATCTCGTGGCCGTGCCTTTCGCCCAATTCGCGGCGCGGGCGCCCGCAGCGATCAAGGCTTCGCTCTCCGACGCTGAGCACCCCGTCAATCCCCTGCTTGAGGCGGCCCTGCGCAATTTAAAACCTAAGTCTATCGAAGAAGTCGCTGCCGTTTACCAGAAAGTTTTTGCGGACAACAAGGCGGCAATCATCGCCCATATCGATCGTTGCGCCAAGCTCGGCCATTCCAGCAAGGACTCTGATCCCGCTATCGCCCAGCTTGCGGGCTACCCATGGCCGGTGCCAGACGTGGAAGACATCTTAGACAACGAAGAGCTGCTGAATATGTTCAATAGCCGAAAGTTCTGCGCCGATTGGCAGAATCGCCCTATCTATGGAGGATTAAATAACAATCGTCCGAACGCTTACTTCCAGTTCACGCAAATTAATGCGCTCCGCCTGACGCACCCTGGTGCTCCGGCTTCCGCGATGGTGGTCCAAGATATCGATGAGCCGAAGGACACCAATGTCTACATCCGCGGGGACAAGAACAAGAAAGGGCCAATCGCCCCTCGTCGCTTCTTGGAAATCCTTTCGGGTGACGAAGAGCGCCGGCCATTCGTGGATGGGAGCGGACGGATGGAGCTGGCCCAGGCCATCATCAGCAAGACCAATCCGATTACCGCCCGCGTGGCCGTGAATCGGACTTGGTTGATGCACTTTGGCGAGGGGTTTGTTTCCACGCCAGATGACTTCGGTAATATGTCGGAGAAGCCATCCCATCCCGAGCTCCTCGATTACCTCGCCAATGATTTCGTGGAGAACGGCTGGACGCTCAAGCGCCTGCACCGCATGGTCGTGTTGAGCGCGACGTATCGACAGGACTCCAATCCTGGACTGAACCCGCTCGTGCTCAAGCCGGGCGCGGTCGACCCCCTTAAGGTCGATGCGGGCAATCGTCTTCTTTGGCGCGGCAATCTACGCCGACTGGATTTCGAAGCGATTCGCGATTCGATGATTGTCTTGACGGGCAGGCTGGACCCTGCCGTGGGTGGGCATCCGGTGAATATCACCGACGAGCCTTACAGCTACCGTCGCAGTCTGTACGGTTACGTCGACCGCCATCGTTTGAACGAGATGCTTTCTCAGTTCGATTATTCTGATCCGGATGCGACGAACTCTCGACGGGGTAGCACCATCGTTCCACAACAGGCCTTATTCTTCATGAATAATCCCCTGGCGATCGAAGTCGCCCGGACCGTGGCCTCCCGGCCGGAAGTCTTGAAAGGCACTTCGGAAGATCAACGCATCACCGCGATGTTCCGGGCGCTTTTCCAACGCCGCCCGACCAATCAGGAAATAAAGATGGCCCACGACTTCTTGGAGCGTCAAAAATCTACTCCCGTAGGCGTTGTCGCTCCGGCCGTGGCGACCAAGGCGACTAAAGGGAGTTCGCGCTATTCTAAGTCCGTTGCCCAAGCTAAGACCCCTGGTAAAGCCGTGGCAGCTGCGGCAAGCCCCATGATGATGGGAGAGGGTGGGGCAGATGCGCCCATGATGATGGCAGAAGTGGCTGGCGCTAACTTGCTCTCCGGCATCAAGAACGTAGGAGAGGTTATTTCACGTAAACCTCTCAGCCCCATGGAGTTATTAGTCCACTCGATGTTGCTCTCAAACGAGTTCGTCTACGTTAATTAAGGTAAATTAATAGGTTTTTAACAAGGCCGGCCATTTGGGCCGGCCTTGTTGTTTTAGGGGGTTTACCTTAACTCCTTATTAATCTTTCGCTTGCACTCTCTGGGGCGGGGTAAAAAATTATACCTAGTTAAACCCCTCAGTGGAGGTCTCGGATCTGTTATCGTCTGAGCCATAGTATTTTCGGCCCCCCTTTCTCTTTCCCCTCATGCATCCAGTCTCGTCATTCTCCCGACTTTTATCCTCAGCTATTTTACTGGGATCAGTTGCGCTACATGCCGAGGACGCCAAACCCGATGCCGCTGGGCTAGAATTTTTCGAAAAGAATGTCCGCCCGATTCTGACGGATCGTTGTTATAAATGCCACTCCGTTTCCGAAGGGGTTTCGAAGGGCGGGTTGCTGATGGATTCGCGTGCTGGTATGATCGCGGGTGGCGACCAAGGTCCCAGCGTCGTGCCAGGGGACCTGAAGAAGTCGCTCCTCATCGTCGCAATTCACCAGACGGATCCGGAGCTTTCAATGCCGCCGAAGAAAAACGGTGCCAAGTTGCCTGATGCCCAGATCGCGATTTTGGAAAAGTGGATTATGATGGGCGCGCCGGCTCCGGCAGGTGCAGCTTCGGTCAAGCTGACGGGGCTCTCGCAGAAGGCTCGTGATCACTGGGCCTTTAAGCCAGTCGGAGAATTTGCGGTGCCGAAGAAGCTTAGTGCCCCGGCCTGGTGCCAGAATGAAATCGACGCCTTTATCTTAAGCAAGTTGGACGAGGTTGGTCTGAAGCCGAGCCCTGCTGCGGATGGCGAGGCTTTGATCCGCCGGATTTCTTATGACTTGGTCGGTCTGCCGCCTTCGAATGCGGAGGGTGAGATCTTCGCCCGCGCCTATGATGCGGCCGTACAGCAGGATAATTTTTCATTGCGCAACGGGCAGCCTGCCCGGGCGGCTACCCAGATCTTGGAGCGGACGGTCGATAAGTTGCTCGCGTCTCCTCACTACGGAGAGCGCTGGGGCCGACACTGGCTAGATACCGCACGTTACTCCGACACCAAGGGTCTCAAGAAAGCCGGCACCATCGATCGTTTTGAGAACGCTTGGACTTACCGCGATTATGTCATCGAAGCTTTCAATTCCGATAAGCCCTACGATCAATTCATCATCGAGCAGTTGGCTGCGGATCGCCTGCCTGACCTGACGAAAGACGACGCTCGCCTGGCGGCGCTCGGGTTCATTACCGTCGGCAAGCGTTTCACGAACAACGACGACACGATCGATGAGCGGATCGATGCGATGACTAAGGGTTTCTTAGGGCTGACGGTGGCCTGCGCCCGTTGTCACGACCATAAGTTCGACCCAATTCCGGCGGCGGATTATTATTCCTTGCACGGGATTTTCTCTTCGATCGGCGAGCCGCTTAATGAGCCCGTCGTCAAGAGCGCGATGACCTCCGGTGCCCGCGCCACGCCTTCAGCCGTGCGGCTCGATTACGAGAAGAAGATGACCGCCCTCCAGGATGATAATGTCCGCGGCTATTTTTCCCACGTCTCCCATCTCCTGAAGACCATACACTCTGAGTTCGCCGCGCGTGCCTTGACGAATATGGCGGGCGGTCCCCGTTCGACCGGCGGATTCGATATTCTCGAACGCTACAAACTGACCTTCAATCGAGAGGTGGACGGTTCTATTCTCGTCCAGACGAATTCGCCGATTACCGGCCCGTTGGCGCGTTTAAAGAAAGTGAGTGAAAAGAATTTCGCCCAAGAGGCGCCAAAGGTCATTGCCGCCGCACTCGCCGACACCAGCTCCCCGGTGAATCCGCTGATTGCTGACGCCTTGCGGAATCTTAAACCCAAGACGATCGACGAGGTCGCTCTCGCGTGTCAGGATGTTTTCAAGAAAAACCACGACCGTATCTTGGCGCATATCCAGTTGCACGTTACCGCCGGCCGCCGTGCGGATCGGGATGATCCCGCCATCGCCCAGCTGGCCGCTTACCCATGGCCTTTGCCAAATTACGAAGAGATCAACACCACACTCCAGATGGCGTTGCTCTGCGAGACCCGGCAGTTCTGCGAACCTTGGCAGGCCCCGCCGAGCGCATCTTTCGTCAATAATAATAAGCCGGCTAAGTATTTCCGCTTCGAAGACATCAGCCAATTGGAAATCACCCACCCAGGTGGCCCAGGTACGGCGATGGTGGTTTCCGATACGGAGAGACCTCGTGACAGTTATGTCTATATCCGTGGGGATAAGAACAAGCGCGGAGCCTTGGCGCCCCGACAGTTCTTGGAAGTATTAGCTGGCCCTGAGCGGCAGCCTTTCTACGAAGGCAGCGGACGCCGCGAATTAGCTCTGGCCATCGCCAGTCGGACCAATCCTTTGACCTCACGTGTGCTGGTAAATCGCGTCTGGATGCACCACTTTGGCGCCGGCATCGTGACGACCGCCGACGACTTCGGTAATATGTCAGAAAAACCATTGCATCCCGAACTGCTCGATTGGTTGGCGACAAACTTTGTCGATAACGGATGGTCCCTGAAGAAATTGCACAAAAAAATCCTCCTCTCGGCTACCTATCGTCAGAC
>DKND01000132.1:13681-25289 GCA_002470605.1 Opitutia bacterium UBA7397
GACTCCATGCTTTCTCTGACCGGCAAGTTGGATTCCACGATGGGCGGCCGCCCGGTGAATATCACCGACGAGCCTTACAGCTATCGTCGAAGTATCTATGGTTTCATCGACCGTGAAAAGTTGAACGAATTACAGACGCAGTTCGATTTTGCCAATCCAGAGATGACCAATTCCGCCCGGAGTTCGACCATCGTGCCTCAGCAGGCTTTGTTCTTCATGAACAATCCTTTGGCCATCGACGTCGCCCGCTCCGTCGCAGCGCGTCCGGAATTACAAAAGGCCGCATCGGACGGCGATCGCGTCGTTCAGCTCTACAAGATTATGTACCAGCGCTCGCCTACGGTGCCAGAATTGAAGATGGCCCGGGAGTTTGTCGCTCGCATTGCGGGGTATGTGGATGAGCCCCCTGACGCTAAGCCTGATAAGAGCGTGGCTTCCACGAAGGCCGCGAAGAAGGCCGCCAAGGCCCAGGCTGTTACGACCGCCAAGCTCGCCGCAGGCGAGGTCCAGGTCAAAACCGAGGTTAAGGGCGGAACCATCCAGAACGTGGGCGAAAAAGTCTCACGTAAACAGCCAATTTCCCCTTGGGAAATGCTAGCCCAGTCGATGGTTTGCTCGAATGAATTTGTATATCTCAACTAACCCAATTTAATCACCCCCAATAAGACACCCCATGGAAACTCCTAATTGCAGTAACAGCTTACCTACCCCCAACTCACGCCGAGAGTTCCTGCGCCAGACCGGCATGGGTATGGGTACCATCGCCTTCGGGACGATGGTCGCCGACTACCTCGTCGCCGATGCCCGCGCCGAAGTCGCCAGTCTCAAGCCCCGCAAGGCCCCGTTGCCCGCCAAGGCTAAGCACGTGATTCATATCTTCGCGGGCGGAGCACCCTCCCACCTCGATACTTTTGATCCTAAGCCGAAGATGAAGCAATTGGCTGACATGTCGGCATCCGGCATGGGCGGCGTGCTCTTCCCATCTCCTTTCGAATTTAAGAAGTCCGGTAAATCTGGTTTAGAGATCAGCGAAATCTTCCCTAAGCTCCAGGGTGTCGCTGACGAAATGTGCGTGATCCGCTCGATGTACCATGAGCTCCCAGCTCACGGTCCAGCCGCCAAGCAGATGCACACCGGCTCCGCTATTCTGCCTAAGCCTTCCTTGGGCTCGTGGTTGCTTTATGGTCTGGGTACGGAAAGTCAGGACCTTCCTGGTTTCGTCAGCCTCGGCGGTAACTCTGATGCTCGTACGTCTGCCTTCCTTCCTTCGCTCTATCAAGGGGCTAACACGACCTTTAAGCCAGGTGCGGCACCGAGCAAAATCATGCCGAACCTCCAGAGCGAGTTCACCTCCCAGGATGCTCAGCGCAAGCAGCTCGATCTGGTGCACCAGCTCAATGAGCGCCACATGCAGACCGTCCAGAAGGACGAACAGCTCGAGGCTCGCATCGAATCTTTCGAACTCGCTTTCCGGATGCAGACTGCGGCCACCGACGCCTTTGACATCTCGAAGGAAGACCAAAAGACCCGTGATATGTACGGTAAGTCCGACCTCGGGGCCAAGCTGCTTTGTGCCCGTCGCTTGGTTGAGCGCGGTGTTCGCTTCGTGCAGATCGATGCCGGCGGCTGGGACCACCACGTCAATCTTTACACTTCGATTAATCGCACCGGCGGTGCCATCGATACCCCTGCAGCGGCTTTGATTGCCGACCTTAAGCAGCGCGGTCTCTTGGATCAGACCTTGGTGATCTGGGGCGGAGAATTCGGTCGTACGCCTTCCACGCCTGGTCGCGTGAATCAAGCTAGCGGTCGTGACCACTGGGCTAAGGCCTTCTGCTGCTGGATGGCTGGCGGCGGCGTCAAGGGTGGCATGGCTTATGGCGAAACGGACGAAATCGGCGCTCAGGTTGCCGCTGACGGCTGTCACGTCCATGACTTACACGCCACGATTCTTCGCTTGCTCGGCTTCGACCACACCAAGCTTACCTATCGCTACAACGGCCGTGACTTCCGCCTGACCGATAACTTCGGTAAGGTGGTCGATAAGATCATCAGCTAAGCCAAGGCCTTTCTGGCTTCGATAAAAGGGGTGTAATCCTGAGTGATTACGCCCCTTTTTTGTGTCCAATTGCCACGGGAGTTGCGGCGGCAGAAGTTTTCACTATATTTATTCAATGATTTATCGCCTAGGTAAAGTAGCCGCAAACGTCGTTAGGCTGGGACTATGCGGCGCGTGCTTTACGGCTGCTCTGAGCGGCGCGCCTGTCGATAAGTCTGGTGAGGTTACGAAGGAAAAATCAGCTGCCCCCGCGGTGCTTGTTACGCATGCCGTCGTGCTGGCCCCCGGCGCCGCTCCCAGTCAGTCGGGAGTGGTCGGGGTTGATGTTCTCGGTCAGACGCAGGTGAGGTATGACAATGGCACGACATCAACTTCGCGGCGTGATGTCCTGGGCAATTTGACGACGCGCTTCAGTAATGGCCTGACCGCCACCTCGCGTACGGATGTCATCGGTGCCACGACCACGACTTATTCCAATGGAGTGACGGCTACTTCGCGTACGGATGTCTTAGGCCAAAAGATAACCCGATTCAGTGATGGTACCTCCGCGACGACGCGGCTCGATGTCTTGGGCCGGCAAGTCACTACCTTTGCCGATGGGCGAACGGAGACTATCCGACCGGATCCGTTGTCAGTACCGATTCCGCAACCGCAGGAGGCTGCTGCGGGCAAGAGCAAGGGTGCCAAGAAGAAATAGGGATGTTTGGCGGAAATAGGACCCTTGAAATTTCAGGAGTCTAAGGTAAGGATTTCAGCCTCAGCCCCATGAAACGAATCATTGCCACCGTCGCCGTTTTCTTTGTCAGCCACCTCGCTGCGTTAGCCGCCGAAGTCTTTACCTCCGGCCCAGGCTGGCTGTCTTTTGAGGGAGGAAAGGGCCCCGGTGCCGGCAAGCATGTTGTGCTCATGGCGGGCGATGAAGAGTACCGTTCGGAAGAATCGATGCCCATGCTGGCACGCATCCTTTCGGAACGTCACGGTTTCAAGTGTACGGTGATCTTTTCACACGATGACGGGGTGATTAATCCTAATAGCCAAAAGACGATGGGTAAGCCGGAGGCGCTGGACTCAGCCGATGCTTTGGTGTTGGGGTTGCGCTTCCGCAATTTCGAAACCGCGACCATGGCCAAGTTTGATGGGGCAGTTAAGCGTGGTATCCCGATTATCGCTACTCGCACCAGCACGCACGCTTTTGGCGGCATCGCGAAAGACAGCCCATTCGTCGCCTACAATTGGAATAATCAGGGCGGATTCGGAAAGAATGTGCTCGGTGAGACTTGGGTCAGCCATTGGGGACACCACAAATTTGAGGCGACGCGCACCGCAGTGGAGGCCGATAATGCCTCCCACCCTATTCTCCAGGGCGTCGGGGCCATCTTTGGAGACACCGATGTCTACGAAGCACATCCTCCCGCCGATGCTAAGATTCTGCTACGCGGCTTGGTCCTCACGGGCATGAAGGCGGATGATCAACCAAGTTCATTAAAAAAAATGCGCTCAACCGACAAGGCCGAGCAGGGCGTCAATGAGCCTGCCATGGCCGTGGCTTGGGTGCGCGAAGTGCCTAACGCCTCCGGTTCGAAGAACAAAATCTTGTGCACCACTATGGGCGCTGCCACCGATCTGAGTGACGAGTCTTTACGCCGACTGTTGGTGAACGGGGTGTTCTGGGGGCTGGGGCTCGCTGTGCCCGCCAAGGCTGACGTGACGCCTCTCGTCGAATGGAAGCCCAGCCATTATTCCAACAACCTTTTTCACCCTAACTTCAAGGCGGCGGATTTCGTGGGCGTACTTCCCGAGCCTTTGACTGCGGCTCCGCCGGCAGCGAAGAAGAAACCTGCGGGCAAGTAAGCGTAAGCTGCTCCAGCTTGTCCTTTGCCGGTAGGCTGGGCGTTTATTCATCAAGCCTTGATGCCGCGGTTGATGAACAGGCGGACCAGGGCATCGTTGTAGATAATGTGAGCGCCTTCGCGCGCCCCCGCGTCGCGTACCTCGATGTCATCGGAGACGACGAACCATGGCGCCTCGATACTCTTATCTTTGGCGACCAGGTCCATGATGTCATGGTCGGCCTTGGCGCCGGCACGGCTGAAGGTCACTTTCATTCGAGGATTGGTGAATTTCAGCGTACTGGATTGGCCGTCAAAGCACACCCAAAGATGAAGGCCAGTGGCATCGTTCGCCAGTTTCTCAAGGACCTGCACGACTTTTTGTCGGGCAGCTGGATCGAGTAAAAGACGGGTATCTCCTTGGCTATTTTTCTTCGTCGCCAAGCGAAGGCCAAGGAACTCTTGGCGCAAGCAGGCGAAATTATTCGCATCTACGGCCAGTCGGGCAGGTTCGCCGATGGCGACCGCGCGCTCAAGCAACGCTAGGGGGCCGGAGGTCTTGTGTTCGTGGAAGGCTTGGTCGGCTAGCTTGGAGCGACGCTTGTGGATGTCGCGGCGATAAAGGTCAGCATGGCGCGAGTCCACGAGCCCAGACTCTTCGGAGAGACGCAAGGCGGCCTCAATTGATTTTAAGGCGGCCGCTTCGGCTTCATTGATTTTGGCGGCAATGCGTTCCAGGAAAGGGTCGGAGGGGTGATCGCGCCGTTCTAATTCATAACGTACTTTTTCGACGTGTTCGGTGATGCGTTGCTCCAGCGCAGACATTTCTGGAAGCACTTGGCCTGCGGTGCGTTGATAGCGTCGAAGCAACTTAAGCATTTCCTCCATCTGGGGGATTGCCTGGCGCAGTTCGTGCTCTTTGGCGAGGAAGGGGTCAGCGTCGCGTTGGGCTTTGCGAATCTTATCGACGTTTTCGGCCGTCAATTGACGAAGTTTGGCGACCTCTTCCGAGGCAGCCTTCAGCATGCGGGCATCCGCAAGCCATGGGCGGATTTCTTCGGAGAGAAGTTCTTCCGCTATTTCGCGGGCTTTTTTTGCAACCTGTTCCCGCGCGCCATCAAGCTCGCCACGGATTCTGGCAGCCTCGTCTTCGGCCTTGGCCAGCTTAGCGGCTAATGATGCGAGATTCGCATCATCCGATGATTTTTGCTGGGCTAGGGAGGCTCTTAAGGTGGCGATTTCTTCCAGATTTTTCTTTAGTGCCAAATCTCGCGCTTCTAATTCATTGGCCTGATGGCGTTTGAGGGCGGTGATTTCTTTTTCCCGAGCCGCTTTCCCTTTGTCGAGGTCTTGCTGAAGGCGTCGTAGTGTCCGGTCTGCCGGATCGAGAGGCTCGCCGGTCGCAGGTTCTTTGTTGTGGGTGACTTCGCCCATCAGTTTCTGTCGAAGCGCCTGAAGTGCTTTGGCGTCAGGCTTGTTCGCCTGCGGTTTGCCAGTGGCGGCAAAGCGCGTGAGGATATCGGCGCCGAGCGCCTCCTCTTTGTTTTCCACTTTCAGATTCCAGAGCACACATAAAAGCATCGCTCGCGGGCCACCAAGGGTCTCGTTGATGGCGTCAGCGTGTTCGAGGAAAAGAGATTTTTTCGTCGACAGCAGGGCGGAGAACCAAGGCAGGTGATCGGCGATCGATTCCAGGTCTTTGGTCAAAAGGGCTTGCCGATTTTTAAATATCCGAGGGGCGTTTTTTAAGAATGGAACGCGGTGACTCCAGCCGCCCGGGGTTTGTTTGGCGAGGGATACTAACGGTCCGCTCGGAACGTGGGTCAGATCGAGCACGAATTGGTCGGTGAGTGACTTTCGTAACGGGTTGAGAACTTCGTTTTTGTATGAAAATTGTCCCATGGGGTGGAGTATGCCCGCTGAGGTCTGGTGGGCAAGGTCGGCACGGGGAGATTTCAAAGTCCTTTCCTCGCTTGCAGGGGGTTTCCCGCTTCGGACTCGCTAAGCGGCATCATTGGCCATTCGTTGGGGTGAGCGCATGCGTTCTCCAGCCTCCATCGTCATCCCCCTCTGTTCGGCCGTGGGTTACACCTTCGCCGCGCTGGCCCTTAAGCGGGCCATGGACGGCGGCCATCCTTGGCGCGTCCTTTTTATCGTAAATCTGATCGGGGCTGTCCTTTTCCAGACCTGGCTCCTTCATGGCGGCGAACCGTTCACGGCGACTAACGTCACCCACGCGGTCTTGGCGGGCACCGCCTTCTTTGTCGGGCAAGTCTTCACGTTCATCGCAATTAGTCGCGGAGATATCTCCATCGCCACGCCAGTGCTTGGCACCAAGGTCATTTTCGTCGCTCTTCTGGTCTGCCTGGCTGGCGGCACACTGGATTCGAAGCTTTGGGTGGCGACATTCCTGACCACGCTCGCCTTGGCCTTGTTGAGTGGCGAGTGGCATGCGAATCGGAAGCGATTGCTGGTGAGTGTCGTCTTCGCTTTCCTTGCCTCCATCGCCTTTGCGGCGACGGATGTGATGCAGCAGCACTGGGTGCCGGCATTCGGCTTCGGGCATTTCGGGCCGGTGATGTTCATCACGGTGGGGCTACTTTCTTTCGCGCTGATGCCTTTCTTTTCCGCCCCGTTGCGGCAGATGCCGCGCCCGATGGTCCTCTGGGCCTTCGGCGGCGGCGGGATTTTGACCATTCAGGCGATGGGTATCGCCTATTGTATCGCGGTCTATCGGGAGGTCACGGTCACCAATGTGCTTTATAACACGCGTGGACTATGGAGCGTGGCGCTGGTCTGGATTGTCGGCCACTGGTTCTCGAATTCCGAAAAGCATGTCGGGCAGGCCATCATGACCCGTCGATTGATTGGTGCCTTGATTTTACTGGCTGCCGTCTACCTTAGCCTCGCCTGATGTCAGAGGAGGGCGTTATCAATCAATCGCGTTGAGCCAAGGTGGCATGCAATCGCGATGGCGCACCGCTGTCCGGCGGTCGACGCGACGGGAGTCATCGTCTCGAGGCCGACGATTTCACAATATTGAGGCTTCAGCGCCGGCTGGCTGGCTATCACGGTGCGCGCAACTTCCCGAAGGCGGGCCGCATCGGTGATGCCGGTTTTTGAGAGGGCTTTCGCTGCGGCTAATGCGGCTGGGATGGCCGTTGCCTGCTCCAGTTGTTCAGGCGAGAGATAGCGGTTACGCGAACTCATGGCGACGCCGTTGGTCTCACGGATGGTCTCATGCCCGATGATGCGAACGGGGAAGCAGAGATCGCGCGTCATCTGGCGGATGACGGCCAATTGCTGTAAGTCTTTTTGCCCGAAGATGGCCACGTCGCATTGCACGGCATGGAAGAGCATGGCGACGACTGTGGCCACGCCTTGGAAATGGCCGGGACGAAATTCGCCGCAAAGTTTTTCCGCCACGCTCCCGACCGTGATTAAAGTGGAGGCGCCGGCTGGATAGAATTCGTCGGTCGTGGGGGCGAAGACCAAGTCGGCTCCAGCTTCCGCACAGCCGATGATGTCTGCCTCGAGCGTGCGAGGGTATTTGGAGAAATCTTCGTTCGGTCCAAATTGGGTCGGGTTGACGAAAATAGATACGACCACGAAGTCGCTCTCCCTTTTGGCCCGACGAATAAGACTGAGGTGACCCGCGTGCAGGCAGCCCATGGTGGGGACGAGGCCGATGGCTTTGCCCGCTTGTCGGGCCGATTTTATGACGGTCCGGAGTTCGGAAATGGTTTTGGCGACCTCCATGGCGTCACCCTAGGCCCTGCTTTCTTCCCTGCAAGTCGCACTTATGAAGCGTTCGGTCAGCTGGTCTGTTTTCGTCGTTTTAATCATACTTAATAGGAGACGACGACATACAAATCCTTCTTGGCAGGGCTTACGGGAGAGCCAAGGTTGTCTATCGCAACCCAGCCCTATGTCTCACTTCCCTAACGTCCCGGTCATCGAATTCGAAGGCTCGAAATCCAAGAACCCTTTTGCTTTTAAGCATTATAATCCTGACGAGAAAATCGGCGGGAAGAAGATGAAGGACCACATGCGTTTCGCTGCCGCCTATTGGCATGTGATGCGTAACGGTCTCTCCGACCCTTTCGGTGGCCCGACCGCGATCATGCCTTGGGATGATGGTTCAGATTCCCTCGATAACGCTTTGCGCCGCGTTCCGGTCTTCTTCGAATTCCTCGATAAGTGCCAGATAGACTTCTATTGCTTCCACGATCGCGATGTGGCCCCCGAAGGAAAGTCGTTGGCCGAAACGCATGCGAATCTGGATCGGATCACGAAAGAGCTGAAGGCCTACCAAAAGGCTTCCGGTAAGAAGTTACTCTGGGGCACCGCCTGTCTCTTTGCGCATCCTCGTTACGCTCATGGCGCCGGCACCTCGCCTAATGCCGATGTGTTCGCCTATGGTGCCAGTCAGGTGCGTCATGCCCTGGAGGCGACGAAGGCCCTCGGCGGAGAGGGCTATGTTTTTTGGGGCGGCCGCGAAGGTTATGCGACCCTGTTGAACACGGACATGAAGCGAGAGCTCGACCACTTGGCCGCGCTCCTGCACTTGGCCGTCGATCATGCCAAGAAAATCGGCTTCAAGGGACAATTCCTTATCGAGCCCAAGCCGCGCGAACCCTCGACCCACCAGTATGATTCGGACTCCGCGGCGTGCCTTAATTTCCTACGCGAATACGGCCTGCTCAAGCATTTCAAACTCAACCTCGAGACCAATCACGCCACGCTAGCTGGTCATACGATGGAGCACGAAATGGAGGTTGCCATTGCGGCTGATGCGTTGGGCTCGGTGGATGCCAATCGCGGCGACACCCTCTTGGGCTGGGACACGGACCAGTTCCCGACCGACCTGTATCTGACGACGAACATCATGCTGCGTATCCTCAAAATGGGTGGCTTCACCAAGGGCGGCCTGAATTTCGATGCCAAGCGTCGTCGTGAATCGCACGAACCGGTCGACCTCTTCCACGCCCATATCGGCGGCATGGATGCTTTTGCTCGCGGACTAAAGATCGCCCACGCCATCATCGCAGACGGCAAGCTTTCGAAATTCGTCGATAACCGCTACGCCTCATGGGACAGCGGCATCGGAAAGAAGATCGAGTCCAAGAAGGTCACTTTGGCGCAACTCGATGCTTACGCTCAAGGCATCACGCCGCCTCGCCTCAGTTCGGGTCGTCAGGAGCTCCTTGAGAACCTGATCAACGAATATATCCGCTAACGCATGGCCAAGGTACTCGGCTTGGATTTATCCACGCAGAGTGCGACGGCGCTCGTGCTCGATACGACGGCAGGCGTTACGCTGGCTCGCGCCCGCGCGGCCTTTGGCGCTGACTTTCCTGATCGTAATCACCCCGAAGGCTTTATTCGCGGCGGGAAGGGCGGCGAGGTGCACGCCGATCCCTTGCTTTGGCTTGATGGGCTTGAGCTCGCCCTCCAGCGACTCGCCGTCCTGACAGACCTTTCCAAGATCGATGCTATTTCTGTTTCCGGTCAGCAGCACGGGAGCGTTTACCTCGCCGCTGGTTATGAGGCAGCGTTGGCCGACGCCAATCCGGCTACAAGCCTTGCGGCTAAGTTCGGCTCCGTGCTTTCTCGCCGGACTTCTCCAATCTGGATGGACTCCTCAACGGAGAAAGAGTGTGCCGAAATCGCGGCCGCTTTGGGGGGTGATCAAAAGGTCTGCGATCTGACAGGCAGCGTGGCGACCCGTCGCTTTACGGGGCCGCAGATCCGTCGGTTCGCCAAAGAGAATCCGACAGCTTGGAATCGCACGAAACGCGTGCATCTTGTTTCCTCTTTCTTTGCCTCTGTGCTCGCCGGGAGAGATGCGGCGATTGATACGGGTGACGGCGCCGGCATGAATCTCATGGATATCCGGCTGGGTGACTGGGCGCCAGCTGCCTTGGTCGCCACGGCGCCGAACCTGATTGCTAAGCTCCCGCCAGTGCGTCCGGGTTCGACGGTGGCGGGCCCTGTTTCTGGCTACTTGATCGCGCGCTATGGATTCTCGCCCCTCTGTCAGGTGGTCATCGGTACGGGCGACAATCCATCAAGCCTCGTCGGTATGGGCGCGTCCCTTCCTGGTAAAGTTGTCGTGAGCTTGGGTACGAGTGATACGCTGTTTGCTGCGATCGAAGGTATCCGCACGGATCCGGCTGGCCTTGGCCATGCTTTCGGTAACCCGATGGGTGGGAGCATGAGTTTGGTTTGTGTGCGTAACGGATCTTTGGCTCGCGAAGCGATTCGTCGCGAATGCGGCTTAGCGGACTGGGCTACATTTTCCGCCTCGATTGAAGCTTCGCCGGCGGCGATGGCCGCCGTCCTTCCGATGGAGGAGGACGAAATTACGCCGCGACGTTCCGCTGGTCGTATCGCCTTGGGTGTGCCGACCTCGCTGGCAAGTTTACCACGGGCAGCCGTCGAAGGACAGGCCTTGAGCTTGCGTTTGCACAGTCGATGGGTCGGGACGCCCACGACGCAGCTACTCCTGACCGGGGGGGCCTCCGAAAATCCTGCGGTGGCCAAGATTTTTGCCGATGTTTTCGGGGCGCCCGTATTACGTCTGGCGGTTTCAGATTCGGCTGCCTTAGGTGCGGCCCTCCGGGCCGCCGTGGCCGCCTGTGGGGCTAAAATGGCTGATTTGGAGAAGGTTTTCTGCGCCCCGGCTCCTGGTGTCGTCCAGCCCGACCCAACTCTCCGAGGAAGGTATGATTTGCTTGAGGCGGAGTTAGGGCAGGCCTTGGTGCGCTAGGCATTTTTCGGCGGATTGTCAGCATTGCCCGCTTGAACATCTGGGGGGGTTGGCTGTCATAAGGGACTCACCCGCATCCCCTATGTCACAGCGTCCTGTTACCCTCTTCACCGGCCAGTGGGCCGACCTTAAAATCGCCGAACTTCTCCCTAAGGTAAAAGCCATGGGTTACGAAGGCGTTGAGCTCGCCTGTTGGGGCGACCATTTCGATGTCAGTCGGGCCGTCAACGAGAAGGGCTACGTCGAGTCCGTCTGGGAATTGCTGAAGAAAAACGACCTAGGTTGCTGGGCGATCTCCGCGCACCTCGTAGGCCAAGCGACCTGTGATAATATTGACGAGCGCCACCAATGCATTCTTCCGGCGCACGTCTGGGGTGATGGTAATCCCGAAGGTGTCCGTCAGCGTGCCGCCGCTGAGATGATTCTCACCGCTCAAGCCGCTCGCAAATTCTTCGACGCCGGAAAAGTTTATATGGCCAATAAGCCGAAGGGATCCGGCAAGACCGTCGTCAACGGTTTCACTGGCTCCTCAATCTGGCACGCAATCTACGCATTCCCTCCCACCAATCAGGCTTACCTGCAGAAGGGTTATGACGATTTCGCCAAGCGCTGGAAGCCTATCCTCGAAGCTTTCGAGAAGAACGATGTCTACTTTGGCCTCGAAGTGCACCCGACCGAAATCGCCTTCGACATTGCTTCGGCCCAGCGCGCGCTCGACGCCGTCGGTAACCACAAGCGTTTCGGCTTTAACTACGACCCCAGTCACCTCGGTTATCAGGGCGTCGACTACGTGAAGTTCATCCGCACCTTCGGTAAACAGATTCACCACGCCCACATGAAGGACGTCTGGTGGGGTCACGGTGACGGTACGGTCGGCGTATTCGGTGGTCACACCGATTTCTGTGACGCGCGTCGCGCCTGGGATTTCCGCTCAGTTGGTCGCGGCGA
>DKND01000132.1:25374-25610 GCA_002470605.1 Opitutia bacterium UBA7397
GTCGCCTTCGATGCGGCCTTCGACAAGTCGGCGCAGGGTAAATAATCACCTCTTACAACTAACTCCATTATGGCAACTAAAGTAGGTATCATCGGCGCAGGCGGCATGCTTCAATACCACGCCGCAGGCTTTAAGCAGGCCGGCGGGGAAATTATCGCCGTCGCCGATCCGGCACCTGGCGCCGCCCAGAAGGCGGCCGACAAGTGGGGGATCAAGCATGCCTACGAGTCCGTCGA
>DKND01000132.1:25690-32343 GCA_002470605.1 Opitutia bacterium UBA7397
GCCCCGGAAGTCCTCGAGATTATCGCCGCTTCCAAGAAGTCAGGTAAGCACGTGATGTTTAATTTCAATAACCGCGCCCGCCCCGAATCACAGGCAATGATCAAGTACCTCGAGCAGGGACAAGTCGGTAAGATTAATTCCGCTCAGGCTAAATGGATTCGCCGCACGGGTATCCCGGGCTTTGGCGGATGGTTCACGACCAAAGAACTCTCGGGCGGCGGGCCGCTCATCGACTTATTGCACATGGTCGACCTCGCGATGTATTTCATGGGTTACCCCGAGCCGGCGCACGTGCTGGGGCAAACGTTCAACGACTTCATTCAGGACAAATCTTTCAAAGGCCCGTGGGGTATCCCTGATCGTGTCGGGGGCGTGACCGACGTGGAGAATGCTGCGCACGGCTTTGTGACTTTTAAGACCGGCCAAGTTCTCACGCTGCAGGTTTCCTGGGCTGAAATGGTGAAGCGCGAAGAAGTCTCCGTCGTGTTTCAGGGCACCAAGGCCGGCGGCAAGGTGGAACGTCTCTTCGGCATCGACGGTCTCGATAACACCGCGATCGATACCTGCGAACTCTACGTGCAGGAAAATGGCAACAGCGTGAACCGGGCGATTGTGACCCCGGCGTGCGAGGACATGGGTCGCAGCGCTTCGGCGGCTAATTTCATCGAAGCCATCGAAGGTCGGGCCAAGCCGCTCAATACTCCGGAGCAGGCCTATCGTCTCATGCAGGTGATCGATGCCATTTATGCTTCCGCTAAGGCCGGAAAACCTGTTTCTCTCTGATCTAAAATCATGGCCACATTGAATCGCAAACTACGCATGGGTATGGTCGGAGGTGGTCGCGGCGCCTTCATCGGCGGCGTACACCGCATGGCCGCCGCTCTTGACGGCAAAATCGAGCTTGTCGCGGGCGCGTTCTCTTCGGATCCCGAAAAATCCAAACTCTCCGGGCAGGATCTTTTTCTCAAGCCAGACCGAGTTTACGCCTCCTATCTAGAGATGGCTAAGGCCGAGGCCAAGCTGCCTTTGGATGAACGCATCGACTTCGTGTCAATCGTCGCCCGTAACGACCTGCACTACCCCGTGGCCAAGGCCTTTCTTGAGGTTGGCATCCATGTGATCTGCGAGAAGCCTCTCGCTTTCTCCCTTGCTGAAGGAAAAAAACTCCAGGCGATCGTCAAGAAGAGCGGACTGGTCTTCGCGCTGCTCCATAACTATACTGGCTACCCGATGGTGAAGGAGGCCCGTGATTTCGTGGCCGCCGGTAAACTCGGCAAAATCAACAAAGTGCTTGTCGAATACCCACAAGGTTACGGCATCGGTGCGCTGCAGTCCGGCAAGATCCAGAAGATCGCAAACTGGCGCATGGATCCTAACTGCTCGGGCGTCTCGAACTGCGTCGGCGACATCGGTACGCACGCTGAAAATCTCGTTCATTACGTCACCGGGCTAGAGATCAAGGAAATCGCGGCTGATCTTAGTACCTATATCCCCGGACGTCTCTTGGATGATGACGCCAATATGCTTGTCCGTTACAAAGGTGGGGCAAAGGGCGTCCTGCACGCTTCGCAGATCTCTACCGGCGACGAGAACAACCTCAACATCCGCGTCTATGGCACACTGGCTTCTCTCGAGTGGCACCAGGAGCACCCGAATGAGCTCATTGTGAAGTATCTCGACCAGCCCCGTCAGGTGCACCGTCGCGGTAACTCCTATAACGGAGAGGCTTGTAAGAAATATACGCGCACGCCGTTTGGCCACCCGGAGGCCTTCATTGAAGCGTTCGCAAACATCTATCGCGCCGCCTCTGAAGCCATCACGGACCGTCTTGAAGGCCGCAAGGCGCCGAAGGCTGGCTATGACTTCCCGTCGATCGACGACGGTGTCACCGGTATGGCCTTCATCGAGGCTGCGGTGAAGTCTTCCAAGGGTAACGCCCGCTGGACCAAACTCGCCGACTAAGGCGCTTCCTAGTCGCTGACGAAGGCCCCGGTTTCCGGGGTCTTTTTATTTATTGAGCCACCAGATGCTCGCGTTGAGCACGGTGGCGAAGCTGACCCAGAGCAGGTGCGGGAGTTGAAGTAGGGCGTAGCCGCGGTGTTGCGGCCAGAGCTGCCGAATCCAGAGGACGAGTAGCGTCAAGTAGGCGAGGATGTCGATGAACGCGAGGCCCGGCTGGTGCAGTCCGAAGAAGAGCAAGGACCAGAGCGCGTTCACGAGCAGGATGATGAAGAACGTCTGGCGCGCTGGCCGGTCGCTCCACGCGGCGTTAGCCGAACAGGCCATGTAAATGTAGAGCGTCGACCAGACCGGGCCGAATATCCAATCGGGCGGATTGAAGGGCGGCTTGGTGAGGCCAGCATACCAGCCCTTGATTTCTGGCATCGTGGCGGCGGAGCCGAGGCCACCGATCGAGAGGCAGAGGGCGATGAGGCCGATGAGGCGCCAGGGGAATCCCGGGTTGCACCTTTCGTGCCGCTCACGGGCCAGGGTCTCAAGGCTGGGTTCCATGGAGTCATTTTCGACTTCTATTCACGGGTGGCAAGCCCTCGGACGGAGTCCGCTTGCCATCCGTCGCCTTCCCCCTCTTTTTAAGGCCTTATCACTATGTCCGACTCCTACATCCAACAGCTCTTCGCCGAACGCATCGGCGGCGTCAATTACGGCAAGTCGACCGCCATCTATAAGTTCGAGAAAATCAAGCGCGCTAAGGCCGCCGCTAAAAAGGCGAAGCCCGACGTCGCCCTGATCGACCTCGGCGTCGGTGAGCCCGACGAGATGGCTTTCCCGATGGTGGTGAAGGCGCTCCAGTCCGAGGCCGCTAAGCCTGAGAATCGTGGTTATTCCGATAACGGTGGCGTCGACTTCAAGCAGGCCGCGGCGCGTTACATGAAAAATCTCTTTGGCGTTTCGGTCGATGCTGACACCGAAATCCTCCACTCCATCGGCTCCAAGGCCGCTCTCTCAATCCTCCCGGGCTGTCTTATCAATCCAGGTGACTACGTCCTTATGACCGTCCCGGGCTACCCGGTTTTTGGGACGCACGCCAAATACTATGGCGGCCTGGTTCATAATCTTAAGCTCACTGCCGAGAACAACTTCCTGCCTGATCTGAAGTCGATTCCGGCCGATATTTTGGCCAAGGCCAAGGTGCTGGTGCTTAATTACCCGAATAATCCGACCGGGGCCGTCGCCACCCGTAAATTCTTCGAGGAAGTCGTTGCCTTTGCCAAACAGCACAACCTCGTCGTCATCCAGGATGCCGCCTACGGCTCGCTCCACTTCGGCGCCGAGCAGGTTTCGATCCTGCAGGTGCCCGGAGCTAAAGATGTGGCACTCGAGCTGCACTCGCTTTCGAAGAGCCATAATATGACCGGCTGGCGCATCGGTTTTGTCGCTGGTAACGCTTTGCTCGTCCGCGCTTATGGCGACGTCAAAGATAACTCCGACTCCGGCCAGTTCCTCGGTATTCAGAAAGCCGGCGCCGCCGGCCTTGACGAGGTCTCCATTCCTAAGGCCATTGCCGCTAAATATTCTCGCCGTATGGACAAGCTCGTGGGTGTGCTCGCCAAGCTCGGCTTCCAGGTGCGTAAGCCTGGCGCTGGCTTCTTCCTCTACATGCCCGCTCCGAAGGCTGCCACGGGACCTTCTGGCACAGTGAGTTTCGAGTCCGGCGAGGCCTTCTCTCAATGGATGATCACCGAACATCTGATCTCCACGGTGCCTTGGGATGATTGCGGATCATTCGTCCGCTTCTCGGTGACCTTTGTCTCCGACAAGGGTGAGGCTGGCGAAGCCGAGGTCATTGCGGAAGTTGAGCGTCGTCTGGCTGCTTGGAAATTCAGCTTCTGAGGCCCTTTTTAGGCCTCTCTTCCTTGTCGGATTGACAGGGCAGGGGGGCTTTGTCCTTCTTACCTTTAGTTTATTGGCCTGATAGCTCAGTTGGTAGAGCAGACGCCTGAAGAGCGTCGTGTCGTTGGTTCGATTCCGACTCAGGCCACCATTTAACTCCAGCCCGTTTGATTTAGGTCGAACGGGCTGGTCCTTTGTTGGGCCGGCTAAAGCTTAGCGGTTGAAGAGCAGTTTCCAGATGGAGAAGCGATCTCCTCGTTCCAGCGCCTGAGCCGGTGCTGTTTCCTTGCCGAAGCCGGTAAGCGTGAGGACTTTCTGCTCCTCGTTCACTTTATCTCCCTTGATGGATTTTTCGGACCACTTGGCCTGGACGACGCCAAAAGGGACGGTGTCATCTTTCCAGACGGTGCCGCGGATGATAATCGTCTGTTTCTTGACGAAAGGCGGGTCGATGACGGTAAAACATTCCATCTTCAGCCGGTTGCACGTCCAAGATTTTTCTCCGAGTTTAATAAGCTCGGCGTTGGGGTTGTCGGCTTCGAGTGAGTTCGTAGTTTTGAAACCAACTTTGTCGGACAATGAGGTCACATCCTCGGGAAGCATGTGATAAGCGCCTTTGACCGGATTCGAGAAAACGATTTCAGCGGCTGACTCGAGCAGCTTATTGGCGCCGGCCCGATCGAGGTTTTGCGGAAGGAGAAAACGAAGCGGGGCTTTCTCTTTAGATCCAAGCCAGGCGATGGGTTCGATGGAGAGCCAGACGTAGGGCTTTCCTGTGATGGTTCCTTCGTTTCGAACCGAGAGTCGAATAGTCGTCAGCGAGGCCGGCTCATTCGGTTTGACGCCTTCGATCTGATAGGTGGCCCAGTGTCCCGGGGCGGGTAATTTTTCCGCAAAAATGCTCCACTGGGCGGAGGCACTGATGGCACCCCATCCTAAAGCGAGAAGAGGCAACATGAGTCGCATGGGGTGTTTTAAGCCATAATCAGGCTGATTTGGCGAGTCTAGTTCGGCCCCCGGGCACCTTTCCCTTTGACTCTCCTGAGGGATGGGCTTGAAGTTAGTTTCTACGTCATGGCACCCTTGGCACATTCTTCGACCTCCCTCCGCTTGGCGGATGGTCGTGCCATCCTGCCTTCGATTATTACCATCATCGGGCTCTGAGCCCGCTGAACGGAACGCCCGACGGGCGACTCCCCGTTCCGCGGCACTCGGAACGGCCCCCTCCCTTTACCCAACCTTCCACCTACACTACCATGGCACGCTCCATCGAAATCTACGATACCACCCTCCGCGACGGCTCGCAAGGGCAGGGGATCCATTTCTCGGTCGATGACAAGCTGCGCATTGCCGCTGAGCTCGAGCGCTTTGGCATGAATTATATCGAGGGAGGCTGGCCCGGATCCAATCCTCGGGACGTCGAATTCTTCGCCCGAGCCAAGAAAATCAAGTTTAAGCATGCCAAGCTGGCAGCTTTTGGCTCTACGCGTCGGAAGGGTGTGCGTGCCTCCGAGGATGCTCAAGTGCGCGGCTTGCTCGAGGTCGATACCCCGGTCGTAACGATCTATGGAAAAACTTCGGCTCTGCATGTCCGTGAAGTCTTGCGCTGTTCGCCTGAGGAAAACCTGGCGATGATCCGTGATACGGTAGCCTTTCTGAAATCCCATCGCCGTGAAGTCGTCTATGATTGCGAACATGCGATCGATGGCTGGAAGGAAGACCCGGCCTATGCGATCGCTACCATGCTTGCGGCCGTCGAAGGCGGGGCAGACCGCATCGTGCTTTGTGATACCAATGGAGGCTCCTTGCCTGCCACGGTGGCCGCGGCCACGCGTGCGGTGTTAGCGGCCATGAAGATTCCGGTCGGCATCCATACCCATGATGACGCTGGGCTCGGCTTGGCCAACGCTCTTGCTTCGCTTGAGGCAGGTGCTTCGCACGTGCAAGGCACCGTCAATGGTATCGGTGAGCGGACTGGTAATTGCGATCTGACGGCGGTCATCCCTTGCGCCCAACTGAAGTACGGTTGGAAGTGCGTCTCATCGACCTCGCTCAAGGGCCTCGCCGGCCTTTCCCGTTTCGTCGATGGCGTCGCCAATCTCGCGCCTGATCCGCGTCGTCCCTGGGTCGGCACGGCTGCCTTTGCACATAAGGGCGGAACGCACGTCGATGCGGTCCGTAAATTCTCGGCCGCCTATGAGCACATCGACCCGACGGTTGTCGGTAACGAGCGCATGGTGCTCGTGAGTGATCAATCCGGACGGAGTAATATCACGATGAAGGCGAAATCACTGGGCATCGACCTTGACCGCGATTCGCCTGCGACCAGCACTGCGCTGGATGAACTTAAGAAACTCGAGCATGCCGGCTGGAGCTTCGAAGACGCGGAAGCCTCGCTGGCGCTTCTGTTGCGCCGTCACTTAGGCAAGACGAAGACCGTTCCGTTTGAAGTGATGTCGTATCATGTCACCGCTCGCGGGGCTCAAGGCTCGGCGTACTGTGAAGCCGTGGTGCGGGTCAGCGTCGGCGGCAAGGAGTCGCTCACGGTCGCGGAGGGCGACGGTCCGGTGCATGCGCTCGACCAGGCTTTACGTTCGGCTTTGGTGAAATCCTTCCCGAAGATCGCCAAGGTCAGTCTGGTGGATTATAAAGTGCGGATCTTAGGTGGCGCTGACGGCACCGCCGCCAAGACCCGCGTGGTGATCCGTTCCTCGGACGGTAAGACTTCATGGGGTACAGTCGGTGTGAGCGAAAACCTTGTCGAAGCATCACTGCGCGCCATCGTCGACGGTTATGCTTAC
>DKND01000132.1:32395-38130 GCA_002470605.1 Opitutia bacterium UBA7397
CTCGCCGAACTTGGTAAGCCGTTGCTTGACGAGAGCTTTTCTGGCGCCGCCATCCCCAAGCCTTGGGAGCCTGGCGGCAAGGCAGGCGCGTTCAGCATCGTCGACGGCTCTCTTCAAGGGATTTGCTCGCCTGATGACCATCACGGGCCTGCAATCGGCGTGCCGATTCCCAGTCGCAACGCCACCATCAGCTTCCGGTTTAAGTACGCGAAGCCCGGATATTTCCTCTTCTTGCTGGACGGCGAAAGCCAGTTTGGTGGGTCGGCCCATTTGCTTCGCGTATCCTTAGCCCCGACCCAGTTGGCCATCCAGCAGGACCGCGGCGAGCCGGCCTCGCATATCGCCCAAGGCAAGGAGAAGCGCGAAGCCGATAAGGCTGGCCGTATCCTGCCCGCTCTGACCAAAGAGCAGTTGGCTGATCCGAAATTCTACCGGGTCGAGAAACTGGCGGCGCAGCCTTCGAAGACTGGCGACGGCCAGTGGCACCAAGTATTTATTGAACAGAACGGCAACGACGTCTTGGTCCAGCTGGATGCTTTGCCTCCTCTCGCTGCCAAAGGCACCGTGCTCGACTCTCCCAAGTCGCGCATCGTATTCTTGGTCGGAGCTGCCGGTACGGTCCTTGTGGACGATGTGAAGGTTTGGGAGAATACGCGTTCATCCAAAGCCTTGCCTGGAGCCGTCAAGTAAGGATTGGTTGACGCGTTGACTGCCTTCGGTTGCGGGGTAGAAACTTTCCACCCCTCCCTTTATGCGTCCGTTTCTCATACTCCTCGCCGCCGCTTCTGTCTTCGCCGCCGACACTTCCAGGCTTGGCATCCGCGAACTGGTCAAGCCCGGTGAGGCCGTTGAGATCCCAAAGGTACCGAACCTAGCAGCGGTCGCCTACGCCATCGACTCTTCGGCTTCGCCGGTCTTTCGCCTGAGCGAAGTCGCCTTCCTCGGCTCCGAGCGCAAGGAGAAGCTCGACCTCTATTTCCCTTCTGGTCCGGTACGCAATGATCGACCGGCTGTCGTCTTCATTCATGGCGGCGGCTTCACCGGAGGCGATAAAGCCGAATATCGTTCGGCGAGCGTCAGTGCCGATTTGTGTCGGGCCGGTTATGTGGTCGTGAGTTGTAATTATAAACTAGGATCTAAGTCGGCCCCGGGTGTTTGGCCGCAGAACATCTCCGATTGCCGTAATGCCGTGCGCTGGGTGCGGGCGCATGCTACCGAGCTCGGCGTGAATCCCGATAAGGTAGGCGTCGCTGGCGGCTCGGCGGGCGGTTACCTCGCGCTCATGGTCGGCCTGTCCGATGACAAGTCAGGCCCCGGTGGCGATTCGGCTGCTAAATTTTCTGCCAAGGTCTCGGCCGTCATCGACCTGTATGGCGTGGTCAATTTTTCCAAGCATGGCAAAGGTGATGTCCCGGGCGTGCCCGCTTCCGAGCAGAATTCCTACCTGCCGGAATTGCAGTGCGACGCCCAGGATCCGGCCGTATTGATTCTTCATGGCACAGCCGATACGACGGTCGATATTGCTCAATCGGAGGACATGGCCAAGGCCCTGCGGGCCGCAAAAACGCCGTATGAATATGTCGTTGTCGAGGGCGCTCCGCACACCTTCGACCTTCACCCAAACGGTAAAAGTTGGAAGCGAACGGGCGTGGTCGAAGGCGCGGAAGTGAGCAGTGCCTCGAACAAGCCGGAGTTGACCGAGGTCACTTTGGCTTTTCTGGCCCGCACCCTCGGCAAGTAATCTTTTACTCTTTTAATCGCGCAATGACCGTCGAGCCACGCAGGTCGACTTCGAAGCATCCGGTATCTTCGAGCATTCGGTAGAACTTGGCATAGCGCGGTGCATCGCGTTCGAGTCCGGGATATTCCTGAACCAGATATTTTTTGATGATTTCGACCTTCAGCCATTCGCCGGCAGGGGCGAGCCCGGTCGCCACATCGACGAGGGCTTCGATGATGTCTCGTCGTGAAAGTAATTCGCGACGGCGGTGGTCAGCTTCAGCTTTACCTGCGGCCTGTTGGGCGGGCGTGAGATTCGGGTTATCGCGATAATCTTGGCCGGAGGGCTCCGTAGCTCGGCGTGGCTCGCGTTGGGGGCGCGGCTCGCGTTGGGCTCTCGGTTCGCGTGCGGGTCGAGGTTCCCGGGGTGCGCGCGGTTCGCGGCTCGGACGAGCGGGGGCTTCGGTGAAAATGATTTCGGGCAACAGCTTGTCGAATTGATCGAGTAAGGCGGTGACTTCAGTCTTGGTCTTGGGGGTCAGCTCTCGGATGGCTTGAGCCAAGAGCGCCAAGGCGGCTCGTGGATCTGATTTCGCGCGCTGTTCTTGGTCCAGGCGGTCACGCAGTTCGGTGAGGTTGAGATAATGATGGGCCGTCGAGCGTAAGGCCTTGTGGGTGCGTTCACCCATGACAACGATGCGGACGCCGAGGCGCTTGGCGTCTTCGACGACCGGCGTGAAATCACTGTCATTGGTGACAAAGACCAAGGTAGTAGGCGGCTCGGCTCCGGCCATGAGCTTCACGGCGTCAATGGTGAGGCGCATGTCAGCCGCGTTTTTCCCAGGCGTATAGCTGCGCTGATCCACGAGCTCAAGGGCGGGCCAATCCAGGGCGGCTGCACGCCAGCCACTTAGTCGGCCGTTGAAATCGCCATAAGCCCGGGCACAAGAGAGCGGGGTCACGCCGACGAAGCGGAGTAATGTCGGGAGGTGTTGGTGCGAGACGTTATCGGCATCGATCAAGATCCCAATCCGCTGATCTTTTTGTCCGCGGGCGGCTTCCGGGGTCGACGTGGAGCCGGCGGTTTCTTGGCGTGGCGCCCGAGGCTTAGGGCGTCGGTTAGTGCTGGAAGCGGATCGGCCACGTGGAGCAGCGGTTTTTTTGACTGATTTGGGACGCGGTGGCACGGAGGGAAAGGTTACCCCTATCTCTGTTCTTAAAGTCCCGTTGCTACAATGCGAAATGCCGAATTGACGGGTTTACGGGCTTTATTAGGCTTTGCCGGCCTTAGGGATGTTGGCGGAAGAGATTTAATGTTCCCTGAAGGATTACCGCCCATGCCTCTCATTCTAATGTGTCACGGACTCGTGACGTGGGCGAACTTAGTCCGAGACAAATTCGGGAAGCCATACCGTGCACATTAACTTGAAATTAAGCGGATGGCTTTGGAGTAAATAACTAAAATATTTATGTTGGAACTTCACGATATTGTTGATGTTAAAAAGGTGTGAAAGTCACGAAATTCATCCTATGCTTATTGCTCAGCTGCGGGCTTTGGGCGTCGGAAACCAAGCCGATGGAGGCTACATGGATGGCTCGGCCCGGCCCGTGGGGGGAATTGGAAGTGCACACGGTTTACCTGGCGGCACCCGATTCGCTTCTGGCGGCGGTGGCCAAGCCGAATTCCGTGACGCGGTGGACCTTCGAGCAGACGACGGAGCAATCTGTGCGCGCCTTGTTGGCGAGGATAGGCGTCCAAGCAGAGATCGTGACGCGTTTGTTCTCTTCGGGTCGATCGCAGGTGAGTGGGAATACAATCGCCCTGCATCCGGAAATCGAGGTCCTCAAGGCGCTTTCCCCGGAGGTGCGTAGCGCGCTTTATACTGAATTAGCCAAATCAGCCGCCAACGAATATCAACATGACCCGGTCTACGTCTTGGGCGGCAATATCGATGAGTGGATGGCGGATGCCGAATTAAACGAGGAACAGCGGACGCTCTTCCGGCAGCTGGTATGGCGTCGCGGAGAGGCGATCGTCTTTAGCGATATCGCGGCTTTGCTTACATTGGCGAAAAATTCCGATGAAGTCTTGAAAGTTTTCCGGACGGTGACGCGGGTGCGGAGCTTGATCGTGGAATTGAGGCTGCCGCTTAAGTCGGACCGTAAGCAGTTCTTGGAGTATTGGACCGCCGGTCAGGTAGATGCTCCAAGACTGACGTTCATCAACGCCATCACTTCGCGTCGTGCTCCGCAGACGGTCGACATCACGCACTTCCTACCCTCCCTGATGCGTCAGCGGGCTTACACCTTTCCGGAAATGGAATTAGGGCTCAAAGGCCGTTTCCCGGATTGCCATTGGACCTCGCTGAATTTTTTTAACATCACCCCCAAGGATTATTTTCTGGATACACGGTTGGCCGCCGCTCACTTGTTGGAGAATTATGCGGCGATTGACGCGCCTTATCACTTCGGAGACGTGCTATGCTTCATCGATAACGGAGAAGGCCTGCACACTTGTGTCTATATCGCGGACGATATCGTCCTGACCAAGAACGGTGATAGCATTTTGGCGCCTTGGGCGCTCATGACCATCGCTGACGTCCAGTCGATTTACCGCCGGACGTCCAGCACCCGCATTCAAGGCTATCGTCTGAAGCGCTAAAGGATTGTCCCCGGCAGGAATCGAACCTGCATTACCAGTTTAGGAAACCAGTGTTCTATCCGTTGAACTACGAGGACGTAGGGTGAATTTAATGGGGGATTAGTTCTTGCGAGCAAGCCTGCATCGGGCGTGAGAGGCTTGACAGCGTGGGGGTTCTGGTGAGTTCTGGTGGGGTGAATATCTTCCACTTGTTCGCCGAAGCGCCCTTGGTCATTCCGAGTTGGGCCTGGGCGGTTTTCTTGGCGTTTGTGGCGGCAATCCTTGCGATTGATTTAGGAGTATTCAACAAGAAGGACCAAACGCCGACTTTCAAGGAAGCCGTGGCATGGTGCGTGGTTTGGCTTGGCTTGGCGGTTGGATTCGGCTTCCTGCTTTCTGCTTGGAGGGGTTCCGAGGACGCGGAGCTTTTTGCTGCGGGCTACGTCTTGGAATTAGCCCTCTCGGTCGATAATCTCTTCATCTTCATCTTAGTCTTCGCCCATTTCAACATCCCCGAATCTTTGCAGCGTCGGGTGCTTTTCTGGGGCATCATCGGAGCCGTCATCATGCGTGCCATCTTTATCGTCGTCGGCGTCGCTGCGGTGGACCGTTTCGCGATCTTGCTGCCGTTATTCGGGGCATTCTTGTTATTTACCGGAATAAAACTAGCCTCGACCAATGATGAGGAGGAAGGGAAGGGCGTGGACGAGAATTTCATCGTGCGGCTCAGCCGCAAAGTGCTTCCCTTGACGCCCCGGCTGCACGGTAACGCATTTTGGGTCGTGGAAAACGGGAAGCGCCTGTTCACCCCGCTGTTTGTCGTGCTTCTGGTTATCGAAGGAACGGACCTGCTTTTCGCCGTAGATTCTATTCCGGCCGTGCTGGGTATCTTACCACTCGAAATGCCTATCGAAGAAAAACGTTTCATCGCTTTTACTTCGAATATTTTCGCCATCATGGGCCTGCGTTCGATGTACTTCGCCATCTCAGGTTTCATGCACTTGTTCCGCTTCCTTAAGCCAGCCTTGTCTTTTGTCCTCATTTTCATCGGCTTTAAGATGATTTTTCCCTGGATCGCCGGCCTTGGTCAGCCGATGGGGCGCATCGGCACCTGGGTCCCGGACGCATTGCAGCATGATGGGCGGGTTCATATCCCTACCGAAATCTCTCTGGCGATCATCGGCCTGGTGCTAGCGGTGGCGGTGGCACTTTCCGTGGCTTTCCCGAAGCGGAAATAAGATAGTTTTGGTGTTTCCTCTGGCGGGGGTCTCCGCCACGCTGGCAGGGTGTTCAAGGGGCGTCATAAGATCTACATTCCTCACCTCAAGGGGAGCCGCGGGTTGTTGGCTTTGGCGATTTTCTTCGGCTTGCTTTA
>DKND01000132.1:38195-49421 GCA_002470605.1 Opitutia bacterium UBA7397
GGCCGCTTTTCCTGCCCAAGGGCTACGAAGTGCTCTTTGCCGTCGCCTTCCTGCCATTTGTTTTCGTCGTCCGTGGCATTGCGCAATTTTTCGCCAGCTTTTTGATCAACCTTGCGGGATTGCGGGTCGTCGAGTCGGTTCGTTTGGCGGTCTTCGAGAAATTGCAGACGTTACATCTCGGATTCTTCGGGAAGATCCCGACGGGAGACCTGATGCAGCGGCTGACTGGCGATGTACAATCGGTGCGATTGGTCTTGGTGGATGTTTCGACGGATTTGATCATCCAGCCATTCACGCTCGTGGGTGCCTTGGCGGTCGTTCTCTGGAAATGCTTCACGATGCCTGGCGGCTTATGGTTCCTGCTCTGCCTTGGCGTCGTCCCAGTTTCGGTTTTCCTGGTTCGGGCTATCGGTCAGGCTTTGCAATCTCGTGCGGCCCGCGCCCTTTCCAGTTCGGCTGGGCTGAATAGCATCGTCGTCGAAAATCTGCAATCCCCTCGGGAGATCAGGGCCTATGGATTACAACAGCGTGAGATGGAACGCTTTGGCCTATGCAGTCGCGAGGGCTTACGGATGCAGGCCAAGTTGGCGCGTTACGATAAGTCTCTCTCGCCTTTGCTTGAGGCGGTTTCCGCTTGCGGTATCGCTTTGGCGGTCTGGTTCGGGGCGGGTGCCGGGATGCAGTACCAGGATCTGATCACGATCATCACCGCGATCTATATCGCGTATGAGCCGATTAAGAAATTAGGCCGGATGAGTAATCTCATCACGATGGCGGAGTCAGGGCTTTCGCGATTGGAAGAGATTCTCGACGCTCCTATCGATGTCGCGGATCTGCCGAATGCCAGGCCGCTCGCCCGGGTGCACGGCGCCATCGCATTTGAGGGGCTTACTTTTGCTTATGGCGAAGAGGTCATTCTTAGTTCGCTCACGTTGCAGATTCCCGCTGGACAGTCGGTGGCGTTGGTGGGTCCCAGTGGCGCCGGTAAGAGCACGTTCGTGAATTTAGTCCCGCGATTTTTTGACCCCCAGCAGGGCTTGATCAAGGTCGACGGCATGAATATCAGGGAGGTCCGGCAGGCCGATTTACGGGCTAATATCGCTTTGGTTTCCCAGGAGCCTGTGTTGTTTAACGAAAGTATCATGGAAAATATCCGCTTAGGTCGCGCGAGCGCCACGGATGCCGAAGTCTTGGCCGCGGCCAAGTTGGCCGGGGCTTTGGACTTCATCCAAACCTTTCCTGAGGGGTTCGAAACCCGCGTAGGAGAACGCGGTTCGCGCCTTTCCGGTGGACAGCGGCAGCGCATCTCCATCGCCCGAGCTTTCTTGAAGGATGCCCCTATCTTAATCTTAGACGAGGCCACTTCAGCCTTGGACACAGAAACGGAGCGAGGCATCCAGCAGTCGCTTTCCTTCCTGATGAAAGGGCGGACGACATTGATCGTGGCCCACCGTTTTAGTACAATCCGAGATGTGGACCGTGTCTTGGTGTTTGATGCTGGTAGCATCGTGGCGGATGGTTCGCGCGAGGAAGTCTATCGTTCCTCCGAGCTCTTCCGTCGCTTGTGGGATAATCAGTCCAAGGGTCTCGCCTAAGATGCGCATCTTGGTCGTCAAGTTTTCCGGACTCCGCGGTGCGTTGGCCGCGACAGCGGGTATACGCTCGATTCGTGAGCGCCATCCCGGGGCAACTTTCACTTTTGTCACGCTTCCGGACTCCGAGCCTGCCCTCGAGGGCTGTCCGGCTGTCGTCGAGGTCCTGGGGGTTAATCCTTCGCAAGGCCTATTCTCTGTGATTGCTCACCTTCGTCGGCAGCGTTTTGACGTGGCCATCGCTTTGGGTGGGCATCCGCGGGCGTTGCGACTGGTGGCCTTAAGTGGAGCTCGTAAGCGCGTCTGTGCGGGGCACGCGTCATTCTTATTGCGGCCGTTTTATCACCGCAAAGTTTTTGGCACCGCCGTGGATCCCCATGAAGCGGCGCGCGACCATGAAGTGATGGCTCAGGCTTTAGGTTTTCATGCCGAGCCACCAGCGATGTGGTTTGCGCCCTCCCGCATGCAAGAGCACGGTCTTTTGGTTGAGGATCGTCGCTATGCGGTGATTCACCCGGGGTCATCGCGTCCGGAGCGGATTTTGGAAATTGATAAGTGGGCTGCCGTGGCCCGGGAACTCGTCAGTAATTATTCCGTCGATCGGATCGTGGTTTCAGCCGGAGTCGCCGGTGAAGAACGCATCATGGCTGAAGCTTTGTGCGGCCTGATCGGTCCGGTGGCGATGTCGACGGCCGGCCGGCTCCGCTTCGCGCAAGTGGCCAAGCTCATTCAAGGTGCACGCCTGTTCTTGGGTTCCGATTCATCTGTTTTGCAATTGGCGGCGGCCGTGGGCACTCCGGTGGTCGGGGTTTTCGGACCTTCGGACTATGCCCGTGCGCGCCCCTGGGGGACGATCAACCGGGTCGTGCGCGTCGACACGGCTCATTATGAGGGCGAACCTCAACGGGATTATCTCATTCGTATGGATCGCGCCATGGCACGTATCACGTCGGCGCAAGTTTCGCGCGCGGCCGAAGAAGTCTTGAGGATTACGGCGCCTTGATTCCCCCGCTTGACCTCCGGCCAGCCTGCCCGAAAGTAGGTCAGTGACTCACGCTGAGAATCATTACGACGCCGTTATCATCGGAGCAGGTATGTCTGGTCTTGCCGCTGCCGTCAGGCTGGCGATGTATGATCGTCGGGTGCTGGTGGTGGAGCGTCATAATGCCCCCGGAGGGTTGAATTCATTTTATGCCAAAGCCGGCCGCAAGTATGACGTGGGCCTACATGCGCTTACTAATTGGGTTCCGGAGGGGGTGAAGGGCGCTCCATTGGTCAAGTTGATGCGTCAGTTGCGTATCCGGCGCGAAGAATTGGACCTATGCCCGCAATTCGGATCAAAGGTGTCCATGGCCGGAAAAAATCTACGGCTCAATAATCACTTCGATGACTTATTGGCCGACGTAGCGACGGAATTTCCGAAATCAGTCGACCGATTCCGCGCATTAGATGCCTGGATTGCCGGACTAGATGAGGCGGCATTACAGGCTCATGGCGGCTCGGCTCGGAGTTTGCTCGATGAACGCCTCGGCGACCCGTTGCTGTGCGATATGTTGCTCCTGCCTACTTGTTTTTACGGCAGCGCCTTGGAGGATGATATCGAAGTGTCGCAGTTCGCCGTGATGTGGCGTTCGCTATTCCGCGAGGGTTTCGCGCGTCCATTTATCGGAGTCCGCCAAGTCGTCCGTATTCTCCTGGATCGCTGTCGCGAGCACGGGGTCGAACGTCGCATGAAGTGCGGCGTAAAGTCGATGGAGGTTAAGGCGGGTCGCGTAGCGGCCTTACAGTTGGATGATGGGACGGAAGTGACCGCGGATGCGATTTACTCATCGGCCGGGGCGGTGGAGACCCAGCGTCTGCGCTCGGACGTTTCGCCGCTGGTGGGCGCTGCGGAAATCGGGCGGTTGGGCTATGCTGAAACTATCGCAACTTATGACCCCGCCGCCTTTCGTGATTTCAAATGGCAAGACACGATCATCTTCTTCTGCGATGCGGAACGCTTTACTTATCGATCGCCAGAACAGCTCGTTGATGCGCGTTCGGGAGTGATCTGTATTCCGAATAATTATGAATACGGCGAGGGCCGGGCGTTGGACGAGGGTTGGCTCCGTGTCACCGCCCTTGCTAATCACGACGCCTGGTGCGCTTTGCCTGAGACCGAGTACCAAGCCCGCAAGCAGGAGTGGTGTGCACGGTTGAATCGCGTCGCCCGTACCCATTTACCCGCAGTCGCTGATGTTGCCCATGATGCGGCGTTGACGTCGACCGACGTCTTTACCCCACGTACGGTCCGTAAGTTTACTGGGCATTTGAACGGGGCGATTTACGGTTCTCCGGTGAAACGACGCGATGGTCGCACGGACCTGGCGAATCTCTTTTTGATCGGTACGGACCAAGGCTTCCTTGGCGTCACGGGAGCAATGCTTTCTGGCATTTCGATGGCGAACCTGCATGGTTTGAAGGCGTAGCCCCTCCCCATGCGCGAATCATCTATTTCTGTCGTCAACGAGCGGCCGCTCTGGCGGGACCTTATCCAGCCGGCGGTCATCGTCGGAGCCTTAGGGTACTTCGTCGATATTTACGACCTCACGTTGTTCATGACGATTCGTAAGGATAGCCTTACCAGTCTTGGTCTGGGGCATCTGATCAGCGGAGCCGCTTGGTATCAGGATTTACTCTCTTGGCAAATGATGGGCATGCTTATGGGTGGAATTCTTTTTGGTATCCTTGGAGACCGAATGGGACGTTTGACCACGCTGTTCGGTTCTATCCTGCTTTATTCCATCGCGAATATCGCTAACGGCATGGTGCATAGCTTTGAAGCATACGCGACCTGGCGTTTCATCGCCGGACTAGGCTTGGCGGGTGAGCTAGGAGGATGCATCGCCCTCGTCTCTGAAACGCTCTCGAAAGAACGTCGCGGCTATGGTACCGCCCTGGTCGCTACGGTCGGCGTCTTTGGCGCCGTCGTCGCCGGTTTTATGGCGGATCATGTTGGCGATATCGGCCGGGTGGTCGGAGGTCTTTTCGGCACGACGGTCGAGGGCTGGCGCATGAGTTATTTCATTGGCGGTGGTCTCGGCTTGATGCTGCTTGCCCTGCGCGTGGGGGTCCGAGAGTCCGGCATGTATCATCAGGCAAAAGAGCATGCGGAAGCAGGCTCCGTGGCTCGCGGAAATTTCTTCGCCCTATTCTCCAGCCGTGAACGCTTCGTGCGCTATCTGCGTTGTATCCTGATTGGCCTACCGACTTGGTTTATGATCGGGATTCTCGTGCAGCGTGCTTCTACCGTGTTCGCACCAGCCGCTGGAATCCAAGGCGAGCCAATCAAGGATAACTGGTCCGTCGCCGCCTTCTACCTCGGCCTCACTTTTGGCGACCTTGCCAGCGGCATTGGCAGTCAGTTGCTTCGTTCGCGGAAGAAGGTCGTACTTGGATTCCTCCTCTTCAGCTTGGTCTGCGTCGGTTTCTATCTCTTCGGCTCCGCCGGATGGAGTTCCGCGGCTTATTACCGGCTTATTTTCCTGATGGGCTTTGGCATGGGCTATTGGGCGCTCTTTGTGACTATTGCGGCCGAGCAGTTCGGCACGAACCTGCGGGCCACCGTCGCGACTACGGTGCCTAACTTTGCTCGTGGTTCGCTGGTGCCGTTGACTTTCTTGTTCACCTATCTTGCCATGCCGCTCGGTCAGGCGCGAGTCGCACCATCGGTTGCCGGGGCGATTCTTGGCGCGATTTGCTTTAGCGCCGCCTTCATCGCCCTTTGGACGATGGAAGAAACCTTCGGCAAGGATTTGGATTACCAGGAAAAAAAGTAAGCTTACTTGCCAGCGGGACCGGCTTTGTCTGAGACGCAACGGAAGCCGACATGGTTCGTCGAGGTCAAGGTGTCGAGGCCTTGACGGGCAGTGGCACGGTAACGGAAGCAATAAGCCTCGTCGCAGAGCCATGATCCGCCGCGGATGACGTGCTGGCCGTAGCCGGTGCCTTCCGGGTCATGGCCGATAGCTGGGCCCACGGGATTGTATTTGGCGGATTTTGCATACCAGTCGATGCCGTACCAATCTTCGCACATCTCCCAGACATTGCCTGCCATATCGTAGAGGCCATAGCCGTTGGGCGGGTAGGATTTAACGGGAGCGACATAATTAAAACCATCTAAAGCCAAGTCGGTGGCGGGGAATTTCCCCTGCCAGTGATTGCACATGTATTTGCCGTTGGGACGTTCTTCGTCGCCCCAGGTATAGTTTTTATCTTTTAAGCCACCGCGTGCGGCGTGTTCCCATTCGGCTTCGGTGGGGAGACGTTTGCCTGCCCACTTGGCAAAGGCTTGGGCGTCTTTATAGGTCAGGCAAATAACCGGGTGGTTCATGCGCTCCTTGATCGACGAGCCGGGACCTTCCGGTTGACGCCACGTTGCCGCGACGGTGAACTTCCACCAAGGCAAGTCGCCGACGCCACACTGAAAGGGATTTACGCCGGAAGTGTGTTTGAAGAGGAGTGAACCGCCTTTGAGGTATTCGGGCGAGGGAACGTTAGGAAAGTCGCGCGGGTCGAGGTTCTTTTCTGCGTCCGTGAGATAGCCGGTGGCATCGGCGAAGACTTTAAACTGCGCATTGGTCACTTCGGTGACGTCCATCCAAATTCCTTTTACTTGGACAGCGTGTCCGGGTTTTTCCTCATTATGTTTTTCATCCGCCTTATCGCTTCCCATGGTAAACTCTCCGGCTGGGATCCAGGCCATCTCGCAGACTTCGGACGGGTTGACGACCGCCGGCTTCGTCTTCCAGAAAAAGACAACAAAGGGGGCGACGATGAGGATCGCGGCAATCGCAATGATAAGGCTGCGTGCTTTGGTGGTCTGGGGGGTAGGGGCAGTAGGTTCCATATGGGTCGTCGGATGGGCTAAGATGGCCGAGGGGGGGAGCGTGGTCGAACCTTTGTTGGGGTCGGGATGCATGCTATCCTCTCGCCCTGGGGCTATTTTGTCTTTTAACCATATGCCTCATATATGAGTTCGACCCAAGAAGAGGCCCTCCAGATTTTCCGTGATTCCAAGGCGCTATTGCAGGGGCACTTCCTCCTGCGTTCGGGCCTGCACAGCGGGCATTTTTTCCAATGCGCGCAGGTGTGCCAATACATGGATAAGGTCACGCGTCTCATTGAGTTACTTAAGCCAAAACTGAAGGCGTACCCCTGTGACACCGTGATGGCTCCGGCTATTGGTGGCTTGGTGGTCGGGCAGGAAGTTGCCCGCCAGTTGGGCGTCCGGTTCGTTTTCGCGGAAAAGGAGAATGACCGTTTGGTTTTGCGGCGTAATTTCACCTTCCGTCCTGGCGAACGGGTCTTGATCGCAGAGGATGTCGTGACGCGTGGTGGTCGAGTCCAAGAATGCCTCGATATCTTGAAGGCACACGGGGCTGAGGCGGTAGCAGTTGCGACCCTGGTTGATCGATCTGGCGGGCAGGCAAAATTTACGGCCCCCTTCGTCTCGCTGCTAGAACTGACCTTTCCGACCTACGCGGCCGACTGTCTCCCGCCTGAGTTGGCTAAGTTGCCAGTAACCAAGCCTGGCTCATAAGCTTCGCCTGTGAGGCTTAATTGAGAGCCTTTTGGCGTTATAATCGCCTTTAAATAGGGGTTAGGTCGCCTTGTGCCTTGCGCCTTGTCGGTGGCTTCCTTACGCCAGCGTTCTCTTTTTCTATGGATCGCAAAAACTTCCTACTGGGTATGGCGTGCATGGTCGGCGCTTTCGCCCTTTTCTTCTTCACAAAGCCAGTGCCAACGCCGGCGGGCAAAGCCCCGGCGGCCGCGGTTAGTCCAGGCATTCCTGCTGCGGCGGTGGCTAAGGTTGTGCCAGCTCTGGCCGCTTCTGGAATGAGCGGTCAGGCCGTGGAAGCCGCTACTGCACAGCGTTTTGTCCGCGAGAATGGCGCGATACGCGTGACCTTCACGAGCCGCGGTGGTGCGGTGGAGAAAGTAGAGCTGATCCATGAGTACGCCGATGTCGAAAAGCATGACCGCGTTTTCTTTAATCGGGGTAATAGCGAAGCTGCTCTCACCTTGGCCGTACAGAATCCGATCACGAAATCGATTGATGCTCTGCACTCCGAATTTAAGCTACAGACGCCGGAAGTAGCGAATGCGATCACGCTGGTCGGCACACTGGCTGACGGCTCAAAGGTTATCCGGAGCTACTCTTTCGCCGCCAAGGATGCCGAAAACGCCGAGCCTTACTCTTTGCGGTTTTCGACTAAGATCATCCCGGCGACGGCAGGCGTTCCGGCGCCCCGAGTTTGGGTTTCGACGGGCTGTTGGCGTCCGACCGTCGGCGATTCGGCTAATCAATTCCTGTCCGTGCTCGCTTCCGATGGCGATGAGCTCACGCGCGTAGGCCTTGATGTCTTTACGGATTCAAACGGCCTCTTCGGCTTAGGGGCGCACAAGGCTGTGGCTGAGCATACTGCCGCCTCGGCGTCTAAGCCTCTGGCTTGGGTGGCGTCGGGCAACCAGTTTTTCGCTTCGATTGTTAGGGCCGATCCGGCGGTACGTGGGGTACGGACGGATGTTCTGGTCCGCCCCGTCGAATTTGATGGCGGTAAACGCGGCGTGCAGGCTTTCGCGTCCTGGGAGTCGCCGCTGGGGGCGGATTTATCTTCTTACGTCGAAGGGGATTTCTTTGTCGGTCCAAAGGAGTATGCCCGACTGGCGGCATTACCTGACAGCCAGGTTTCCGTCCTGCAATTCTCCAAGCTGCTTGGTTTTATTTCTTTTGGTGCGATCTGTAAATTGCTCTTAGCCTGCTTGGGTGGCGTGCACTGGATGCTGGATTGGAGCGGTAACTGGGCTTGGGGATGGGCGGTCGTCGTGCTGACGGTCCTGATCAAGTTGATCACCTGGCCGCTGACCTCCACGCAGCAGAAGGCGGCGAAGAAGATGCAGAAGTTCGCTAAGCCGATGCAAGATATCCGCGAGAAGCATAAGGATAACCCCGAAAAGATGCAGAAGGAGCTCATGAAGCTTTACCAAGATAACAAAATCAATCCGTTCGCAGGTTGTCTGCCGATCCTCATCCAGATGCCGATTTTCTTCGGTCTCTATACCGCCTTCCAGACGACCGTGGAATTGCGGCTGCATTCTTTTCTTTGGATCTCCGATCTTTCGGCGCCCGATACATTATTCCATATCGCTAATATGCCCGTGAACCTTCTGCCGATTCTCATGGGTCTGACCATGTGGCAATCCATGCGGATGACGCCCAATCCTTCGGCGGATGGCTCCCAGAAGACGATTTTCCTGATGATGACGTTGCTTTTCCCCGTCATCTGTTACGCCATGCCGGCTGCCTTGACGCTTTATATGACGGTGCAGAACCTGTTGACGATGCTGCAGGCTTGGCTTACGAAAGATGAAGCCGTCGAAGTGATTCCTCCCGCTTCGGGCAAGAAAGCTAAAGGCTGATTTTACCCACCTCACCATGTCTGGTCATAGCAAATGGCACACGACGAAGCGGCATAAAGCCGTGATCGACGCTAAACGCGGAAAAATATTTTCCAATTTGGCGAAGGAAATTACCTTGGCCGCCCGGGCAGGCGGCGGGAACCCTGAGACGAATAGCCGCTTGCGCACCCAGGTCGATAAGGCCCGCGGAGCCAATATGCCGGCGGACAACATCAAACGTGCGATCCAGAAGGGCACTGGCGAAATACCTGGCGTCGTCTACGAAGAAATTACCTACGAGGGCTACGGTCCAGCCGGCGTCGGGCTAATCGTTGAAGTCACCACGGACAATAAGAACCGAGCGGCGGCGGAGATTCGCCAGGCCTTCGGCGATAACGGAGGTAATATGGCCCAGACAGGCGCCGTATCGCATAGTTTTCAGCGCAAGGGACAGTTTCTGATCGGATTATCCCAAATGGGCGAAGACGCCCTTATGGAGCTTGTTCTCGAAGCGGGAGCGGACGACGTGGTGAATCACGGCGACCACTTTGAAGTCCTCTGCGCCGTAGCGTCGTATGATGCAGTCGCCAAGGCCCTGCAGGGCAAAGCAATCAAGCCCGAGTCGAGTGAGATTGCTTATATCACGAGCGTACCGATGCCTGTGACCGAGGCGGCCGTGGCGAAGCAAGTCTTTGAGCTCATTGATGCTTTAGAAGCATTGGATGACGTGAAAGCCGTGCATGGTAATCACGAGATCAACGAAAAGTTATTAGGATGACGGGATGCCGAAGTGACCCCCGGGTAGGCATGGCTCGTCTGGGCTCCTTGCTTTCTTCGGCGAGACTGATTTGCGCTTAGAGATTTTCAGTGCGGCGAAATTGTTAGTAAAGCGACAGATGTTATTAAAATCAAAACGGGGATGACGGTATTGTTGACTAACGATTAAGGAGATCGCCGTGATTCATGACGGTGGTCGGCGCTTTGCCTGATTCGTCTTAATGTCGCGTTAATAATGTGACAAAAATATGGTAAAATAATTTGTAAAGCACCGCCATGTTATCTTTGTTGATGTATTCATGGGAAATTTTACGCGCAAATCCATCATCGAGCAAGTGGCTGCCGCCATCGAGTTCGACTTGGATCGTGGCATGTGGGACGCGAAGTTTCCTTCGATCCGTAAGTTGGTCGCGCATTATGACGTGAGTCTGATAACGGCATTTAAAGCCGTCAGTATGCTAGCGGAGAAAGGCGTCTTAGTTTCCGCCGGACCTAATCGGCCGTTCATGGTCAGCCCGCTGATCAAGGCTCGTTTAAAAGCGTCGAGCAGCAAGTCGCCAGAAGCAGCCCAACCAGGTCTTCCGTTCTCGGCCATCCGTGAGTTAGCAAATGTCATCGAATCGGACATCGCGAAAGGGCTTTGGGGTAACCGGGTCCGCTCACTGCGTTCGTTTGCTACGCATTATAAGGTCAGCCTGGTCGTCGTTTATAAGGCTCTGGCTTTATTGCCAGACAGTTTGAGAAATGACGGACATGAGGTTCCGGCCGCCAAGATTAAGACCGCTTCCTTGAAGGAGTCCGTCCTTGCGCTCGACCGGAATAAAGTCGCCGTCATTATCGCGAGCCAGAAATCAGTAACCTTGCCTAAGCCCGAAGTTCTGCTGAAGCCGGAGGACTTTATTTTAACGGATTTACGCGAGGCCGATCTCGATGAATTTGATGCGATAACCTCGTGCTTGATTAAGGACGAAGCTCCGCGCTGTCTGGTCTTGGTTGGTGCCAAGCCGTAGCATCAGCGATCGATGGTCAAGTTCGGCTTGCCGGTTATTTCGTTAGAGTAACTGCTTGCGTAACAAAAGGGGCTCGCCGACAAGCGGCGTCGCGGGTTTATTTCGTAATATCCTTCTCACGGACGTGACATGACTGTAAGGTGACTGGGACGTGGCCGCACCTTATCGTAAATCTAGCCGAGATGCTTCCGGGGTTCGCACGGCTGCCCGGGCGGTAATTCTGCAGGATGATAAAGTTTTGGCGGTCCGGATTCGCACGGAGGAGGGGGAGTTCCTGGTCCTTCCTGGCGGTGGTCAGAACCATGGCGAAACTCTTACGGATACTGTGAGACGAGAGGTGCTAGAGGAGCTGGGCTTGAAGGTCACGCCCCTTGCCTTGCTTTATGTCCGGGAATACGTGGGTAAGA
>DKND01000133.1:0-2320 GCA_002470605.1 Opitutia bacterium UBA7397
CCGGCGATGCAACTCTTCATCCAACAAGTCGGTCGCTATAAGAAAATCCGTATGATCGGCTCGGCCGCACTAGCCCTCGCCTATGTCGGCGAAGGAGTTGCGGATACTTATTATGAATCAGGTACGAACCTTTGGGATGTCGCCGCCGGTATCGCGATCATCAAGGCATCGGGGGGGCATTTCCGAATGGTCCCAACCGGAAAACGCCCGCTTAATTACGATCTTTGGGCCTCGTCTCACGCCGAGTGGACCCGATGACCTGCGCCTTAATTATCGACAAAAGACCCTAAAACCTCAGGGTTTCTTCCGTGGCCATCCTTTCCATCGTCAATCCGCTTCAGTCCCTCACGTTCGAAGGAACGATGATCCGTTATGCCGAAGCGATTCTTGGCCAGAAATATGGCGAAATCGGCTTCTGGCTCTCCCTCGCGATGGTCGTGATCTATCTGCCCATCCTGGGTCGCCTCGCGGCACATCACTTTTTTGGTAAAGACGGCACGGCGGTCGGCATTGGTCTCACGGGAATCATTTCGGTAGCCCTGACTTTCATCGTTATCGCGATGGCGGATACGAGTTTGTCGAGCTTCGTCCCTAAAGCCGTGCAGACGCTGGTCATCTCCCTTTGCGCCGGCACCGCCGTCCTACTCGTGACGAGCGCCGCCGCGCAGATGTTGAGCATGGGTTTCGGCCCCTCGCTTGGCCTGCAGCTTATCTTTTGGAATATCGTAATGCTGGCCCAACTTGCCACGAAGTTTCTGACCGATTTCTGGAAGCACGTCTAATTCCACCCAGGCAGGCCAACAAACCGGCGATTGCTGGACAAGCTGAACCATCGGCTCGTTGGTAATGGGGAGGCCTTGACTTAACCCGTGGCTTGGAGGCCGGCGGCGATGGCATTCAGCGAAAGCAACATCTGCGGGAGCAACGCATCCGCTTCCTTGCGGTCGCCGTCCGCCACTTTCTTCCGCCAGTCTTTCAAGATGGCGACTTGTTGCTCGTGCAAGAGGTCGATGGCTGACTCGCGAAGCGCAATCACTTTCCGCAGACGCGGACGCCCTTCCGAAAGTTTCGAGGCCGAGAGTTCATCCAACATTTTGCGGGTCAATAAGTGCTCCGCCAAAATCCGTTTAAGGAAGAGATTTCGTAACTTCCGATCGGTGACCATGCTGCCGTACAGTTTCATCATGCCACGATTAGACGCCAAGACGCTCGTGGAGGCGTTCTTCAGCATGTAACGCAGGGGCGCCCAATCTTTGTATTGCTTACGGATGATTTCAAAACCCTTAGGGTCTTCGTCCTTCAGACGGGCCAAGGCCGAACCGACACCATACCAACCTGACAGATAGAAACGAGCCTGGCTCCAGGCAAAGACCCAGGGGATAGCCCGTAGATCCTCCAAGGATGCCGCTCCGGTACGCCGCGAAGGGCGTGAACCGATCCGGCTGGCTTCGATGATATCGATCGGCGTCGCCTGACGGAAGAATTCAATGAATCGAGGGGTACGAATCAGCGACTGATAAGCCTCGCGGGAAAATTCAGCCAGACGATCCATGACCTTAGATTGGGCGATCTCGCTCCGCACCGCGACATCATGGAGAAGTGAATTCTGCGTCACGCCGGCGGAAAGTAGCTCAAGGTTGTTTACCGCGGTGATATGATTCGCATACTTCTGCGTAATGCTCTCGCCCTGCTCGGTAACGCGCATCTCGCCGTTGATGGTGCCCTGCGGCAAAGCATCGATGAAACGGTGGGTCGGACCGGCTCCGCGTGAAATCGTACCTCCTCGACCATGGAAAAAGACGATCCGGACGCCATGCTTCTCGCCGACGGCGGCGAGGTTCTGCTGGGCCCGATAAAGATTCCAAAGTGAAGCCAAGATACCACCGTCCTTATTGGAGTCGGAATAGCCGATCATGACTTGCTGGGTCAAGCCGTCGGTCACCCCGGCGTCGCGTCGAGCTTCCAAGGTACGCTTGGTCATCGGGTGCGACAGGAAGGAATCGAGGATGGTCGTGCTTCGCTCCAGGTCATCGATGGTCTCAAAGAGCGGAACCACCGGCAGGAGACAATAAGGGCTATCCGCTCCGCCCGCCGTCAGCCCCGCTTCGCGCGCTAAGAGATAGACGGAAAGCAAATCGGACACCGATCGGGTCATGCTCACGATTAAGGAGCCCAGACCAGCTGAACCATATTGATTGATATGAACCACCAGAGCGCGATGGCAGGCCACCACCGCATCGGCCTCAGCTCCAACCGGCGCTTGCTCACGAATGAACGGGCGGGTGGAGCGTAACTCGGAGTCCAAGAAGCCCAGACGGCG
>DKND01000133.1:2395-9984 GCA_002470605.1 Opitutia bacterium UBA7397
AGTTCGTAGCGGGCGATCTGAGCCGCGCCCACTTCAACTAAGGTCTCTCTCAAGAATAAAAGGTCAGCAATCACGCCTTCCGGCGACTGATGTTGCCCTGGCTTCAATTCACCTTCGACGATGGGCATACGGAGACGGACTAAGTTGATATACTGGCGCCACGTCTCACCGATATTGCGCTTCAAAGCCAATTCACCTTCTTCGCCATGAGCCGCCGCATGCTTCTGCACCTGGCGAATGAAGACAGGCGGAGGCAGCTGGAGGTGATCGCCCAGCGATAGTCGCTGACCCAGCGTCTCCAGACGTTCGCAGCAAATCACGATGGCCGTGGAACGGAAAAGATTAAGCGCCCGCGTCGTGACCTCCGAAGTCACCAAGGGGTGGCCATCGCGGTCGCCACCTACCCAAGTACCAAAGGTGATCTGCGGCAACGAATCCGGGTGCTCAATTCTAGCTACTTCGAAACCTGCCGCTTCCCAAGCCTGCCGGAGACGCAGATCCATACTGACCAGTGCGTCCGGAAAAACCTTTGAGAGGAAATAGTTGATATTACGGAGCTCCGACTGGACTTCCGGCTTCTGCTGGTAGAGTTCACCCGTCCGCCAGAGACGCTCTAAGGCTACCTTGATCTCATCCCGGATAGCACGCTGCTCCGCTACGGTCCACATGTTATTTTCCCGGCGGACCAACAGTTTATAAACTTCGCGATGGATTTCCAAGACGGTCGCACGCTTGGCTTCGGTTGGGTGCGCGGTGAGCACCGGCTCGACGTGGATACGGTTCAGACGCTTCGCGATTTGTTTGTCATTCAAACCGGCGTCCTTAAGCGCATTCAAAGCCCGACCCCATGACCCAGGATCAGCGGCCAGACCATTCTTGTCTTCGCGCAGACGTTTGGATTGAGCGGAGGCGTTTTCCTCCACCATGTTCAATAATTGGAAGGCGATGGAGTAAGCCTGCACGCCGCGGTAGGAAAAGATCTGCACGCCACGCAATTTCCGCTTACCCATCCAAGGCAAAGTCCCAGCCAAGTCCTTGTGATCGAGCTGCTCGAGCACTTCGACAAAACAGCTCATCATGAAGTCGAGGTCCTTATCGACTTTCTTTAAGCCACGGGCGAGGTCGTTACTGATAGCCATGCGACATCAGTCGTAGCACGAGGGCCGCAAATCCCGCAACCGCAAACCCCTCTCCGGCTTGCGTTCATCTCCGTCCGCGCTTTGCTGGAAAGTCGTCATGTCGGACTCACGGCTCATCCTCCCCGACCTTTGGCAACAACACGCTTTAAAGGCCCTGCGCCAGGGCAACGACGTGATCGTCCAAGCCCCGACAGGTGCCGGTAAAACTCATGTATTTGAATTATTAATCAAAGGCGGCACCCGCGGCCAAGCGGTCTACACGGTACCGACGCGCGCCCTGGCCAATGATAAACGCGCCGAATGGCTCGCCCAAGGCTGGGACGTGGGCATCGCGACCGGCGATATCAGCGAAAACCTCGAGGCTCCCGTCATCGTCGCTACCCTTGAAACCCAACGTCAACGCTTCCTCGAAGGGCGGCATCCCGGTCTGTTGGTAATCGATGAATATCAGATGCTGGCCGATCGGCGGCGGGGAGCGGCTTACGAGACCGTCCTCGCCATCGCTCCACCGCCAACGCAACTACTCCTCCTGAGCGGTAGCGTCTCCAACCCCCAAGCCATCGCCGAATGGCTCCAAGGGGTCGGCCGGAAGGTCACTTTAATCCAGGAGCACGCCCGCCCCGTCCCCCTAGAAGAAATATCCTTGGATGCCCTCGAAACCCGCGAACCGTCCGGCATCAAGGGTCACCTCGCCCGGGCCGTCATCCGGGCCGTCCTTGCCGATTTAGGCCCGGTCCTGGTTTTCGCCCCCCGCCGCCGGGCCGCCGAACAAATTGCCCGTGAAATCGCCCAAGGCCTGCCCCTCGGCCAAGGCCCGCAGTTGAATCCGACCCAACGTGCGTGCGCCGGCGATGACTTAAACCGACTGCTTCGCCAAGGCGTAGGCCTACACCATAGCGGTCTTACCTTTGAACAAAGGACCAGCCTGATCGAGCCTTGGGCCAAGGAAGGCCGACTCAGCGTCGTGGTCGCCACGACCGGCCTCGCCTCGGGCATCAATTTCTCCCTTCGCTCCGTCTTGGTGACCGATCGGCGTTATGCCAGCGATCACACCGAAAGAGAAATCCGTCCCGACGAACTGTTGCAAATGTTCGGCCGGGCCGGTCGCCGCGGGCTCGATGAGCGGGGTTACGCACTCTGGACGGGCGACTCCCCCCGCCTCGGCGAAGCCAAACCTTTGCAACTGAAACGCAGCGAGGGACTGGATTGGCCTGCCTTCTTATCTTTAATGAAAAAATCGCCCGAGCCCAAACTCGCGGCGCAACGACTCGCCCAGGCGCTCTTCTCCCGGGAACCGATCGATTTAGCCCTCGAAAACCTTCCGGCCGAAGAATCCCTGGCCCAACCCGTGCCGACCCGAGGTGTCTTGAGAAAAATCCAGGAGATCAAAAGTCGCCATGGCATCTGGCAACGCGCACGCCCTACCCAACTCGTCCCCCTCTCCGCCGCCCTCATCCGGATCAAAGATGAATGGCACCCTGCCCTGACCAAGCCCGACTCTTTGCGGGCGCTTCCCTACGGTACTCCTTGCAAATTGGAATTGATCGCAGGGATCCAATATTACGGACGCATCGTCACGCTCGCCTTTTTTCCGAAAACCTCGGACACAAACCAGCTGACCCCCGCCGGGTGGCTGACCGATGCCTTGCAGAAGATTTCGCATCGAAGTCCGCGCACGTGGAAACTGGAGAACCTTGAGAAAGAAATTCTTCCGCTCCTCCCTCGCCTCACCCAAGGCGGCCAAGCCCATGGCAGCGTTTTCTTGGGCAAAGATTGCGTCCAAGTTAAACTCGATTACTCGGCGGCGCATGTGAAAATATGGCCTGATGCGGATCAACAACCTTTGATCAATCCGGAGAAACGTGAAATCGAAAAGGAAGATATCAATCTCAGCGAAGTTCTCGGAGGCGGCCAAGCCCATGGCGCCAAAGCGGGTCGGCTCTGGCGAAAACTAGGTTTAATCGAACCCTCAGGAAAACCTACGCTTCGAGGGGAAATAGCCTCTATCTTCCAACATGGCGAAGGCCTCGCCGTCGCTGCCGCCCTCGAGGATCACTCGTACGATGCCGCGGCCATCGCCTGGGATCTCGCCGAACTCCGTGCCGGCGAACGCGTCGCCGCCGCTACGCGCAACTCCAGTCGCCTCGGCGCCTGCTGTCGCTTGACTTATAAATCCCTCACCGCCGACGGCTACCTGCGCGAAGGCCTCTCCGAAGGTTTCGGTGAAGGTTGCGCCGAAACGATGAAAGCTTTCGCGCTCCATCGTAAAATACCGCCGAACGAAACCCACGAACACGGCCCCGGACCAGGCGATTTGGAACGTGCCCTGCTCGAATGGCGAAGTACGCTACAATTGATCGCCCATGGCCCCGGTCATCCTTGGTCACGCTGGCAAGAACTGCGCGAAGCTGCCGCACAAGTTCTCGCCCAGATTACGGGAAAACATAAATAATCGCAACTAAGCCCGCCATCACCTACGGAGGACCAAGTCGAATCAGGGATTGAAGGGAAATTTACCCTTCCCTATCGCCGACCTTGGGCTACATTGCGATAACAGTCATATACGCGCATTCGCACGGAGCAATCCGTGAGGAAAGTCCGGACACCATAGGGCAGGATTCCCGCCGCAAGTCGGGGCACGACGCAAGTCGTGACGGATAGTGCCACAGAGAAGATACCGCCTCCTCCGCAAGGAAAGAGGTAAGGGTGAAAAGGTGGGGTAAGAGCCCACCGCTCGAAGGGTAACCGACGAGGCATGGTAAACCCAATCCGGTGCAAGACGAACAGGGACCGTTCGAGGTCGCCCACCAAGGTCCCGGGTTGTCGCATCGCCGCAAGGCGAGATTGAAAAATCAGAGAAATGAATGCGCAGGGGATCGGCGAGAGCCACCCAAGGACAAAATCCGGCTTACAGTATATGGCTCAAAAGACGGAGGGCCGAACGGAAACGTTCGGCCCTCCCCCTTTGTGCTACCGGAACGGCACGGCTTAACTGCTTGATTCAAACTGCATTCAACGGCATCGATTACCTTACATGGAGGCAACCACGGCCAAACTTAAGGATGCCCTCTGCGCAGGCGCAAGAATCGCCATCCTCGCACCCCACCCTGATGATGAATCGCTCGGCACGGGCGGCCTCATTCAACGCGCCCTGGCAGCCGGAGCCGAGGTCAGGGTGATCTTCGTTACCGACGGAGATAATAATCCCTGGCCGCAACGTTACATCGAACGCCGCTGGTTCATCGGCGCCTCAGAACGAGCACGCTGGGGGGCCCGACGTCGCTCAGAAGGTCAGCACGCGCTACAACTCCTAAGCGCAGGTAAATGTCAGGCCGAGTTCCTCGGCTTACCCGACGCCGGCATTCTCGCCCTCTGGGAAGCCGACCTGCCAGGCCCTAAGCCGGCCTTCGAAAAACTTTTGCGCGCATGGCAACCAACCATGGTTGTCATTCCCTCTGAAATCGATCGCCACACGGACCATCAAGCGACCCATCTCTTCGGCCTGGAAGCCATTCGCTCAACCGGGCTTCACTGCCTGGCTTATTCCTACCTCATCCATCGACCTTGGTCGCAGAAAGTCATGAGAAGGCATCTTGCTTCCGACCAACTCAATCTCAGCGAGACCGAACGTATGCTCAAACTCGACGCCATCCGTTGCCACCACACTCAGATGGCCCTTAGCGGTGGTCGTTTTTCAAAGTTCGCCAGCGAAACCGAACGCTACACTCTCGTCCAAATTACCTAGCCATGAGCGAATCAAACCAACCGACGCAGCCAGCCAGCCCCGCCTTCCTGCATTCGACGCGCTTTCAGGCGCTCATCCTCGGCGCCCTCGTGTTATTCCTCTTCTGGTGGCGCCTCGGCAGCCTCGGCTTAATCGATCCCGATGAACCTTTTTACGCCCTCACGAGCCGCGAGATGGTCCAAACAGGCGACTGGCTCACACCCCGCGTTTTCGGCGAACCCCAATTCGAAAAACCGATTCTGTTCTATTGGGAAACCTGTTTAGCTCAGCTTACCTTCGGCGATAACGAATTCGCCGCCCGCGTCCCCGGCGCCCTCGCCGCCAGTTTTCTGGTCTTCCTGACCTGGGGCATCGGCCGCAGACTCTTGACCCCTTTCGCCGGATTTCTCGCCGCCGTCGTGCTCGCGACGGGAGTCGAATTCGTCCTGATGACCAGGCTAATGCTGACGGATATCTCCCATGCCCTCTTTATCACGGCAGGGATGTATTGCCTTTGGCGCGCCTTCCATGATGAAGAAAAGCGGACTCGCTGGCTCTTACTCCTGACCGTGACCTCCGCGCTCGGTATGCTCACCAAAGGACCCCAAGGGCTGTGCTTCACCCTCATGGCCGGAGCAATCTATGCTTGGTGCACCGGCCAACGACAACCTTGGTCCGCTAAGCATCTGGCGATGTGCGTCCCTCTCTGGCTAATCATCGTCGTGCCATGGTATCTGGCGATGTTCATCCTGCACCATTCCGGGCCGACCTCGCCGGTAGTAGGCTGGGGCTATTATTGGGATTCCTTCTTCATCCATGAAAACTGGGACCGGATGTGGCATGCCGAACACCAAGGAAATAATACTTGGTACTATTATATCGAAATGCTCCTCGGTGGATCCTTGCCCTGGATTCCTCTCGTTGGCGCCGCCCTTTGGGAAGCAGGTAAAAATATTAAGGTGAAATTCCGCGAACAACCTGGACTGACTTTCGTCCTCTGCTGGCTCGTGCCTTGCTACGTGTTCATGACGATAGCGCAAAGCAAACTCCCAAGTTATATCTTCTTTCTTTTCGTCCCTGTCGCTTTGCTCGCTGGCCGCACGTTGCAGCGCTGGATCGACCAAGGCTTCGGCCCCGTCGAGCGCTGGATTGTCGGCGGTCTGACCTTCTTCCAAGGCTTCTTGCTCGCGATCTACACGCCAGCCGCCCACCCGCATGCCATCCCGTTCAAGTGGCAGCTCTATGCCCTCGGCCTCCCGCTGCTGCTTGCCGGCATCTTCGCCCTGATGCGCCGGGCCTTCCTCTGGGCAAGTCTTTCCGCATCCTTCAATGTCGTGCTCATTTTTACGGCATTCTTCTGGATTGAACCCGTCCTCGAAGGCACGGTCGGCAGTCGTGAAATCTGCAAGATCGCCACGAAAGTTCGGCTCCCTGGCGAACCCCTGATGACTTGCAGCTTTCTCGGACGTGCCGCCAATTACTACATGGGAGAAATCCCCGTCGGTATCTTTGTCCCGGACCAGAAAAACCTCGGCGGACATCGCAATTTTCGCCCGTACTACCCTTTCTATTCTTATCACCCACTGCGCCAATTCACGATCGAAAAACAACTGGGAGAGTATGCCGATCAACGCGCTTCCGTCCTCTGCATCGGCGAGCAACGCGACTTCATCTCACTGAACCAAGGCGCAACCTCTTCGGTCCGCGGACGCTGCGAACTCCTCGGACAGACCGGCGAAAAACCCGGACGCTCCGTCTTCCGCATCCATGCCAAAGGCTGGATTCCTGCGAGTCAGTCAACGGAAATTAAATAGCCTTAAAGGCGTCGCAATAGCTTAAAGAAACGCAACGTGTCTTGCACGGGGCGAATCTTGCTCCGCTCATCTCCATAGGTCGTCGGGACCGCGACACTGCTGATTTTTCCGCCTGCCCGCGCCGTCAGGATCAGGACTTCTGATTCATATTCGAAATGATCGGCCACCGCACCTAAGAGCACGGGATTCGCCAAACGGACGCCGCGATAACCACACTGGGAATCCGGAATCGGACAACGGCATATCCGGGTGATCAGCCAAGACATCAACCCGTTCACGGTCCGACGCAAAAGCGGCATTCCTTTCGGATTGGCGAAACGATTTCCTAAGACGATTTCCACGCCTGGCTCAGCCAAAGCGACCATGAAAGCCGGAATTCGCTCGGGGTCATGCTGACCATCCGCATCCAAGGCAATCGCATGGGTGAAGCCTAACTCCTTCAAGGCCGCAAACCCGGTCTTGAGGGCCGCGCCCTTACCGCGATTGACCTCATGCCGAATCACCCGTGCTCCGGCTTCCAAGGCCCGGGCCGAAGTCGCATCGGGCGAGCAATCATCCACGACCATCACGATCGGCAAATGTGCCAGACAGCCTCGGATGACCTCGGCGATGCGAGCCTCCTCGCGGTAAGCCGGCAAGACGACCGCGATCCTCACATCAGCCTCAGCCACGGCTCGCGATGGGCAAATAACTGCGGTTCACATTCCCAACGTAGATCTGACGGGGACGGTGAATCTTCTGCTTCGGCGTTTCGGCGATTTCTTTCCAATGCGAAATCCAGCCGGGCATCCGGCCGATGGCGAAAATAACAGTGAACATCTCCGTCGGGATGCCGATCGCCTTCAGGATGATACCGGAATAGAAATCGACATTCGGATAAAGATTACGTTGCTTGAAATAAGGGTCGTTCAG
>DKND01000133.1:10055-29211 GCA_002470605.1 Opitutia bacterium UBA7397
TTGGTCTTATCTTTGGCGTCGGAAATAAAGCGGGACCCATCGTCACCGGAGGCATGGATTTCTTCCAGCATTTCGATGACGGCCTGGTTCGCGCCGCCGTGCAACGGACCCCAAAGCGCGCAAACGCCTGCCGAAACGGAGGGGAAGAGATTAGCACCACCCGAAGCCACCATGCGCACCGTCGAGGTCGAGCAATTCTGCTCGTGGTCGGCATGCAGCAGCAGGATCAGATCCAGTGCGCGCGCGATTTCCGGATGAACGGCGTAATCAACGTTGGGTCGCGAAAAAAGGAGGTGCAGGAAATTCGAGCAGTAATCCAAACCGGGCTTAGGATAGACCGGAGGTTCGCCTTCCTTGGAACGATGGGCGAGCGCGGCAAGCGTGCGGACCTTGGAGATGAGCACGGCGGCCGTCTCATCAAACTTGGCCAAATCATGCGCCCTCTCGTTCGTCCCGAGCTCAGGATAATAACAACCGAGCGTATTCAAGGTGGCCGATAAGACGGCCATCGGGTGCGCATTACCGGGGAAGCCGCTCAAGGCGATCCGCAAGCCTTCATGGATCTGGGAATTATCCAAAATCCGCGCCTTGAAATCATTCAACTGTCCCGCGGTCGGGAGTTCGCCATAAATCAAAAGATAGGCCGTCTCAATGAAGGTGGATTTTTCGGCCAACTCTTCGATGCTGTAACCGCGATAACGTAAAATACCCTTCTCGCCGTCGATGAAGGTCACTTTGGATTCGCAGGCGCCGGTATTGGCATACCCGTCGTCGAAAGTGATATACCCCGTATCGTCCCGGAGCTTGCGCACATCCACCGCCCGCTCGCCCTCCGAACCTACGATGATGGGTAGAACGATATCCTTATCGTCTAATTTGAGAGTGGCGTTGGATGGGCTCATGGCGGAGTAAGGACCGCCCAGGACAAAGCTGACCTCAGCGGGTCGTCAAAGTCAGAAAATTGCGGTACAGTTGCAAGCCTTTGACCTGACTTTTCTCGGGGTGGAACTGAGTCGCAAAGACCCGGCCACGACGAACGCCGCTCACAAATCGACCCGCATAGTCGGTCTCCGACCATACAATGGCCGGATCAGTCTCGACCACGCGGTAACTGTGGACGAAGTAAAATGGCTCCCCTTCCGTCCGAAGGCCTTGGGTTAACGGGCTGCCACTCTTAAAAATCGCCTCATTCCAGCCCATATGCGGGATACGCAGCCCCGGCTGAGACGGGAAGCGCTTCACGATTCCAGGGAAAATACCCAAGCCCTGACGGTCTGACTCCTCCGAACGCTCAAAAAGCACCTGTAGGCCCATGCAGACCCCAAGGAAAGGCCTGTCCGCCGCTATCCAAGCGTTAAGAAAAGTCTCAAAATCGTTACGTCGGATGCAATCCATGCAATCAGCCATCGCCCCCTGCCCTGGGAAAACCACCGCATCGGCGGACTCGGCTAACTGGGGCGTGGCCGCGAGGTAAGCGTCAGCCCCGGCCGCAACCAAGGCACGACTGACACTGCGCAGGTTACCCATGCCATAATCAATGACGGCAACCTTGGGACGGCGCACTGACCCTGTTACTTCCACGGGTTTTAGGCGAGCGTTCCCTTGGTACTGGGCACACGGCCGCCCTGCCGGGCGTCGATTTCCACCGCCGCCCGTAATGCACGCGCAAAAGCCTTAAAGAGGGCTTCCGCGATGTGGTGAGGCTCTTCCCCGTACTCTAGTTTCAAGTGCAAGTTACAACCTAAAGCATTCGCGAAGCCCTGGAAAAACTCCCGCACTAGCGCGATATTGAAATCCTTCACCATGTAGTTGGTGATCTCGACTTGGTAGACCATCATCGGACGGTTGCTCAGGTCGATGACGCAACGAGCCAGAGTCTCATCCATCGGCAAGATGAAAAAGCCGTAACGCCGGATACCAGCCTTGTCGCCCAAGGCTTCCTTGATGGCTTGGCCTAGCACGATGCCCACGTCCTCAACGGTGTGGTGATAATCGACGTCCGTATCTCCGTCGGCCTTCAACTTTAGGTCAATCAGAGCATGCCGAGAAAACAGCGTGAGCATGTGGTCAAAGAAAGCCACTCCCGTGCTGATCTCTGACGTACCTTGCCCATCGAGATTCACCGTCAGGTTGATCTTGGTTTCTGCCGTATCACGGCGGATGGTGGCCTGTCGAACTCCTGCGCTCATCAGCAAGAAATCCCCTTTGTAAGCCTAATTGTCAACCTCACCCTTCCATCCAGGCCGCCACCGCCGCCAAGAAGGCATCTGTTTCCTGCTCCGTGCCCACAGAGATACGCAAAGATTTCTCCGTGAGACGGTGGCCGGGGAATCGCCGGACGAGGATTTTGCGGGCACGGAGGAACTCAAAGCAATGCGCGGAAGTCTCCACCGAAGCCGCGCGCGTCGAGGAAACAGGCGAGGCCAGGACAAAGTTTCCGGAGGCGGGGTTCACCTGCCAGCCCATCTTTCGCAACCCATCCACCAAACGACCGCGCGTGGCCCGCACCTGGCCGACAGTCACGCTCAGCCACTCGCGGTCATCCAGCGCGGCCGCGGCGGCCACCTGGGCAAGTCGGTCGACATTATAACTGTCGCGGACGCGGTGCAATAAATCGGCCACGGGGCCAGGACACAAAGCATAGCCGACTCGCAAGCCCGCCAGGGCGTGTGCCTTGGACATTGTCCGCGTGACAACGACATTCGGGAGCTCGCGCGCCAAAGCGACGCAATCATCCGACGCAAAAGAAGCATAAGCCTCGTCCACCACCAGCAGTCCGGAGAACTGCTGCGCGATTTCTCGGACGACGCGGGGCGAGAAGGCCACGCCCAACGGGGCGTTGGGATTAGTCAGGAAGAAAACGCTAGCGCCGCAACGTGCGACGGCGGCAGGATCAAGACTCAGATCATCAGCAATCGGAACCCGGACGACCTCAGCCGCCTGAGCCGCCGCGAGCACAGGATAGAGCGAGTAGCTTGGGTCCATCATTCCGATAGGCCGATCCGGACCAGCGTATGTCCGTATAATTAGGTTAAGAATATCGTCGGAACCGTTACCCGCCACAATGCGAGCGGGGTCAAAGGAGTGAAAACGCCCAGCCGCTTCGCGCAAAGGGGCAGAGTCCGGCGAAGGATATAAACGCAGGCCAGCACCTTCATTTACCAATGCGACCCGAATCGCCTCCAAGGCCCGAGAGCTGGGAGGATACGGATTTTCGTTGGTGTTGAGTTTAATCCATCCCCCGCCCTGTGGCTGTTCGCCAGGAACATAAGCACGCATAGCCGCCACATGCGGATTAGGAAGCGGTGAAGACAGTGACATCAGCGAAGTTTTAATTTGGCGGCGGCAAAATCCTGCAACAACGTGCGGGTCTTGGCGGCATCGGCGCAGGTAACCTTGGCCGCAAGCTCGCGCAGTTCGGTCGCATCGGAATGCCGAAGCACAAAACGGACTTCCGGTAAAGCGGCTGGCGTCATGCTCAACTCGTGCACGCCGAGACCAACGAGCAGAGGCGCCCAAAGCGGGTCGCCACCGAGCTCACCGCAGACGGCCACGGGGATGCCGCGATCCTGGGCGGCCCCGAAGATGGCGATCAGCGTGCGGACGACGGCCGGATGGCACGGATCATAGAGCGAGGCCACGCGCTGGTTGCCGCGATCCACCGCGAGCAGGTATTGTACGAGGTCGTTCGTACCAACGCTAAAGAAGTCGGACTCGGCGGCGAGCTCGGCCGCGACCGCAGCGGCGGACGGAATCTCAATCATCGCACCCAGGCGGATCGGAGACGCCGGCCAGACACCTTCGCGGGCGAGTTCGGCTTCGACGTCACGGAAGATTTCCTTAGCGCGTCGCAGTTCCTCGACGCCGGAGATCATCGGGAACATGACCTGCACCGGGCCGAGGACCGCAGCGCGAATAATCGCCCGGAGTTGCGGCCGGAATACGTCCGGACGCTCCAGGCAAAGACGCACCGCCCGGTAACCCATGAAAGGGTTGGCCTCATCCGCCAGATCGCCGAGGCGCTTATCTCCGCCCAGATCAAGCGTGCGAAAAGTCACCGGGAGACCCTTGGCCTGCTGAACAACTTCAGCATATTCAAGATATTGCACTTCCTCGCTGGGCCAGGAATCGAGTCGCAGGTAAAGGTTTTCCGTGCGGTAAAGACCGACGCCGCGGGCGCAATAACCCAACGCATCTTCCATCTCCGCGGGATCTCCGATGTTCGCGAGCAGCATGAAAGCCGTTCCGTCCGACGTAAGATCGGGCAGCGCCACTTCGCGCAATACGCGGTCCCGCCGATTACGGATGGCCTGCTCTTTGCCGCGATAACCGTCGATGGTCTCCGGCGTAGGATTGAGGACGATGAGGCCAGATTCACCATCGACCAGGATGACATCCCCCTCTTGGACCGCCTCCATCAGACCTTTCACGCCGACGACGGCCGGGATGTCCAATGACCGCGCCATAATCGCTGAATGGCTGGTGCGTCCGCCTTCTTCGGTGACAAAAGCAGAAACCCCATCGTCGTGCAGACCCGCAGTATCCGAAGGCGTCAGATCGCGGGCTACGACGACATGGAGCTTGGCCGCCTCGCCTGCCCGCTCCGGCTGCGTCCCTAAGAGTTGCTCCAAGACGCGTCCGGTGACGTCGCGGATATCGGCCGCCCGCTCGCGCAGGAAGTCGTCGTCCATCTTCTCGAAGATTTCAATGTAACGCTGGGCGACTTCTTGAAAACAAAACTCGACGTTAAAACCGGTCTGCTTGACCTCGCGCGTGACATCATCGATCAAAGCGACGTCTTCGAGGACGAGTAAATGAGCGTCAAAAATCGAAGCCTCGGATTCGTTAAGCTTGAGCGCAACGTCATCACGTAATTTACTAATCTCCCTTCGCGTGGCCCCCAAGGCGGACTCCAGCCGGCGGATTTCGGCCTCAGGGTCGCTTACCTTCTGACATGCCACGATGGCCATCCCCTTCATCAACAGATACACAGGACCTCTCGCCACGCCCGGGGCGGCAGCGGTGCCTTGTAAGCGTTGTTCTGGCCTGTTGTTTTCGGCCTTCATCTAGGGGTCAATTGATGCTCCCTGAAGGAAGATGCAAGGCAGGATTATCGACCTTAAGCTTCGTTGACCGTAGGCTCGTCCGAAGGGGTAACGATATCAGGCATAACCAGGGAGGGAATGCTCATATCTGGCATCTCCGCCCCCAGCGACACTTCAAAGTCCTGCGCATTATCTGCAAAAACAATCAGGGGCATTTCGTTTTCTTCCACGGCCGGTTCTTCCATGCTGGCGGCTTCGACGTAAAAGAGCAAACCGCTGTACTCGGCCGGAATCGTCACCCGCAGCTCGACAAAAACCAACGCAAGGAGACACAGGTGCGCAAAAGAACGTCCAGACCTCTGGGCAAACCCCTGCAGCCAAAGCATGGCGGTCATAAACGAACTGTCTTCGCGACGACGCAATACGCTCAACTGTGCTTGGTGCAAACGCAGGCGGGAACGGAAACGCTGCTGCATCGCGGGCGAGGATTTGATCGCATCTCGCAAACGGACGATTTGAACCTGCGAAGCGGTGCCTTCAAGATAGCCAGCAACTAAAGATTCAAATTCGGAGTTACTCATACTCTGAACTCCTCTCCCATAAGTTCCCGTAAGGCTTCGCGGGCGCGATTAATCCGGCTCTTGACCGTGCCAATTGAAAGACCAAGATCTTCGGCAATCTCTTCGTAAGACATATTGCGCACGTTACGCATGGTAAGGATACGAGCGTGTTCCGGCTTCAATTGTTCCATGCATTCGGCAACTTTATTGACGAATTCGTTGGTCTGCGCCTCATGCCCCGGCCCCTGCGCACCATCAGAAAGTATGTCATGAAGGGTGGCGCCTGGATCATCACCCAGATCGGCGTCAAGGGACATCGACTGATCCCGCTTTCGCCGACGCCAATACCAATAGCGATTTCGGGCTAAATTCGTACCGATTTGATGAATCCAGGTCGAAAAAGTGGCTGTTCCACGAAAAGACGCCAGCACGCGGTGGGCCCGGATAAAGGTGTCCTGGGTGATTTCCTCGGCGTCCTGTCGGTTCCTCAACAAGGAAAAGACCTTAGCAAAAATGCGGCCCTGATACTTCAGGACTAACTCATTATACGCCATCAAATCCCCCTGACGGGCCTTATCTAGCGCAGATTGATCAGCTTCGGTCTCCATACATTAAGGGTGAATTAAGGTCAGGGGGTGAGGGGTATCTGACAATCATGCTGACATCCCTGCAGATTTCAACAGCAGTCTTATACCTATTTCCCCGCTCCCAGGAACCATGTTTACCTCGTCAAAGAAAGCCCCTCCCCTGCAATGGGTTAACTGCCTAAACGGCAACATCGGCCAAGCCAATGACCTCCCCCTGCTTCTACCCCAAGGCAGTTCCTCCCCATCACTTTCCGTCACCCGAGCAGAAAAAGGGGTATTCCTTGAGCCGATCGGCAACAGCACGATCATCGTCAATGGCAGTCCCTCCCGCCAAAGGATAAACATTCAAGATACCACGACCGTACAGTTTTCGGATTCCCTTCTGGTTCTATCACCGGATCAAGTCGAGCCCTTCAACTCCGTCAATACTCGTACATGGGTTCTTTTCGATGCCCAGTCGGGTGATCAATTAGGCGAATTTTCCTCCGACAAGCTGCTCGATGTCGCCGCTCAGTTAGGTCGGGCGCCCGATACCCTCGCCTGTACGCCCCAAGGTTTGGAAATCGGTTTCACGCTTTCCCAAATCGCCCCGCTGCTCTCCACGCGTAGCGCCGATGAAACGCACGCCAAAATCACCGCCAAGCCGACTTTGACCGAAGAACAAAATCGCGGCGCCCACATTTGTCCGGTCTGCTGGACGCGCTTCGACTCAGGCGATGCCTTAAGTATCGCGGTACATGAAAACCTGCGCGGCGATCCGATCTTAGGCTCCGACGCCCGTCTGCGCTTTCAGCCCACCCGCTTTAACGATCAAAGCCTAGCCCTCGATCCGATGGGTCTGGCCTGTACCGATATCGCTTGCCCACATTGCCGTCGGCAACTTCCCCCAGGCTACCTGGACATGCCTCACCGGATCATTTCGCTCATCGGGGCCCCCAGCGCTGGTAAATCATACTATTTGGCCGCCTTGACCCGCGTGCTTCAAGACCGTCTGCCCAACGACTTTCGGCTCGCCTTCAAAGACGGCGATCCGAGCGGCAACATGCTGCTCAATCAGATGCGTAACACCCTCTTCTCGGCGGCCACGCCCGAAGAAGCCCTCATCGGCAAAACCGCACTCGAAGGCGCTACCTACGAAAAACTTCCACGCCTCGGCCGGATGGTCTCCCTCCCACGCCCTTTCATTTATTCCATCAGTCGACCCGGCCAACAACGTCAGGAGATGTCGATGATTCTTTACGATAACGCCGGCGAACACTTCGAACCAGGTATTGATATTCATGAATCGCCCGGCGCGATGCACGTCGCCAACTCGGCTGGGCTTATCTTCCTTTTCGATCCCACCGCGAACGCTCGCTTCAAAGCCAAATTAATCGGAGCGGAAGATCCGCAATTCACCCTCAAGGGCCGCGTCGACCAACAGGATAGTATCCTCGCTGAAATGGAAACCCGCATCAAACGCGTTCTGGGCTTGAGCCAAAATCAACGCATCGCCGCCCCGCTCGCCTTCGTGGTCGGTAAATCTGATACTTGGGAAAAACTGCTGAGCTCCCCCCTTGAGCCGGTCATCAAAGATTTCGCCCTCGACCTGAACGCGACCCAACGAAATTCCGACCGCGTCCGGGAAGTGCTCGTCGCGCTTTGCCCCGGCCTCGTCGCTTCCGCCGAATCTCTTTGCAGCCAGATCTGCTACTTTGCGGCCTCATCTTTCGGTCATATGCCGGTCGTGATTCAAACTGGACCCAACAAAGGACGTATCGCACCTGACCCGCAACGGCTGGTTCCCGCCCACGTCGAAGAGCCTGTTTACTGGCTGCTCCATCTTTCCGCCCCTGAAATGATCCCCGCCGCTCGCACCGTCGCCGGCTCTGTCCTCCAAAGCTAAGCCCGATGGCTCTCCAACTTATCTTCACCTCTGCCCCCCAAGGGCTCGTCGCGGGTCGCTCCGGATTTTGTACAGTCGCCCGACACCAAGCGATGCCCGAACGGCTGGCGCAATTGCTCGAATCCATCGGCACCCCGCACGAACAGCCCGCCGGCGCGACCTTCACGTTCCGCACCTTGGTGGCATCAGATAAAACTTATTACGTGCTGTCGCGCTTCGTCGCCCGCGGTCTCGACTACACGCAACGCGATAATCGCTTGGCACATCATCTGGTCTTCACCCAAGAAGAAGCGGCCATCCTCCCGCCTCCGCCCGCCCTAGCTGCCCGATGGAAAGGCTGGCGCGACGAATGGACCTCTGCTCCCGAATGGCTGGCCGATGAAAATAAACCGCTGTCCCTAGACTCCTATCCTCCGCTCTCCCCCGCGACTTCTTGGCGCGAACTTGCTGGCACGGGCGCTAAGGCCGCTTGGTTAGTCAATGAATCCGGACCCGCGATGGTCGGCTTAATTAATTTCCCCGAAACCCTCCAAAGTTTACGGCTCCTCGCCGAATCCGCCAATTTACTCGGTAAGACTGCCTGGGCCGCCACCTTCACCACCGACACGGCGACGACCAACGCCGACGGTTTCACGTGGGCCATCGGCGCCAACAAAGGCCGCCCGATCATCGATCTGGCTACCGCCACCGCCCAGCCCGCTCCGATTGGTCAATTCGCCCGCCAGGCCGCCATGGGTGTGACCGCCCAAAAGACTACTGCCGCCCAACCATCGCGACCTGACAAGCCGACTCCGAAGCCTCCTGGAAGCGACTCCAGTTCCAAAGGTCTTATTATAATCGTGCTCGCACTCGTTGCTCTCGCCGCTGGGCTTGGCTACTTATTCGTAAACAAATCCACCCCACCTCCGCCCGAGGTTCGCGTCGTCGCCACCCCGCCAGCCGTCGATATGGCCAAGGCCGATGATATCATGCGCGCTGGCCGCGCCCTGAATGACGTCAACGGATTCTTAGCCCGGGAAGATTACGTATCAGCAGCTAAAATCTGGATGGAAACAGTCGCGATCTCGCCCTCCTTCTCGGAAAAATATACCACCGATAATCTTCCGCGGATAAAAGCCAAATACGCCGCCGCTACCGTCGCCCAACTGACGGCCAGACTCGAACGTCCAGGCGCGACGGCGGATCCGCGCGGAACCCGTGAAATAGCCAACGAAGCCACCGAGGCGATTAACGTCGGCACCCAATTGCAGGTTCCTCAAGATGAACAATGGAAACGGCTGACCGAAATCGGTAGCCGGGCGCTTTTCATCGCCAGCTTGGACATTCGTCCAACACTCGTCATCTTGGGTGAATGGGGCTCCTCCGACACCGGACCCAACGCGCCTTCTCAGGCGGACTTCAAATTAAGCGCTGCCGCTGCCGACAAGATTGCGAAATTCGTAGAAGTTTCTGGCGCCACAACCGCCACCTCGGTCTCGGCCCGCATCCGCCTGCTCCCGCTCACTTCTTTCCATCAACGCGACACTCAAACTAAATACGTCGGCACCGAAATTCGGCGTACCCCTAAATCCGACTGGATCGAAGCTCAATCCTCCCCCGGTCGCCAACCGCCGATCATCATCAGCCTCGGCTCGCGCAGCAACCTGATCACTCTCAACTTCCAGGATAATTCAGGTGCGCAACCAGAAGCCAATCGGCTCATCGAAATCGAACTGGCGACCGGCGAACACTTCTGTATCGCGCTCATCGCCAATCTACGCGCGCTTCCGCCGCTAAACCTCGGATTGAACGGTCTGCAACTCGATCAAGACACCGGCGTAGTCCGCCCCGCCCCCTGGGCCGAACCCGCCGTCAACGCCTTCATCTGGCCAACCGGTGCCATCGGCCTCTACCCCGACGGGCACGAATTCCCCGATCGGGACCTCCCCTCCATTCGCGCCACCCGCTCCCTACTCGACACCGACCTGCTCCGCCTGGAAAATAAATCCGGCCCCGGCACTCCGCCGTTCGAAATCATCGCGCAACGCCGCAAGCTTTTCAATAAACTCGATTACATTCAGGCTGGAGCTCCTTGGACCTTGCGGACGATTTCCACCCGCGGCGAAGCCGGCCCAAGCCTTCTCGAATTTCGCTAAATCATGCAGGTCGAACGTCTCATCGCCCGAATCCGCGGCCAACTTGAACTGGGTACCCCCGACCTCGAAGCCCGCTCGCTGGCCGGAGAATACCTCGCACTCTGCCAACGTGCCCGCGAACGACTCGAACAATGTTCGACTTTAATCCGCAGCGGCAATGAACATGCGGCTTTTCAAGTAGCCGAATCCGAACCGGACTTACTCTCGCTCTGCGCCGAACTGAGTTTCGCCGAATCCGAACGCTGGTATGCGCTCTGTCGCGAACGCGGCCTCCCCGCCGCCTTCCCGCTCGACGGTCAACACGTGATGGCGCTGGAAGGCCTCTACGGCAAAGAGATCGGCGAAAACCACCCGCTCTACCGCGATTACCGCGATGCCATCCGCAAACGCGATGAAGACCGAGCGCTGTCCATTCTTCGTTCGATCGTTCGCATCAACGCCAATGATCCGAACGCCCGGTCCGAACTCTCCCGACTTTCCGCCAAATTCCTCCGCGAGGCCTTAGGCAAGGTGACGACGTTCTTCGCTGCGCAACAGAACGAAGATGCGGTCAACCTGATGAACCGGATGGAGCGCTTCGGAGCCAACGACTTGGCCGATGAACCTCAATGGGAGCAGGCTCTGGCCAAACGCGTGGCTTGGCTTCGCGCCAAAGCCGTCGATCAAATCGAGAGTCTCATCAAGGATGCCACTCAGGCCCGCCAAGGCGGACACTGGGAAGCCTGTGCCTCTAATATCGGTCGGGCCCGCGCGCTCGAACGTGATCATCAGATCAATCTGGCCTCCGAACTGAACCAAGAGCTCGCCTCACTCGAAGCTTGGGCCGGGCAGCTCGCCGCTGCCGACGAAGCCGAAGCCTCGCTTCGTGCCGCCACCCAAGCCCTCCTCGATGAGTGGATGAGCTTGAAACAAGAAGCCGCACAGACGGGCTCTTCCGCAATCCTGGTCTCTCGTCTCGGTACCTGGCTTGATAAATCCACCCCGCTCGCCGACCGCCTGCCTGAAGGCCTCATCCGTCAAGTCCGGCAACTCCGCCAAGCCAAGCGCGCAGGTTTAAGTCGACGCTATACGATCCTGATTACTTCTTGGGTCTTTGGCGTCCTGGTTTTATTGGGCATCCTTTATAGTTGGTATAATCAGAACAAGTTGACCACCGAAGCGGACGAACGTCTGGCGGCGGCCGACCGTCTCGTGGCCGCTTCGGATTATGAAAAAGCCGAAAGCGCCCTCGACGAATTTAACTCCAAGAAACCAAAGCCCGAGTTCATCGAAGCCATTAAAGCGTTGCGCAAACAAATCGCGGACCTCCGCGAAACCGAACAACGCCTCTTAGTCGAAGCCGTCTACCTTCAAGCCCGACGAGTCGAAGGCATCTCGCTTGCCAACATCGAAGCGACTTTCCCCCGCGCCACCAAATACCAAAACGAAGTCAGTAAGGTGGGGCCGATCTCTCAAGCGCGTCTGAGGAAGACTTTTTCCGATCCGGCTGGCTTTCTGGCCGAATGCACCCGCCAAGTCGAAAACGCCAAGAACGACCTCTCTACGGAACGACAAAACCTGCTCAAAGCACTCCCGGGCAATGACGTGGTTACCGACATTCCCCACGCGCAAGAGGCCCTCGACCACCTCCGCACCCTACTGCGCGTCCTCAAAGCCTGCGGCATCAAAGAGCTCGAAGAAGCCAATGCCGAAGTCGTCCAAGCGACAGTCCGCCTCGACGCCGAACGCAAATCCCTGGGCGCCATCAAATCCCTCGAGGTTGCTGCTGACCTAAAAACCTATCTGTCCGCGCTCAGTAACGCCGCCCAAAATACGGCAGACAAATCCGATCTCGGCAAACGCGCCGCTTTCATCGTCGAGCGCTCCGAATCGCTGCGCAATTTGCCGCGCTCCGCCCTCGCCCCACGCGTCGCCGCCATGTGGGACCAAGCCCTGAGCCCCAATCCTCAAGGCGTCTTCCAACCTGCGACTTTCCTGGAACCCGAGACCAAGATCCTCCGTTCGCTCGCCGACGAAACCGTCCTGAAATCACTCCGTAAATATAATGTCCTGCTCAATTCTTCGCAAGGCACTCGTCCAGTGCGGACGGCCTATATCATCGGGGAACTTTCTCAGGAAAAAAACCTCCTCGGCACCAACGGCATCGAATACATCACCAAAGGTAAGGAATTATTGAAAGACGGTACCACCGTCGACTCCACCTGGCGCCGCCAAGAATTCAATAACGGCTCCCACCCCGGAGAATACCTCGAAGAGGCTCTGAGCATACCTGAACTCGACTACCTCCGGCAGTTCGGACGCTTCCACGATGCCAAGACTGGTAAACTCCTCGAGCCCCTGCTCCGCACCATGGATCGGGTTCGGCGCAACCCTTCGACTTTCTTTGAACTTCGCGCCTTCCAACTTCAGGAACTTTATCGCCTCGCGAGCCTGCGCCCTGAGGCCTGGGGTTTCATCTTCTCCCCCTCCGCCCAACGCGAGGCCGATCAATTACGACGGGTGACGCAAAACACGATGGGGCCCTACGACTTCCTGTTCAAAGACAAGTGGGCTGACGTCCAAAATGAATTGAAAACTTTCATGCTCCATCAAGCCGGCGCCTCTTACGCCGAGGAAGCCCGCTTCTGGCACGCAACCTTCCACAATCTGCGAAATCGTAATTTAATTTACGCCGGCATGATCGGACGAGACGGCAAGCCGGTCCTGCGCGAAGCCATCACCGGCACGGCGCTCTACGGGATCGACACCGACGGCCACGCTAAGGTCCTCTTCCGCGTCGATACCGCCGGCGCGATCGAACGCATCGCCGAAGCCGCCCCCTTGTCTCCGCTTCTCCGCTACCCAGGCACGGTGACCGAAGCCACCCAAGCCGCAGGCATCCCTGCCGGACTCGTTCCACCTGAAGGCGGATGGGAAGCCCTCCTGCAAGGCCGCGACCTCTAAGCAATGTCTCAAGTCCTACAATTCCGACTGCGCTGGAAGGGCAATATCACCGGGCCCTTCCCTCTCGCTCGTATCCATGAGATGCTTCGCTCCGGCGAGGTCAGTCTCTTGCATAGCATCGAAGTCGACGAGAGCTGGATGACCGTTCGCGACTATTTCCGTTCGGTTGGATTAAATCGTCCCACCCTCTCCACGACCAATCCCGTCGAAGAAATCTACAACCCTAGCGCCGCCCAGCCGAACCCTTCCGGTCCCGCTGGTAATTTTCCTAACTCTTCCGGCAGTTCATTCTCTTCACGTCAGAACCCCGCCGAGATTCTTGAACGCAACGTACGCGAAGGCTACCTATGGTGCGGCTCGACGTTCCTGCTACCCCCGCTCTTTGCCCTGCTGGTCGTACTCTGGATTTTAATCGTACCCGAAACGGCGCCGATCTCGAGATTCGTCCTCTTCACGTTCACGACCATGGTCGGTAGTTTCTTACCGATCGTTTTCGTGCGCCGTACGGGCGTTATCCTCGAACAAGAAGGCCTAGGCGAAATCTGCCAAGCCCAGTCCCGCCTCGTGGTAATCTTGGCCGTTCTGGGCCTATTTTTCTGGGAAATCGCGTTTTGGTTTTTATCTCACCCCAGCCCTTGATCTTCAATCGGCTTGACGAGCCTCGGACGGCTGGACACTAATCCGTTTCTCGGTTTTAGGTAGTGTAGCTCAGTTGGTTAGAGCGCCGGACTCATAAGCCGGAGGTCGGCAGTTCAATTCTGCCCACTACCACCACCGAGAATTAAGTCTGTAAGCGGTCCGAATTTGCCCAAGCGCTTAGCTCTTCAGGATCGCTGCGACCGGAATGTCGCGACCGTCTTTCCACAGCGTCTCCAAGGAATAACTCTTCCGCACATCTTCCCGGAAGATATGGAAAATAATATCGAAAGCATCGACCACCGTCCAACCGCTTTCTTTTTGCGATTCGGCACCACGGGCGCGGGCGCCCACATCATCCAAGGCACGCTCGACTTCGATCCGCAAGGCGCGCAGATGAGGCTCGGAATTACCACTGGCGACCACGAGGTAATCAGCGATGGAAGAGAGCTGACCCAATTCCAAGACTTGGATCGCATATCCCTTCTTGTCGTCGATGGCTTTGACGGCAGCGATTAGATGGGCCGGCAACTTCGGCAAAGGAGCCGAAACCGGTACGACCGCTTTGACGAGATTCTCCGAACGGCCTTTGGCCTTCGGGGTGGCGTACTTGGCCGGCGTACGACGTACCGGTCCTTTGATAGGCTTACCCTTGCCGCGCGATTTGGCGGCAGGCTTGGCGGAGGACTTTTTCTTGGCGGCGGACATGTCAGGCTTGGTAAAGTGAACGCTCATCGATGTGGCGGCTCACCCCGCTGGGCAAGCCGTTTCGAGATGAATCGCCCCGCTTGATCGCCGCCCGCAAGGCCGTCGAAGACACCAAAACCGGCGGAGCGGTCAAAATCGTAAGTTTAATATGCTTTGCCAAGCTGTCCGGCGGCACCGTCGAGATGCCATCACGGGCCAGCACTGCGAAATCAACCAGTCGACAGATTTCCTCCACTTCCTTCCAACGATCGAGCCTGGCCAGCTGGTCAGCCCCCAAAATCCACACCCGCCAAGCAGACGGATGCTCTTTCGCGAGTTCTCGGGCCGTATCAATCGACCAACTGATGCCCTCACGGCGCGTTTCTCGGTCATCAACGACCGCCCAAGGATAATCCGCAAAGGCCAATTTAGCCATGGTCACCCGATCAGCCGCCGAGGCCAGCGTTACCGCCGAACGTAAAGGCGCCTGGCCGGCCGGGACGACGAGGACTTGATCAAGCCCAAGCTGCTTCCACGCCGCCGTCGCCGCTGCAACGTGTCCGATGTGCGGCGGATCAAAGGTGCCTCCCAAAATGCCAAGCGCGGCGGACATTCTGACATTACGCTGCCAAGCTCGCCCCGAGGCAACCCAAAGCAGGCTTGAGCCCGAGCCCATCCCACGGACTATAGGCCTCTATGGCGTCAGCCTCCCGCTTCCTGCCCTCCGGATTCTCGCCCTCTCAAGCCATCGCGGTCATCGCCGGCAAGGGACGATACCCCGCCCTTCTCATCGAGTCCGCCCGCAACCGTGGCGCTGATATAAAACTCGTTTCCTTTGACGAAGAAACCGACCCCGCGCTCATCGCCACGTTCTCCCCCAAAGATCATCGCTCCGTACCCGTCGGCAAGCTTGGCACTTTGCTCTCATCCCTTGAGGATTTAGGAGTCCAAGGTGCCCTCATGGCCGGCCAGGTAACTCCTCGAAAACTTTTCACGGGTATGATCCCCGACCTTAAGCTGGTCACGCTCATGGCCTCGTTGCGCGAACGGAACGCCGAGACTATTTTCGGGGGGATCGCCGCCGAAATCGAAAAGCTTAAGATCACAATGCTCGACGCTCGGGTATTCCTCGACGACCACCTCGCTTCACAAGGCTGCATGACCGGCTGGTCCTGCGGGGTTTCTGACGATGAGTTGAATTTCGGCACTCAGATGGCACGCGAAATGGCACGTCTTGATATCGGCCAATCTGTCGTTACCGCCAAAGGAACCGTCATCGCTGTCGAGGCCTTCGAAGGCACCGATAACATGCTGCGTCGCTGCGCTCAGACGGGTGGTAAAGAGATGCTTCTCACCAAGGCCGCCAAATGCCCCCAAGACTGGCGCTTCGACGTTCCTTGCTTCGGCCTGAAGACGTTGGAGAGCATGGCCGAAGGTGGCGTCAAGAAAGCCGCCCTCGAAATCGATGGCGTGATTCTTATCGATAAGCCGCTCGTGATCAAACGCGCCAAGGAACTCGGCATCGATCTGGTGGGCTTCGCCTCCGCTGCGGTTTAAAATCAGCCTTCGAAAAAATTCCAGGCCGTCACCATCTCCATCAGGAACCACGCCAACACAAGCGCGAGGGCGATGAGCAAAGCGCGGCGGTAACGCATCCAGATGACGGGCTGATCGGCGGCGTGATCGACGATACCGCGCGAGCTCACCAACATTCGGAGTCTGACATGCCAAGCCAAACGCGTCTGCCCCGAGAGATCCTGGTGCGCATACACGCTCTCTCGGTAGTCAGGCTTACGGAATAGGCTTAAAATCCGACGTAACATACCCCCATCCATACACCCTTCACCGACGCTTTACAAGCGGAGGGTCTAGGGGTAATGCCTTGGGTGTGAAGACCACCACCCGGTCCCTCCGCTCCCTCAAAGGAGTTCGGCCCATCGTCTGCCTGACCGCCTACGACGCCATCACCGCCCGTATCGCCGAGGCCGGCGGGGCCGACCTCATCTTAGTCGGTGATTCGGTGGGTAACACGGTCCTCGGGATGTCCGACACCGTCGGTGTGACGCTTGAGATTATGGTGCATCATTCTGCCGCTGTCACTCGCGCCAAAACCGAACGTCTGGTGATCGCCGATCTTCCGTTCGCCCTCGCGCACGATTCTTTTTCAAAAGTCCTCAAGGCCTGTCGCGATCTCCTCCAGCGCGGTGGCGCCCATGGCGTGAAAATCGAAGGTGGCGCTTCGCTCGCCCCGACCATCGCCAAGCTCGTTGACGCCGGCATCCCCGTCATGGGTCACATCGGCATGCTCCCGCAACGCGTCCACTCCGCCGGCTATCGTCGCCGCGGCCTCACGCCCGACGATCAGAAGAAAATCCTCATCGACGCCCAAGCCGTCGCCGCCGCCGGGGCCTTTGCGATGGTCGTGGAATGCGTCGACGAAACTTTGGTGCCCAAGATCACCGAAGCGGTCTCCATCCCCACCATCGGCATCGGTTCCGGACAAGGTTGCGACGGTCAGATCCTCGTCATCCACGACCTCCTCGGCTTCACTTCCAATCCTCCGCCCTTCGCTAACCCCGAAGCCAATCTGCAACGGGATGCCATCGCCGCCGTGCAACGCTGGGCGAAGAAAGTCCGCCAACAAAAATCATCCAAATGAATTGCGTCATTTTTGGTGCCGGTGCCTGGGGAACGGCCATCGCCATCCACCTCAGCCGACAAGGTCACACGGTCTCGCTCGTCCCCCGCCGCCTTGAACAAGCCCTTGCACTCGCCAGCACTCGCGAGAATACCGATTACCTGCCCGGCCACCGCCTGAATGATTCGATTCAAGTCGCCCTTGAACCCATCCCCGCGCTGATGGATGCCGATTTGATCTTCATCGCCTGCCCCTCCAAAGGTCTCGCCGACCTGCTCAAAACCATCGGTCCCGCCGTTCGCGCTTCCTCCGCCGTGATGGCGATTTCGCTCTGCAAGGGGCTTGATCAATCCACCCTCCGCCGTCCGACCGAAATGATGGCCGAAGCTTTCGGCACCCTTCCCGTCGCAACCTTGAGCGGTCCGAGCAATGCCGATGAAGTTGCCCGCGGTCTTCCCACCGCCCTAGTCCTTGCCGCCCAACAAGACGATAAGCTCTTACGTGACGTCCAATCCGCTGTAAGCGGACCTTCCCTTCGCGCTTATACTTCCTCCGACTTATCCGGCGTCGAAATCGCCGCGACCTTGAAAAATGTCTACGCCCTCGGTGCCGGCCTCTGCGACGGTCTCCAACTTGGCTCCAACGCCAAAGCGGCTTTCCTCACGCGCGCTCTCCAGGAAATGATGCGCCTCGGGCAAGCCGTGGGCGGACGTACCGAAACTTTTCTGGGCCTCAGCGGCGTCGGCGACCTGATGGCCACCGCCCATGGTGCCTGGAGCCGTAACCGCGCCTTCGGCGAACAGCTTGCCACCCATCCGCAAACCACGCTCAAGGCCCTCGCCACCCGCCGCGATTCGGTCGAGGGCTATCGTGCCACGGAAACGCTTTCCAAACTCGCCGCCCAGAAAGGCGTGGCGACACCGATCCTTTTTTGTCTTAACGAGATTCTTTTCGCCGGCCTCGAACCGCGCGCCGGAGTGCTCGCCTTGATGACCCGCGATCTGAAATCCGAGGTTTGATGTCCGCCGACTTCGCAATCCGTCCCTCCGCCATCCAAGGCCAAGGGCTTTTTGCTCTTCGTAATTTTAATAGAGGGGAACGGTTGTTACCTTACGTTGGTTCCATCTCCACAATCCGACCGGCTCAGGCTTCGGCCTCATCCCCGATCTACGTGCTCGAAATTCGTCCAGGCCTTTGGCTCGACGGCTCCGGTCATGATAACATCAGCCGCCATGCTAATCATTCTTGCGCGCCTAACGCCGATTTGGTCTTCATGGATGAAACGACCGATGCCTGGCTTGTTGCTCGTGAAAACATCGCCGCGGACGCCGAAATTACCTTTGATTATGGCTTTAATCTGGCCGAAAGCCTCTTCCAGCCCTGCCGCTGCGGACAGCCGGATTGCATCGGTTATATCATCGCCGCCCCCCGCCGGGCTAGCCTGCGCCGACACCTGAGATTTTCACGTCCAAGGGATTGACCCAAGGGCGTGGGAGCGTCAGTTTTCGCAGGTCAATCAGTCCACTTCTTCATGAAAAAAGTCGCCCTTACCGAGCTCGATCCCCGGCTCCAAAAACAAATCTCCGCTGCCGAACAACAGCTCAAGACCAACCCACAGTATGCCGTGGAGGTCTTGACCGGCATCCTCAGCCGCAACCCTGGCTGCATCGAGATCCGCCGCACCCTCCGGGCCGCCCAAAAAAATGTCATGGGTACCAAGAAGGGTCTTTTTGACGGTATCGTCGGCGGGCTGACTTCCGGTAAAATCGCCAAAGCCGTCGAAGCTGACCCGATCGCCGCCATCGCTGATGCTGAGCTCGCCCTCGCCAAAAAACCGACCGACACCAACGCCAACAAAACGCTGGCTCAAGCTGCCACTAAGATTGGCTTCTACGCCCTTGCCGCCTTCGCCTACGAAGAACTCGCCGCCAACGACCCGAAGAACGTCCAACACTTCATCGACCTCGCTAACACTTGGATCGTAGCCGGCGAGAACGACGCCGCCCTCGAAGCCGCCGATAAAGGACTTCGCGCCTTCCC
>DKND01000133.1:29240-34478 GCA_002470605.1 Opitutia bacterium UBA7397
CGCCTCGACCAATCAACCCGCACGGTGACCGATGCAGCCACCGCCCTCGAGCAAGCCGCCCAGACCGCCGTCAAAATCCAAGGCGAACCCGATAGCTTGGACTTGTACCGCGACATCGTCCGTCAATTCATCTCCGCCGGCGATCTCGACAGCGCCATTGCCTGGCTTCAACGCGGCCGCCTCACCACGATGGGCCGCGCCGACCCCTCCCTCGAACGCCAAGAGAGCGATCTCCTCATCCAACGCCTCGAAAAGATCTCGAAGCAACTTCGCGAAGTCCTCGCGACCAATCCCTCGGACGCCACCAACAAGGCTGCGCTCGAAAAGAACGAAGTCGAACTCGCCGACTATCGCCTCAAGACCGCCGGCAGTTTGGTCGAACGCTATCCGAACGATTACGCGTACCGTTTTGATTTCGGCTCCCTCCTCCTCGCGGCCGGCCGCGTCGAAGACGCCGTGCAACAGCTGCAATACGCCCAACGTAACCCGAAGTATCGCCAACCCTCGCTTCTCGCCCTGGGCAAGGCTTTCGTGCTCAGCAATAAATTCGATATCGCCATCGAGCAACTCTCCCTGGCCAAAAGCGAAATTCACATGATGAACGATCTAAAAAAAGACGTCATCTACGAATTGGGCTCAGCCTACGAAAAAATGGGCAAAGCCAAAGAGGCCGTCGATGAATTCAAGATCATCTACATGGCCGACTCCGGTTTCCGCGACGTCGCCAAGAAAATCAACGACTTCTACGAAGGCCAGAAGAGTCCTTCCGCCTAGTCTGACCTTTCGTTTCTGTCTTTAGCGGCCGTCTCACCGTTCGCTTCCTCCCTCCTGCCCATGGCTCTCACTCCTTTCAAAAGTCACCTTATCGCCGACGTCGGCATCAGCATGGGAGACGAAGGCAAGGGTCGCCTTATTCCCGAAATCGTCCGTGAACTGCAAGCACTCACCGGCCGCCGCGACGCCGTAGGTACGGTGCTTAAGGTCAATGGTGGCGCCAACTCCGGCCACACGGTAGCGGGACTGAAACTCAATCTCCTGCCCGGCGGGGTCGCCGAACATGATGTGGCCTGCCTCGCCCTAGGCTCGGGCGTCGTCGCCGACCCTCGTAAGGCCCTCTGGGAAGCCCTTCCGCTCGAAAAAATCGGCATCCCCGTCCTCTCCCGCTTACTCATCGATGAACGCTGCATGGTGAGCGATGTCGCCCACCGCATCCTCGATCTGGCTTGGGAAGACTATCGCATCAACATCCTGGGCCATGAAGCCCGCGGCTCGACCGGTCGCGGCATCACGCCCGCTTACGCCGACGAGGTCGGTCAGTTCCAGATTCATTATTCCGAATTCCTCGGCGCTAAATCCGAGTACGCGACCCGTCTTTCCGCTCGTCTCGACCGCGCCTCCGCCATCGTGCGCGATGTCTGCAAACTCGCCCCGGAAAAATGGGCCGGCCTCTTCGTCAAACTTTCCGAAGCCGAACTCCGCGCCAACAAGGGTGCCATCGATTCCGGCGTCTTCGCGGCCTCTGAATTCGACTTCACGCAATACGCCGGGCCAACGCCTTTCACTTTCAATCATGCGGCGGTACTTTCCTCTTACTGGCAGGCCGGCTCCAAGCTCGCCCCTACGGTCGGAGACGTCCGCGATCGCATCCTGAGCGACATCGCTGCCGACCGCCGGATCATCGGCGAATTCGGCCAAGCCTACTGGCTCGATAAGCGCGCCGGCTTCGCCCCGAACGTCACGGCCTCACACACTTATACCCCGGAATTCTTTCAGTCTGCCGGCATCCCCGTCCAAGCCATCCATACTGTCGGTTGCTGCAAGGCCTACGATACCAAGGTCGGCACCCACGTCTTCCTCACGAAGATGGATGACGCTCACCCTCTGCAAAAAGCCCTCGCGAAATTAGAATTCGGCACCAGCACGGGCCGGCAACGGATGGTGGGCTGGTCCGACCTCGTCGAAAAAGCCGATGCGCTTCGCTACGGTGGNNGGTGGCGACCTCCAGCTTTGCACCGGCTACCGCGACGCTTCCGGAAAAATCCACGAAGGCGTCCCACGCAACGACGCCGTGCGCCGCCAATTACAGCCGATCTACGCCACCCTGCCGGGCTGGTCGGCCGATATCACGAAGGTCCGCTCCTTCGCCCAGCTCCCGCCCGAAGCCCGTCGCTACGTTGCTTTTACGCTCGCCGAAATCGTCCGTCTCGCGGCCCGCGGCGGCGAACTCGCCACTTTGCCCAACCTCCGCTACATCGGCGTGGGTCCCGATCCGGAACAGATTATTTCGGATATTCCGGCGACGCGCGAATTGATCAAGCAGGCTTAAGTCTTAACGCAGCTTCCGATGAGCGACCTGGAACACACTTTCGCCCTGCCCCTTTGGGCGATCGTCGACGAATCCAAGGTCGAACCCGGCAAATCCGACACGCGCATGCTCGCTCGCCAGCTGGGGCGGTGGTTTAGTCATAACTTCAATATCACCCACAAAGGTACAACCATCGAGGTTGGTCCCGATGGCCCCATTTTCGTGATCGCCGGCATCGCTGAAGCCCATTGGCCCGCGATGATTGCTCTCGCCCAAGCCCAAGCCTGCACACTGTACCTGGTGCTTCCGACGCCGGATGGGAATTTCCAGCTTAAGCCCCTCGAGGTTCCTCCGCTGCCTTGATCGCGCCCGCCGGCTCAGTCTTGCGCGACGGCTTTGATGGTCTCCAGATGCAATTCCGCAATCTGCTCCAGACTCAATCCGCCCCACTTATAACCGCCGGCTAAGGCGAAGATCATCGGTATTCGACGCGCCTTGGCCCAAGCGACGACCCGCGATTCACGCGCTTTGATGATGGCCCGCGTGATGCCTTTGAGCCCGCCGGCTTTCTCGTACGTATCCATGCCGGCGTTATAAATCAGGAAGTCGATACCTTCCAGGAATGCCAAAGCTTTGTCCGTCTCCTCGAGGTAACGCTCCGGATTCGTAACCAAGGTGGCGAGGTGCCGCTTCGGATCGGCGAGTTCCCACGCATCATACGAATCGACGCTTACATCAGCCAAGCGCACCCGCGGATGCGCCTGCAAAATATCGAAGGTACCGCCGCCGAAATGGGCATCCAAATCCAATATGCCCACGGTTTTGACTTTCTTTAACGCGACCTGAGCGGCCAAGGCCAATCCGTTCAGGGTGCAGAAGCCCTGCCCCGAATCCTTCCGGGCGTGATGCAATCCGCTTGAAAGGCTGCCCGATCGACCCGTCAGCAAGGCTTCTGCGACTGCATCGCGCATCCCACCCGTGGACGCTAAGATGCTCGCCAATAAAGGCTCCGACCAGGGACCGACTTCGAGGAAGCCTTTCTTATCTTCGAAGACGGTCTTCAGGTATTCCTTGCCATGGATGACGCTTAATTCTTTCCGACTCGCCGGTTTCGGGGCTTCTAATACGACCTTACCCGCCTTACCGGCTTCGATCAGCTTCGCGACTAGCAGAGATTTGGTCACGGTCTCCCGGGTGCTTTTCACGACGTACGTAGAGTCGTAATAGACTTTTAAAGGTGGTTTTTCGCCAAGTTTCCGGGGCATCTAAGTCTTATATAATACTTCATATAAGAGTCAAGCTGACCCCTGTCATAGCGATAAACCCCTACCGAACCGGCCTAATCTTTGGCCTGCCGGACAAGCCTTCGCAGGATGACGGCGGCTTCATCCTGACCAGACGAGAAGAAAAATATGACGTCTCCGCCGGTATCCCGGTCGATCTCGATGGCATCCGTATAGACGGTCACATCCAGGACCTTGGTGAGTTTGAAGTTAAAGCTCTTGATACTACCAGTGAAGATGACGCGCTTGGACGTGAACACGAGGGTGCCAGTATCGATCTTCTCGAGACGCTGTTCGGTCTGGCGCTCGACATCATAGGAACCCGCTCGATAACGCAAGGGTCCCCAAATCTTGATGCTGGTACCGAATCCGCCGTAACTGCGACGTGTAGTCACCCGCCGATTGAGGCCGAGCTCAACCTGCTGCGTGAAGAAACAACCTTCGTTCCCTAGGTCTAATTCGCAAGAAACCTCCCGCAGGGGGGTACGGCAAAGGGCCCATAGTCGCTGCGCGCTTTCGATCCGGGTCTGGGATTCCTCGTCAAGGTGAAGATTGATGTCCATCTGCTTGATCACATCCATGAAGGCCGCAAAAGCCGCGGGATCCATCACCTCGCCGCCATCTTCCTGTTGCATTAACGTTTTTAAGTGTTGATCGAAATAAGACCGGAAGGCTTCCCCCATGGTCTCCTTAATCTTTACGTCTGAAAGGGGGACCTCCTTGCCAAGCAGATCAATCTGCTCGCGCTTCTGCTGAGGAGGGATGTCACGCAACAAAACCGTAAGCATGCCGATCCGGCAATAACTGGCGAAGGCTTCTCCATGGATCGCTTCCGCCGCCGGCGCATCTAGTCCGAAGCTGCGGGCAAGGCTGCCGAGATCGGCCTTTTCAAGCGGGTCGAAGTAACGGTCGGAAAGGTAGGACTCAAAGGCCTGGCGATACCACTTGATGAGGTCATCCCGACAACGTTTACGCACATCATAGCCGAGCTTCTCGCCCAGCGCCAGCCAGTCATCGTCCGAAATCAGGCACTGCGCCGGCATCTTCGAAAGTTTATCCCAGACTGCCAGAAGTCCGGCCTGATAACTCTGCCGCCCCAACATGCCGTCCAAAAGATTGGCCCCCTTTTCGGCGGGACGCGGAAACGGGAGGACTCGAACGGAGTCAGGCAGGACGGCTAAGGTCAGCCAAGCTGCCATCCCAGGTTTCCAATAATTATCGGACGGTAGCAATTCGCCCGAAGCCATCTTGGCCCGGACCTCATCCAAGGCCCAGGCACCGATTTCAACGCCGGCCCGGGCGATATGGATGAGTTCGGCTGACATCGAATTATTTGATTTGAACCAGAATGGCTTCACTGACCTTAGCCCCAAGGAAATCGTAGCCTTCACCTTTGAAGTGAACGTCGTTCGGATTCTGGAGCTTGGCGAGGTGCGGCGTGATAGCGGCAAACAGGTCATCCGTGGGTATGCCGTACTTCGACATAATCTCGGCCGCGATTTTATTCTTATCCACAATCGAAGCCGCCGTCTGCTTCTGGGCTGGATTATCCGGGATCGGCGTGGTGCTCGCCCAGATAACTTTAGCTCCGGTTTTTTGAAGCCGTTCGACGATCTCCTCCAAGCGTTTGGCATAATCCGCCGCCGGGGT
>DKND01000133.1:34534-35583 GCA_002470605.1 Opitutia bacterium UBA7397
GAGGTGGTCGCTCCGCAATTCGCTGGCGCCCGATGGACATTCGCTTTGCCAGCTAAGACAGCTCGCACGGGCTGCGTATACCCCCGCGAAACCGAATCACCTATAAGCAGGATACGTGGAAGTTTCGGGTCATCCTTCACGAAGTCCCAAGCATTCGATTTCCCGGCGATTTTATCCCGCTTATGCAGCGGGAGGTAGAAACTGCCGAGCTGTTGCTGCAGCACTTTCTCCCATGCCTGCTCTTCCGACGAAAGTTTATCAACCCACGTCTGATAACGGGTATCGACCAAGGTATCCTGCGCGGCCTTTTTCGCCGCTGCTTCCTTGGCGTTCGTCGGCTCCCCTTTCGGCGGCTCCGCGGCGACCAAGGCGAAAGCGAGACTCAGCAAAGCGAACAGGTTCTTCATGGAGGTATACACCGATGCATACCAGCCCACTAAGAACCTTCAAGCCGTCACTGCCACCAAAGCCTGCGAAAGCAGCCGGCGACGATGCGCATAAGTGCGCCGAGTCGCCTCAACCGAAGCTGCCTGCAGATGAGCCACACCCTCGGGCCCATTGGCCGCCTGGACGAACTCAGCATCCGCCTCCGCCCACAGGCAGGCCGTGGGGCCGTCAATCTCTGGATGAAACTGCATCCCAAAAGACCGGCCGAGCTGGAATATTTGCACGGGGCAGATCTTGGTCGAAGCAAGCAGGCTGGCGCCGCGCGGAAGTTCGCAGGCATCACCATGCCAATGCAAAACCTCGATGCTAGCGGGCAGACCGCAGGTGATCTTATCCGTGCCGACGAAATCCAGCCGCCCCCAGCCGACCTCGCGGAGCCGACGTCCATCCGCATCGATCATCGGGCTCACCTTCGCTCCGGCCGCATGCGCGATGAGCTGCATGCCGAGACAAACTCCGACGCAAGGCCAGTCCTTAGCTAGTCGCGAGCGTAATAATTCCACGACGGGTGCGAGCCACGGAAACTCTGCTTTCCCGATATCAGCGACTCCCATCGGCCCACCCATGACGATAAGAATATCTTTTGCCCCGAGATTTTCCGG
>DKND01000133.1:35606-40383 GCA_002470605.1 Opitutia bacterium UBA7397
AACATGCCGGGGCCTTCATGGGCGACATTGGTCAGGCAAACGGCACGCGGCATCTTGGCCGAAAATGTCCTAGGAGGACGCAAACCTTGCAAGTCCGCAGGAACTACCGATTCATTTTGGCGAATTTCAGACAGCTCCGTAGACCTTACTTACTCACGCCGCTCATGGGATACTCGGTCACCGCCTTCCAAGCGATATCCTGCAAGATACGGTTCAGTTTTTCAGCCTCAGGTTGTTTCGCCAAGCTGGCCGGCACGGGCAGCCCCTTTGGGTTGCGCTTATAGATGACGGCAAAATGGCAATAGGCCGCCAAAATCCGAATCTGAACCTGCGGATGACCCAACGCGTCGGTGAAAAGTTCGCTCTGCTTGGCCACGCCCGGCACCTCGCCTTTGATGACCAGGTCGCGTAAGGCCAACACGGCCACACCACAGGGTACGATGACGATCTTCGCCTCGGGTATTTTCTTATTTAATTCGCCGATGTGATCTTCGAATAATTTGAAATAAGGTTCATTGATCTTCTTGAGTTCCGCCAAGGTCTTGGTGTCCCTGTCGACCGCGATAGTCTTGATCCTTTTGAGCCAGAGTTCGGCATCGTCGAACGGCACCCAATTCTGCTGCAGGGTGAATCGGATCTTGGGATTATGCGCCAAACCAAGTTTGACGAAATTCTCGATGCCATCATCCGGCAGGAAAGTCGGCGCCATGGTGAAGAGCTCCGCGGTACCGGCCTCCAAGATCGGCTTAGCCTTGTTCTTCCCTTCCGGCAGATTCCAATGCTGGATGACCTGAGAACCGCCAATCGACGAAATCGCCAGCTGCTTATGTCCCTCGATCTTCGCGGCCTTGGCCATCTCCTCCACCAAAGGCGGCATCCAGACGTGGAAACTGTGTCCGGCACTTAAGACTTTAAGTCCAGCCGGGGGTGCCGCCTCCTCCGACGCCCAAAGGGGCGCTACCAGGGAGAGGCAGGCAAAGAGAATCGGGGTTAAGCGCATTCGGCCATGCTTTCCTCTTGCCCAGCCCAGTCAACCCTCCGTCTTTTTCTGCTTATTTACTAACAAAAAGGCGTTAAATCAGCTGTTCGACTCGTCCGAAGTTCGTCCTATTAGCAAAGTTAATGTCTCACTTGGGTTTACCCATCGGGCCTTAGTTCTTGAAGAATAACAGCCCAAACGGTCCAACGCCTCCACGCAAACCGCCCAAAGACGCCCGATTATATTTATGACTTAATAAAGGCATAAAGTGGGCATCAACGAGATACGAAGAGGATTATATCTTTGATAGACGCGACGTCTAAGGAGCCGAATATCTCCCTGTATCATGAAAAAGAAACGTAAATCCAACGAGCCTCTCAGCCAAAATCGCAACCTGCTCCGGTGGGTCGAAAAAATGGCCGACCTTTGCCAGCCTGCGCAAATCCACTGGGTCGATGGCAGCCAAGCGGAATATGACCAATTATGCGCCCAGATGGTCGAACACGGTACTCTCACGAAGCTTAACGAAAAGCTCTGGCCCGGATGCTTCTACGCCCGCTCCGACGCTTCGGATGTCGCCCGCGTCGAAGATCGCACGTTCATCTGCTCCCAATCCCGGGAAGCCGCCGGCCCCAACAACAACTGGGAAAACCCTTTTGAGATGCGCCGCAAGCTACGCGGGCTTTTCACTGGCTGCATGGCCGGCCGCACGATGTACGTCCTGCCTTTCAGCATGGGTCCCGTCGGCTCGCCGATGGCGCAATTGGGCGTCGAGCTGACCGACTCTCCTTATGTGGTCATCAATATGCGCATCATGGCCCGGATCGGCCTCCCGGTTTACGCTGAGATCGATCGCGGTCAGCAACGCGTGGTGCCGTGCCTCCACTCCGTTGGTGCTCCGCTGCGCAAAGGACAGAAGGATGTGGCCTGGCCCTGTAATAAGGAAAAATATATCGTCCATTTCCCGGAGTCTCGCGAAATCTGGAGTTTTGGTTCCGGCTACGGTGGCAACGCGCTGCTAGGCAAGAAATGCTTCGCCCTCCGCATCGCCTCCAACATGGCCCGCGACGATGGTTGGATGGCCGAGCACATGCTCATCCTCGGCGTCGAAGACCCCCAAGGGGAGAAGACCTACGTGGCCGCGGCTTTCCCGAGCGCCTGCGGTAAGACGAATTTCGCCATGCTGGTCCCGCCGCCTTCCGTTCAAGCCCAAGGTTGGAAGGTGACGACACTCGGCGATGATATCGCCTGGATCAAACCCAGCGCCGATGGCCGTTTGCATGCGATCAATCCCGAAGCGGGCTTCTTCGGCGTCGCCCCCGGAACGTCGAAATCGACCAACCCGAACGCGATGGCGACGCTTGCGCGTAATACGATCTTTACCAATGTCGCCCTGACTCCCGAAGGGGGCGTCTGGTGGGAAGGGATGACCGAAACGCCTCCGCCCCATCTCACCGATTGGCAAGGGCAACCGTGGACGCCAGCAATCGCCAAAGCTACGGGCGCCAAGGCCGCACATCCGAATTCCCGCTTCACCGCTCCGGCCTCGCAATGTCCGACGATCGACCCGGATTGGGAAAGTCCCACGGGCGTCCCGATCAGCGCCATCATTTTCGGTGGTCGCCGCGCCACGACCATCCCGCTCGTCTATCAAGCCTTCAACTGGAGCTCGGGCGTCTACATCGGCGCCACGATGGGCAGCGAGATGACCGCGGCCGCCGCCGGGACGATCGGCAAGGTACGCCGCGACCCGATGGCAATGCTACCCTTCTGCGGCTACCACATGGGTGATTACTTCCGCCACTGGATCTCGATGCAGAAAAAAATCTCCGAGACCCCACGCATCTTCCACGTCAACTGGTTCCGCAAAGACGCCGATGGAAAATTCATTTGGCCCGGCTTCAGCGACAATATGCGCATCCTCAAATGGATCGTCGCCCGCGCCCGCGTGCGTGCGCTGGCACGCGAAACTCCGATCGGTTGGATGCCCCGCTACGAAGACATTGATTGGACGGGGCTCGACTTTTCTCGCGAAAAATTCGAAGAGCTGCAGGCTTTCGACCGCACGGCTTGGCGCGCCGAGGTGATGGCGCATGAAGAACTTTTCCTCGACCTTCACGACCGCCTCCCCAAGGAACTCATCTACGAACGCGAACTGCTCATCTGCAGGATGTGACCCCCGTGACCCCGAACCCCTCCCTCTGGCGCCTGTTGCTTCTGTCCCTGCTGATGATCTTCGGCGGGGGTCTGGCCTGTCATCTGCTCCAGAGCGACGGCGGACGCGTCGAAGTCACGGGCTTGCGCCTCGACACTGTCAATGGCCAGTGGGTCACGGCGGATCTCTTTCGTCCAGTCGCCGCCACGCGTGAACACCCCGCCCCGGCGGTGCTGATCTGCCCTGGCTTCGAACGCAGCAAGGAGACCATGGCCTCCTTCTCCATGGAGCTGGCCCGTCGCGGCTTCGTGGTGATCACGATCGACCCTTATAATCAAGGTGCCTCCAGCGCGACGATGGAGCGTCGTTCAGCAACCAAGGAAGGCTACGGACTCGTCGCCATGGCCGAATACGTCCACGGCAAGACCGGACCCGATTTCATTGACCGTACCCGCGTCGGCGCCTTCGGCTACTCCGCCGGCGGCAATGCGGTCCTGCAGACGGCTTCCCAATTCGGCTCCCGCCAGGCTACGGCCCTCCGCCGCGCGACGCGCCTCGATTCGGAGAAAGGCCGCACGGTGACAGATAACGAGATCGCCACCGCACGACGCGAAAATCTGCTCACGTCCATTTTCGTTGGCGGCTACGTGCTAACGATGAACGAAGAGGTCTTTGCCCCGCTCGACGCCAACGTGGGCATGGATTACGCCCGCTCCGATGAAGGCGCGTTCCGTAACGTCGCCGGCAGCGCCGACATGCGCACGGCGGCGGAATCGCTGGCGCTCGTCAACTCCGCACGACCCGCCGAGAGTAAGCTGAAGACGATCGAAATAGGGCGCGCTTACGGAGACGCCGACGCCCGCACGTATCGCATCGTCCATAACACTCCTGGCATCCACCCGTTACTCCCCTACGACGATCGCTTCGTCGCGAATGTCTTGGATTTCTTTGACCGCACCCTGCACGCACCGTCGCCGTTGCCGGCCGTAGACCAACGCTGGAAATTCCGCGAAGCCGCCACCGCGATGAGCCTCGTCGGCGGCCTGCTCTTCGTGATTCCTTGCGCCGCCTTGCTCCTACGTCTGCCGTTCTTTGCGTCGGTCCGCCAACCAACGCCTCCCGCCCTCCCTGCGCCCACCCCCGCAGGCCGCAAGCTCGCGTGGTGCTTGTTCTTCTTCGGTGCCTTGGTGGCTGCGGGCCTGTTCATGCCGCTCGCCAAGGCGACGCTCACGGTCTTCCCCGAAGCGAGTTCGGTGAAGCAAACCTGGTGGTTCCCGCAACGAATCAATAACGCCCTGCTGCTCTGGGCACTGGCCAACGGCACAATCGCGCTGACTTTATTCTGGGGCGCCTACCGCCTCTATGGCCGCCACCACGGCGTCACACCCGCCATGTGGGGACTGAAAATCACCGCCCAGGCCGCCGGCCTCACCGCCCTACTCGCCTTCACCGTCGTCGGATGCTTCTACGCGCTCCTCTTTACGTGCTATTCCTTATTTCATGCTGATTTCCGCTGCCTCTTCGTCGCCGCCTCGACGGCCTTCCCGTCCAAGATGCTCATCGTCGCGCTAGAATACATTCCGCTGTTCTTCGTCTTCTATTTCGCCAATTCGCTCCGCGTAAATGGAGGCACACGCCGTGAA
>DKND01000133.1:40533-46662 GCA_002470605.1 Opitutia bacterium UBA7397
TTCGTGATGATGATGCTGACCAGTAACGTCTGCTATATTCCTCTTAAGTAAGTCGCCTTACTTGCTGGAGCGATAAGGCCCAGCCGGGAGGCCGTCCTTGCCCGCAGAGAAGACGCAAACTTCCGGGAAATCGGCCCAAGCATAACGGACCTCCTTGGGCTCCTTGACGCCGGCCGCGCTGACGGTGACTTGGACGCCTTCGGCCTTGGCCTGAGCGAAGGCCCACTTGCCGTCACCGGCGAGCAGACCGAAGCCCTTGCCTTCGCCCTTGAGAAGCACCGGACGATCGTAGGTGAGCACCCAGACGTCACCCTTGCGCTCGGCCTTGGTCACGCGAGGAGCTTCGCCGTCCGAGCGGGTCTTGTAAACGCGCTGCAATGCGACGGCGGCAAGTCGCTCGCCGATGGGCAGCTTGTCCTTAGGGTGGATGTTCAACTCTTCACCGAGATCGATGTTGACGCTCTGCATGGCTCCCGGGACGTTGTCGGCGATCCACTCCATAGATTCGCGGATCTTCGTCCAGCTGGCATCATCGACCGCCAACTCCGGATGACGGGCATGGAAACGAGGGAGCTGGACGATGATAAAGGGAAATTCCTTACCCCAGGCCTTGTGCCATGACTTGATCATAGAACCGAGGACCCACTTGTAGGCCTCAGGCTGGCCGGCGTTGGATTCACCCTGATACCAGATGGCGCCGCGCACGGAATAGCCAACCAGCGGCGCGACCATGCCGTTCCAGTTCATGTGGGGACCGTTGGACCAGACGGGAGCAAGACTGGCGGCAGCCTTATTCAGTTTAGCGAGGGCGGGCTTATCTTTCTCGACGGCGATCTTGGCCGTCAATTTCTCCAAGGCGACGGCGCGTGCCTTGATGGCGGAGGATTCATTCGCGTCGAAATCCTTGGCGTCCGCGTCGCCGGCATACATGCCCTTCGGACCCCAAGCCTCGGCGCGGGTGCCACCGATGGAAGTGTGGATGATGCCGACGGGCTGCTTGATGTTCGCGCGGAGTTCGCGACCGAAATAGAAACCAGTAGCGGTGAAAGACTCGACGGTGTCGGGGGCGGATAGCACCCAAGAGCCCTGCACATCATCAGCTGGCTCGGCCTTCGGCGTACGGGCGACGGTAAAGACGCGCAGGCCGGCGTCGGCCGGGCGGGACTTCGCTTCGACGACGGTGGAGGTATTACTTACGGTCCACTGCATGTTCGACTGGCCAGAGCCGATCCAGACTTCACCGATGATGACGTCGTGCGCGGTGAAGACTTCTTCGCCAGAGCTGACGACGAGATCTTTGCCCTGTTCGGTCGGCTTGAGTCCGGCGAGGGTGGCGCTCCACTTGCCATCGTTACCGGCGGTGGCCGACGCTTCGACGGAACCTAGCTTAACGTTCACCTTCGCACCGGGGTGCGCCTTACCGAAGACGGCGGCATCACCGGCCTGCAGGACAGCATGATCGGAGAAAAGGGCGATTAGCTTCAGTTCTCCGGCGGAAACGAGCGCAGAGCAGCAAAGCACGAGGGCAGCGAGACGGGGTAGCATGCCCATAGGACACGAGATTTGCCCACAGGTTGCCAAGCCCTAAGAATACGCAGACCACCCATCCGTAATCATCTTAAATTCGCTCGTTATCGGCCGTAACGAGACAAAGTCGGCGTGACTGGCTTTTGATTTCCCATTCCGCAGGGCTGGCCCATATTCACGCTCTACCATGCGCCTCCCCACGCTCGCCCTCGCAGTCTTCAGCCTCCTGAACCTCGCCCAAGCCGAAGATGCCCGCCTGGCTCCGCTGAAAAGCCTCAACAGTTATTTCCCCTTCGCCGCCCCGAAATCCACCCAGGAATGGGAACCGCGCCGCGACTTCGTCCGCCGGCAATTGCTCGTCTCCCAAGGGCTCTGGCCCATGCCGACCAAGACGCCACTGAACACTGTGATCCACGGTAAGATCGATCAAGGCGATTACACGGTGGAAAAAGTCTATTTCGAAAGCGCTCCGGGCTTTTTCGCGACCGGAAACCTCTATCGACCGAAAAACATCAACGGCCGCATTCCCGCCGTGATTTTTCCGCACGGGCATTGGACCGACGCCCGCTTCCTCATCCAACCGGAAAAATTTGTCCGTGAAGAAATCGCCTCGGGTCAGGAACGTTTCGAACAAGGTGGCCAATCTCGCTTTCAATCGATGTGCGTCCAGCTCGCCCGCATGGGTTGCATCGTCTGGCAAATCGACGCGCTCAGCGATTCCGACTCCATCCAATTCTCTCCCGCCATCATTCATAAGTTCGCCAAGCAACGCCCGGAAATGAACACGGTGGAGCAATGGGGCCTCTATAGCACGCAAGCCGAAGCCAATCTGCAAAGCGTGATGGGTCTGCAGACGCTCAACCTGGTCCGAAGCGTCGATTTCCTACTAACGCTCCCCGAAGTCGATCCCGCTCGTCTCGCGGTGACGGGTTCCAGCGGCGGCGGCACGCAGACGATGCTGCTAGCAGCGGCCGACCCTCGCCTCGCCCTCTCCTACCCGGTGGTGATGGTCAGTACCGGCATGCAAGGCGGCTGCTCCTGCGAGAACGCCACGCTCCTCCGCGTTAACTCCGGTAACGTAGAAATCGCCGCGCTCTTCGCCCCCAAGCCCCAAGGCATGAACACGGCCAATGACTGGACGAAAGAAATGGCGACCAAAGGATTTCCCGACCTGCAAGCGCTTTACCAACTCTACGGTAAAAAATCTTTCGTCACCCTCCAACGCGGCGAACATTTTCCCCACAACTATAACGCAGTCACCCGCATGGGCTTCTACGCCGTGCTTAATAAGCACTTCAAACTCGGCCAACCGGAACCGGTCATCGAGCGCGATTACGCCCCGCTGCCCAAAGAAAAATTGACGGTCTGGGATTCCGCCCACCCCGCGCCGAAAGCCGGTGATCCGGAATTCGAACGCCACCTGCTCCAATGGCTGAAGTCCGACGCCCAAGCCCAACTGCTCGCGGCGGCGAAGTCCGCCGAAGGCCGCGAGCACATGCTGCGCCCCGCCATCGAAGCCCTCATCGGTCGCTCTTTCGCCCAAGCAGGTAAGGTCGAATTCCCTAACGCCAGCACGCAGTGGCGCGATTCCCACTTCCGCACGCAAGGGACGCTCGTCAATCAATCCTATGGCGAAGAAATCACCATCGATTGGCTCCAACCTACCAACTCCACAGGCGAAGTCATCATCTGGCTCGACGATTCCGGCAAAGGCGCCGCCCGCCTCGCCGACGGTTCGCTCCGTCCTGAGATCGAATCGCTCATCGAGCGCGGCATCGGTATCATCACGACGGATCTATTTCTTCAAGATGACAAGACACTGAAACAAACCCGCATCGTACCTGGCCCTCGCGAAGTGCCCGCTTATACGTTCGGTTATAATCATGCGCTCTTCGCCCAACGCACGCATGATATTCTCTCAATCGCCAGCTATCTGCTTTCCCCGCGCGATTCCTCCCAGCCCCCCGTGAAGCACGTCTCTCTGGCTGGCTTCGGTCGCCTCGGCCCTATCGCCGCCGCTGCTCGCGCCGTCGCCGGCTCCGCCATCCACCGCGCGGCCATCGATACCGGTAGCTTCCGCTTCAGTCAGCTGTTGGATTATCGCGACCCGATGTTCCTCCCTGGTGGCTCCAAATACCTCGATGTCCCTGGGCTATTATGCGTAAGCGCTACCCACCCTCTCTGGGTCGCCGGCGAAACCGACCAAGCCCTCTTCCCCTCCGCGACCCTTCATACGGGCGCCACCGACTCCAAGGCCGCCGCCACGCTGTGGTTACTAAAATGATAGATGGACGAACTTTACCCGACCCTTATTCCCTTACTTTCCTCCTCTATGTCTCACTTTCCTTTCGCGCTCTCTGGCTTAGCCGACGAAGCGGCCGATGATATCGACGGCCAGATTATCGCCCAAAAGACCCTGGGCTGGCCGGCCATCGAATTGCGTCTGCTTAAGGGCAAACAGGTCTGCGGCCCCGCCACTTCTGATGAAGATTTCTCCCGAGCAATGGATAAGATCGAGGCCGCTGGTCTTACCGTCTCATCTTTCGGCTCAGCCATCGGCAATTGGGCTCGTCCGATCACCGGCGACTTCGATATCGATCTCGCCGACCTCCGCGTGCTCATTCCACGCATGCAACGTGCCCGGACGAAATTTGTCCGGACGATGAGCTGGGTCCGGGGCGACGTTTCCGATGATCAATGGCGCGAGGAAGGTCTTCGTCGCTACCGGATCATGGCCCAGATGGCGGCCGACGGCGGCATCACGCTGTTGCACGAAAATTGCGAAGGTTGGGGCGGACATAGCGCCGCCAATGCCAAGGCTTTCATGGAAAGCCTGAACCATCCTCACGTCCGCTACCTCTTCGATATCGGCAACACGGTCTCTTACGGCCAAGACACACTCGAGTTCTATCGTACGATTCGTCCTTGGATCGCCTACGTCCACGTGAAGGACTGCCGCTACCATCCCAAGGGCGAAAAATCAAACGACTTCACCTACCCCGGCCAAGGCGAAGCCAAGCTGCGCGAGGTGCTGACGGACCTCATCCGCACGGGCTATACCGCCGGCATCACCATCGAGCCTCACGTCGCTAATATCGTCCACCTCGGTGCCGATGCCGCCCAAGCTTCGCCGCAAGTCCGCTTCGATTCGTACGTCCGCTATGGCCGGGAACTCGAAACCCTTCTGACGTCCATCCGCTGAAGGCGGAGCAAGCCCAACCGGTCACTTCAGGACCTTGGCCGCGTACGCTCTTAACTGCTTAACTTCTTCGTCAGGCAGTTTTTCGTGCCATTCGACCTTGGGTTCTTTGACGCCGTAAAGGGTGCCGTAAAAAACCAACCCAGCCAAATAGCTGCCGTTGAATTCCGGATGTGAATTGTCGGAGCGATGCAAGCGGATTGGCTTAGCTGAGCTATAGTTCAATTCCCAAGCATCCCCCACGGGTACGACCGTGGCTTTATTGTCCTTTGCGACCTGGCCATACCATTTACGCAGCCGCGCCTGCATATCTTTGGGATTAGCGCCTACCGCGCCCGCATCCTTGGCGGTCTTTTCATTCGTCCAATAATCCGCATGCCGTGCCCAGGTCTCATAAAAGTAGATCTTAGCCTTCGGACTTTTTTCCCTGACCAGCTTGCAAAGTTCCGCTGCGCTTTTCACGAAATGATCCCGAGATTTCATATCTTTTTCCGACAAGGCGGGCTCTTCGCTCTGCCCCTGTAAAACGACAATATCCCAATTACCCTCCGCCATGAGCGCCAAGCTGGGCTCTTGCGTCAGCTGCTGCCTCAGCGTCTGGCCTCCCGGGGTCGCCGACTTCACGACCGGGACCTTACGTCCAGAGCTTTTGACGATTTCGGTAAAGATATCAGGCAATTTATTTACGCCCGTGTAACTATTACCGATGAACAAGACCCGGCGAGGCTCTTCCGCCATCAACGCGACCCCTGACATCAGAAGCGCCAGGCACCAACTACCGGGGTTATATTTCATCCCTTTTTGATAGCCGACTGACCTGCCACTTCAATCTCAACCTTACGGCATCCCACGCCAGGAGCCCACCCTCACCCCTTACTCACCATAAGGGAAGCGCCATACACGCGGCCCGAAATGATTACCCGCACCCCTTCGTGCGTTGAAAGCTCGCGGTGACGATCATGACTACTACTCCAGCTCGTCAGGCTTCCGGCGCGATGTTCGCGTTCATCTTTCCGACCCCACGCATGTGCGCATTCGATCAAGGCCAAAGTCGTGATTAAAACAATTTTCAACACGGGAACCAGTGATGAATAGTTCATGGAGATATATTCTAAATATTAAACCCTGCTCGCAAAGGTAAGTTTCGCATTAGGGTAAAATCCCTAAGCGCCTTAAAATTAAATTAAGCCCAAAAATATTTATCAAAGATGAAGCCTCATCGTCTGGCTCTCAGGGATGGATGCGATGACATCGCATCCGCTGTAAGGCACTCATTCTCAGGTGGCAGGTGGTAGCCCGGGGTGGCAGGTTGCAGGTTGGTAAGCACTCAAAGGGAAACCGGAATAAATGCTGCGGTCTTTGGTAGGGATGACCGGCCCGGTCATCCGGTCTCCCTATGCTGC
>DKND01000133.1:46673-47513 GCA_002470605.1 Opitutia bacterium UBA7397
CCTCGCGGCGGTTACGCCGCGCGCCCCTCGCGGCGGTTAAGCCGCGCGCCCCTCGCGGCGGTTACGCCGCGCCGCGTCAGCGGAGTTCCCCCATCATCTCGATCAGATTCTTCACGATAATTTCCGACGCATCTTTCTGGACGACATTGGTACCCAACCAAGTCTCATAACCGCCCAGCTCATGCTGCGCCGGCGTCGGCAGATAACCGTGCCGCCCGTTGCCGAGACCTACCACGATGGTCTGCTTAAAGGTACTTTTTTGCTTAAGTTCCAACCCAGTCTCAGCGAAGGTCTCAAAGGGGATCGCGCAGATGACGACCTCTCCTACCTTGATGGCCTGAATGATGACATCGATGGTCTCCTCAGGCCGCTCCGCCGCCGTAAGGGTCGAACCCGCATAGTTCTTGGCCAAAGCAGGTAAACGTGCAATCGCCGCCTTATCCTTGATCGCCAAGATAGCCTTTGCGTTCATGACCTGCTCCGGTGTCGGTTTGCGATACTTGAGCGTCAAGATGCGCTGCCGCATACCCAGTGCGACGTCACCCTGATGCTTGCCGATCGCTTGATAGGCCTTCCAGGTGGCGTCGGCGGCCTCACTGGCCACCAACCGGATTTGCTCGAACGGCTCACGGGGCGGACGAGTCACCCCAAAAGGGATGTTATTAATATCTCCCGAGGTGCCGTTCGACATCGCGGCGACGAAATCGTCGCCCGCCCGGAGCCGCGAAGGTAGCACGCGCGCGAACTCGCCGTAATAATCAGCTGAAACTTGGCCGTGCGGCGCTCCACCGACGTAATGCAGAGAATAATTGGCAAATAAGGCCAAGGGCTTCCGCTTGG
>DKND01000133.1:47601-47798 GCA_002470605.1 Opitutia bacterium UBA7397
GGCCGCAACTGCGCGTGCGCCTTGATGATAGCCTGCGCAAGCCCGTCCAGCATGATCTTCCGATAGACGTTCGCCTTGCTTTGACGGTCGGACAACTTCGGCCCGTCCGGCACCTCTGTCACGAACTCATCGGCCGCGCTCACACCGGTGTGCGTATGCGTGGCAGAGACCAACATATTCTCCACGGGAATGCCCGT
>DKND01000133.1:47927-48464 GCA_002470605.1 Opitutia bacterium UBA7397
GCCCCGGCCTTCAAGGCCGCCGCCGAGAGATTCGAGCCCAACGACACGGACAACACTAAGAAACAGACATAGGAACGCATGGGAAATGGGGTATGCTCTAAATCCTGCCTTCCGCCCCGCCCCTTACAACCCCGCATCTGGTAGGGATGCGATGACATCGCATCCGCTGTAAGGCACTCATTCTCAGGTGGCAGGTGGCAGCCCCGGGTTACGGGTGGCAGGATTAATTTCAGGTCCCTGGTCTCGGGTAGGGCTGATCACCCTTGATCAGCCGCGGTTAAGCGAGGGCGCTCAACCCTACCCGATGCATCTCGCCGCCACCTGCCACCCGAAACGATTCACCCACTCAAAGGGAAACCGGAGACCGGGATGAATGCTGCGGTCATGATTCATTCCAGGTGACGGGTGACGGCCTCAGTGGTCAGCCTTTCGGGTGTCAGCCCTTCAGCCTTCAGGCGCCGGAAGCCGGGTGCCAGCTCCCGATGGCCGAACGTCCGATTCCTGAACTCCAGATGCCCGTGCCAGCATGTCCCCTCG
>DKND01000113.1 GCA_002470605.1 Opitutia bacterium UBA7397
AGACACGCCGCGAGCGGCGGATGCGAAGCGGCATTAATGACATCCGTTCGATAATATAATCGAGGGTTCGGGCTGATCTTCGGGCGCAATTCCACCGAGGCGCTAATTTCATTAAACAGCACGTCGATGGACCACGGGGCCTCGCGGGCGTCATTCAAAAGCTTGGGGTTCAGCTGATAGGCCAAGGTCGTGACCTTCTCGACCGCGACGTCATGATTACCCTCGGCCAACATGCTCAGCCGATAACGCAAGGCGCCATCGGTCAGCCCACTCATCAGTTTTTCCGTCAAAGGCGCGGCCACCAATTTCGCCAAGGACTCTAAGGCAGCGACGGACTCCGGATTGCGCACCAAGCCCAAGACGAAACTGGCCGTATCAAAACAGCGTAACTTATAAAGTTCGGCTAAAGTAAAAGGCTCCTTGGGCTCGATGACCACACAGCAACCGCGCACCTCGACCACCCGGAATTTACCACGTTGGGCTTCGGCTTCGCGTACTTCGTTCGCGACGATATTCTCCAAGCCCATCCGGCAGCGTAGGTGCAACTTCAAGCCTGCCTGCTTCGGCAGGATCGCATCCATTTTCACCGATCCGGCATTTTCTTGGCGGGCCACGCTCGCCCGTAATTTCTGTTCATTGACCAATTTCTCTCCCGATTGCGCCACCGCCTTGAGCGTCGCCGCTCCGCCGATCTTCTCCAAAGCGGACGCGACCTTTTTCTTCTCCCGCTCCACTTCGGTCGTCTGTAAGATATCCAACAGCTTCTGTTCCGAGGCCTCATCGCCCCCTAACTTGGGAATGGCCGCCGTGGCATACCGCCGGATTTTCTCGGAAGGGTCCTGCAACAGGCCGATCATCCAGGCTTTGACGGCCGCCTTCATTTCGGGGTTACGCGAAGTCGAGAACACGACCCCGACGGCACGGACGAGGGCCACCTGCTGATTCCGTTCCTTGGCCGAAAGCTGGTTGAACTTGGGCACCTCTTCATTCCAGAGCTGGGCCGCCGGCAACTCGCGCAATTGGCGGTAAAGGTCGTTGTCGGCTTTCATAGCCGTAAGTAAGTCGAGCGGGCTGGAAACAAAGTCAAGGGAGACGGACTAAGTTGACCGGTTCTCGACCGAAATTCCGTCCAAGAAACCTCACGAATGGCTTATTTATCGGCATATATTTATTAAAATGAAGCAGACGCTCGCAGGGACGCCAACCCAGCGTCCGGAAACAGCCCAAACAACCCTTCCGGCTATCGATAAGTTGCCTTTGACAGGGGGGGATTATTGTTCACTAGATTTAACCTCCATACGGCTGCCTCAACAGCCCCTGGTGGCTCTCGCCCACCGACTGGACCTTTCTACGCCTTTTTCCATACACCAGAAATGAAGAATCCCGGACTTCCCGAAAAACAGGGTCTCTACGACCCCCAGTTCGAGCATGATGCCTGTGGCGTCGGCTTCGTTTGCCAGATGAAGGGCAAACGTTCCCACGACATCATTCAGCAAGCGCTGACCATTCTGGTAAACCTCGACCACCGAGGCGCCTGCGGCTGCGAGCCCAACACGGGCGACGGCGCGGGCATCCTACTCCAACTCCCGCATGGTTTCTTCACCAAAGTAGCCCCGGCCGCCGGCATCGCTACCCTGCCAAAGGCCGGACACTACGGTGTTGGCATGCTCTATTTCTCCCCAGACGCCAAGATTCGCGCCGAAAGCGAACGCGTGTTCGTCGAGCTGCTGCAAGCCGAAGGCCTTAGCCTCCTCGGCTGGCGCACCGTCCCGACCCGTAACACCACCCTCGGCCAGACTGCCGTCAAGAGCGAACCCTGCGTCCGCCAAGCTTTCATCGGTCGCCCTGCCTCTTGCGCCACCGATCAGGACTTTGAACGCAAATTATTCATCGTCAGCAAACAAGCCCACACCCGTCTGCGCGCTTCCGGCCAAGACAACTTCTACTACGCCTGCAGTCTCTCCTGCCGGACGATCATCTACAAAGGCATGCTGATGCCCGAACAGGTCGGCCAATATTTCCCTGACCTCGGCGATGCTTCGATGGATACGGCGCTTGCCCTCGTCCACTCCCGCTTCTCGACCAACACTTTCCCCAGCTGGGAACGCTCTCACCCCTACCACTACATCGCCCATAACGGAGAAATTAACACTCTGCGCGGCAACGTTAACTGGATGAAGGCTCGCGAGCCTCTGCTGGCCAGCCCCCTCTTCGGTAAGGATATCGCCAAAGTCCAACCGGTCGTGAACCCCAACGGTTCCGACTCGGCGATGTTTGATAACGTCTTCGAGCTTCTCGTCATGGGCGGCCGCTCGCTGCCTCAGGCGATGATGATGATGATTCCTGAGCCCTGGAATGGCCACGAATCCATGAGCGAAGAGAAGAAGGCTTTCTACGAATTCAATTCCTGCCTGATGGAGCCTTGGGATGGCCCCGCGTCCGTGGTCTTTACCGACGGCACGATGATCGGCGCCACGCTCGACCGCAACGGTCTCCGTCCTTCCCGCTATTACGTGACCAAAGATGACCTCGTCATCATGGCCTCGGAAGCCGGCGTCTTAACCATCCCGCCCGAACGGATTGCGAGCAAGGGTCGCCTGCAGCCTGGTCGCATGTTCCTGGTCGACATGGAAAAAGGCCGCATCGTCGCCGATGACGAAATCAAGCAGCAGATCGCTTCGGAAAAGCCCTACCGTCAATGGCTCGACGACAAGCTCATCAAACTTGCGGACATCGCCGACGCCCCGAAGGTCCCCTCCGAAGCGCACGGCACGGTTGTCCAACGCCAGTTAGCCTTTGGCTACACCTTCGAAGACCAACGCAAACTGCTCGTCCCGATGGCCAAAGACGGCGTCGAAGCCATGGGCTCGATGGGTACCGACATCCCGCTCGCCGTCCTGTCGAATAAATCGAAGCTCCTCTACGATTATTTCAAACAGCTTTTCGCGCAGGTCACCAATCCGCCGATCGATTGTATCCGCGAAGAAATCGTCACCTCCTCCGTCACGACGATCGGCCCAGAACGCAATTTGTTGGATCCTAATCCATCGAGTTGCCACCTGATCGAACTGCAGACCCCAATCCTGACCAACGAAGAATTGGCCAAACTCCGGCACGTCGCCCAAGGTGAATTCCGTTCGGTCACCATCCCGACGCTCTTTGACGCTAAACAAGGCGCCAAAGGACTCGAGGCCGCCATGGACGAGGTCTGCCGTCAGGCCGGTCTCCATATCGACGCTGGTATCAATCTTATCATCTTAAGCGACCGTGGAGTTGATCGCAATAACGCGGCCATCCCTCCCCTACTCGCGGTCTCTGGCCTGCACCATTATCTGATCCGCGAAGGCAAGCGTACCAAGGTCGGCCTGATTCTCGAATCCGGCGAACCCCGCGAAGTACACCACTTCTGTACGCTAATCGGCTACGGTTGCGCCGGTATCAATCCTTACCTGGCCTTCGAAACCCTCGACGATATGATCCGTCAAGGTCTGCTGGTCGGCGTCGACCACTACACGGCTTGCAAGAATTACGTAAAGGCTGCGACCAAGGGTATCGTTAAAGTCGCCTCCAAGATTGGCATCTCGACGATTCAGAGCTACCTCGGCGCCCAGATCTTCGAATGCGTCGGTCTGCAACAGAAAGTCGTTGATAAATACTTCACCGGTACGGCGACCCGCATCGAAGGCGCCGACCTGAACGCCATCGCTGAAGAAGCCTTGGAACGCCACGGCCGCGCCTTCCCTCAAAGCATGGAACATGCGGCGACTCTGGAAGTCGGCGGCGATTACCAATGGCGCAACGAAGGCGAAGGCCACCTTTTCAGTCCGCAGGTTATCCACTCGCTCCAAAAGGCCGTCCGCACGAACAACTACGACACCTTTAAGACCTACACCCGACTGGTCGACGACCAGATGCAGCAGATCTTCACGTTGCGCGGGTTGCTTCAATTCAAAGCCCAAAAGGCCATCCCGATCGAAGAAGTCGAGTCCCTCGAAAATATCTTCAAACGCTTCAAGACCGGCGCGATGAGCTATGGCTCCATTTCGACCGAGGCTCACGAGGCTCTCGCGATTGCGATGAACCGTCTCGGCGGTAAATCCAACACGGGCGAAGGCGGCGAAAATCCGGAGCGCTACACCTGGACCAACGAACAAGGCGACTCCAAGAACTCCGCCATCAAGCAGGTCGCTTCCGGCCGTTTCGGCGTCACGAGCCTCTACCTGACCAACGCCAAGGAACTCCAGATCAAGATGGCCCAGGGCGCGAAGCCTGGCGAAGGCGGTCAGCTTCCCGGCGGCAAGGTCTACCCGCCCATCGCCAAGGTGCGTCACTCCACCCCGGGCGTCGGTCTTATCTCCCCTCCCCCGCACCACGACATCTACTCCATCGAGGATTTGTCCGAACTGATTCACGATTTGAAAAACTCGAATCGGGCGGCCCGCGTCAGCGTTAAGCTCGTTTCTGAAGTCGGGGTCGGCACCATCGCCGCTGGCGTCGCCAAAGCGCACGCCGACGTCGTCCTCATCTCCGGTTTCGACGGCGGAACCGGCGCTTCTCCGCAGACTTCGATTAAGCACGCCGGTCTGCCTTGGGAGCTCGGCTTAGCCGAAACCCACCAGACCCTCGTCCTGAATAACTTGCGCTCCCGTATCGTCGTCGAAACCGACGGTCAGT
>DKND01000064.1:0-3830 GCA_002470605.1 Opitutia bacterium UBA7397
CAGCGCGGCGCCACTAAGTCCGCCAACCCCTACGAGGACCGAAGTTTATTCGGTCGTTGATGCGACCAAGGAGTTTGCTCGCGTTTATAACGTAAACGATAAGCCCGTTTTTAGCCGAAATCTTTGGCCCCCCGATAGGGCGCATACCCCCCTTATCAGAGGCATTTCAAAAATCTTGACCCAAGGGGTTCCCTTCCTACGTTCCCAATTTCCACCGAGCGTCCCCTTCGTCTAGCCCGGTCCAGGACACCTCGTTTTCATCGAAGTAACTGGGGTTCGAATCCCCAAGGGGACGCCACGGTGGACAATTTTAAGTCTTAAAGCGATCGCCCCCCGAACTGGATAGAGCCGGTATCGGGGACTTATTAACATTTGTCCCTTGCGTAAGTTCAAATATTAATGAAGATACATATTATCCCTATAAACAAAGGGATTAATGATGAAGCCCCCCTTCGAAAAGAATGCAGGACGACGCGCCAGTCGCCCCTCTTTTGAGCCATTAGCACCCCACGAGCTCGAATTAGCCGATTTCTTTGTCCGGATGGCCGGGATCTTGGGCGTTCCGCGCTCCGTGGCCGAAATCTATTCTTTACTCTATATTTCTTTAAAACCGCTCGATTTTGACCAGATTCAAGGCAGGCTTGGAATGAGCAAAGGCTCTGTCAGTCAAGGACTTAAATTCTTACGCGACCAGGGCATGATCTTGTCGGTTAAGGAAAAGGGTTCGAGGCGCGAGCTCTGGCATCCCACGCCATCTTTAGCTGCTTCGCTCGTTTCACTATTACGTAGCCAAGTTCTGCCCGCCCTGGAGCAAGCTTCGCCCGCCCTGCAAAGGGTCTTGGACGGCGTTCAGTCCGACAAAACCCCACCCGAGGTCCTCGAGCGTCTTTCCCGCCTTAAGCGTTGGAATAATCGCGCGCTCGAACTTTTCCCGCTACTTCTTCCGCCTCCACCCGAGGCCTGATTTTACGCCGGTCGTCCCGGCAGACATTTTATGCTTTTGTCCGTGCCGGCATCGAACGCCTTCACGTGCGGTAGCCTGCGTGCCTCACGCAAAATTAGCAGTTACCTTTCTCGAACTGGCATATTACGACTGATTAGAAATTTAGAATTAATCCTCGCTCTCCGCCTATGCGTATCGCCATCACCTCCGGATATTTCGATCCGATGCACCGAGGACACTTGGAACTACTTGAGCTCTCCCGGGCACAGGGCGATGTTCTTTGGGTCATCGTTAATAACGACGCCCAAGCAGCCCTTAAAAAAGGCAAGGCGTTCATCGATCAGGACACCCGCTTTGCGGTGACGGCCGCCTTGCGCGTCGTGGATCGCGCTGTTTTGGCCATCGATACGGATGGCTCCGTCTGTGCGACGCTGGATCAGCTCATCACGGAAGCGAAGGCTCTGGGCTGCGAAGCCGTTTTTTGTAAAGGCGGCGACCGTAATTCTGGGAATATCCCCGAGATGACCGTCCTCAAAAAACACGGCGCCATGCTGATCGAGGGACTTGGCGCCAAAATCGACAGTAGCTCCCGCATCATCGCCCAAGGAAAAAACTCCTGACTTCAACTTATAACAAAAATTAAACCATGAAAAAACGCGCTTTAATCACGGGTATCACCGGCCAAGACGGTTCGTACCTTGCCGAATTCCTGCTCGCCAAGGGTTATGAGGTCCACGGGATTATTCGTCGTTCGTCATCCTTTAACACCGAACGGATCGAGCACCTCTACATGGTCGATTTGGTCCGCGATATACACGTCAAAAAAATCGAGCTGCACTATGGCGATCTGACGGACAGCACCAACTTGATCCGGATCATCGGCGAGGTCCAACCCGACGAAATTTATAATCTGGGCGCGATGTCGCACGTCAAAGTCTCCTTCGAAGTCCCCGAATACACCGCCGATACCGATGGTCTCGGCACGCTTCGTCTGCTCGAAGCCGTCCGCATCCTCAAGATGGAAAAGAAGGTCAGGATCTACCAGGCGTCGACTTCGGAACTCTTCGGTAAGGTCGTCGAGGTGCCGCAATCCGAGACGACGCCTTTCTATCCCCGCAGTCCGTATGGCGTCGCTAAAATCTATGCCTATTGGATCACGAAGAATTATCGCGAAGCTTACGGTATCTTTGCCAGCAACGGCATCCTGTTCAATCACGAGTCCGAACGTCGTGGTGAAACGTTCGTGACGCGCAAAATCAGCCTGGCGGTCGCCAACATCACACACGGGCTGCAGAACTGTCTCTTCCTCGGTAATCTTTCGGCCCAACGCGACTGGGGTTATGCGCCCGACTTCGTGCAATGCATGTGGCTAATCCTGCAACATAAGCAACCCGACGATTTCGTCATCGCGACGGGTAAGATGTATACGGTCCGCGAATTCTGCACGCATGCTTTCCGCCGCGCCGGCATCGAGCTAGAATGGAAGGGCACAGGCATCGACGAGAAGGGCATCGACCGAAAGACGGGCCGTACGCTCGTCGCCGTCGACCCAAGTTATTTCCGGCCGACCGAAGTCGAGCAACTCTTGGGCAACCCCGCCAAGGCCGTCCGCGAGTTGGGCTGGAATCCGCAGCAGACTTCTTTCGAGGAGCTCGTTCAGAAGATGGTCGATAGCGATCTGAAGAAAATCGCCCACCAGACCCGCTGACCGGATGGAATTAGCCGCCAAAATTTATGTCGCGGGACACCGCGGGATGGTCGGCTCCGCCTTGGTGCGCGCCCTCCGCGCCGCCGGACACACGGATGTGGTGACCCGCACCTCCGCGGAATTGGATCTCCGGGACGGGTCGGCGGCGACCGCCTTCTTTGCCCAAGAAAAACCAGCGTATGTAATCATGGCCGCGGCTCGCGTGGGCGGCATTCATCATAACTCCACCGCCCCTTACGATTTTCTTTACGACAACCTGATCATGTCGGCGAACGTCATCGAGGCCGCCCGCCAACATTCCGTCCGTAAGTTGCTCTACCTCGGTTCCAGTTGCATCTACCCGAAGCTGGCCGCGCAACCAATCAAGGAGGAAGCTTTACTCACGGGGCCGCTCGAGCCGACCAATGAGGCGTATGCGATCGCGAAAATCGCCGGCATCAAACTCTGCACGCACGCCCGCGCGCAATACGGCTGCGATTTCATCAGCGCAATGCCCTGTAATCTCTACGGCTTCGGAGATAATTTTTCGCTCGAAAATTCCCACGTACTTCCCGCGATGATCCGGAAGATGCATGAGGCTAAGTTGCGCGGTGATGCTGTTTTAAAACTTTGGGGGTCCGGCCAACCGCTGCGCGAGTTCCTGCACGCCGACGATCTCGCCCAGGCAAGTTTGCTATTATTACGTAAATATTCAGCCCCGGGTCATATCAATATCGGCTCCGGCCAAGAGTTAAGCATCCGTCAATTATCCGAGATAATCGCCGAGGTCGTTGGGTTCAACGGCCACATCGAATTCGACCCCGCGATGCCTGATGGCACCCCGCGTAAATTAATGGACGCCTCCGGCATCCGCGCGCTCGGTTGGTCGCCTTCGATTTCTCTGACTGCGGGCATCCGCGGCGTTTACGAATGGTATCTCGCGCATTCCGCCGAAGCGCGGAAGTAAGCCGCAAAGTTAGTTGACTCGTTGACCCGTGGGCATGTTGGCAAGGGATGCAATGGGTAGGGGCGCGACTGCGTCGCGTCCGTAGGCGAACAGTCTTTATCGAGTCTGATAACTTGGCCCATCTCATCGTGCCTTGCGTTGCGAACGGACGCGACGCAGTCGCGCCCCTACCTTCGGGCCCTCTCTGGCCAACTGGCCAACCGTTCAACCTATCAACTCTGTACTGTATCTCA
>DKND01000064.1:3893-4882 GCA_002470605.1 Opitutia bacterium UBA7397
CTAGTTTGCCACTTCTGACCTCCGAGCATCTAATCAACTAAGCCTCTAGTTAATCAGCTCACCTTGCCCACGTGCCAGCTTGCCCCCTGAACTAAAATGTCCTCCATCACCCTCTGCATTCCCGCACGTATCGCTTCCACGCGCCTGCCGCGTAAGGTCTTGCTTGATCTGGGCGGCAAGCCGGTGGTGCAACATGTCTGGGAGCGGGCCAAAAAAGTTAAGCAGGCGAATCGCGTCATCCTTCTCACCGATTCCGAAGAAGTCGCCTCGGTTGCCCGCGGCTTTGGTGCGGAGGTCGTGATGACTTCGCCCGATTGCCCCTCGGGTACGGCGCGGATGGCGAGCGTCATCGAAGAAGTACCCGGCGAATTCTTTCTCAACGTCCAAGGCGATGAGCCTTTTATTCAGCCCGCGTTGTTGGATGGATTAATCTCGCGCTGGAAAGAGACGAAATGTCCTTTGGTCACGGCGGTCGCCAAAATCCAAACCACCGAGCGCCTCATGGCCTCAAGCGTGGTCAAGGTCGTGCGGGCTGAAAATGGCGCCGCAATTTATTTTTCCCGTAGCCCGATTCCGCACCTCCGCGGAATCGACCCCTCCGAATGGGTCGCACGCCGCGATTATTGGGTCCACATTGGAGTCTATGGTTACGACCGTAAGACCTTAGCGAGCTACGCACAGCTTACGCCCACCGAACTCGAGAGCACGGAATCACTCGAACAGCTGCGCTTCCTCGCGCACGGACTTACTTTCCAGACCGTTGTCACCGATTACCATCCCGTGGCGATTGATACCCCGGAAGATCTCGAGGTCGCCCGAAAGATGCTGTGACGCGCCGAAGGCGCGGCACAGCATCGTGCAAAAGTGCAAATCGGCCTGCGGCCTGTGCAAAGGTGCAAAAGCAAAGACAGTTTCAGGTCCCAAGTCTCGGTAATCAGGAATCAGGTTCGGGTTAGGATATAAACACCCCAGCCATACAACCGGTTTCC
>DKND01000064.1:4952-6459 GCA_002470605.1 Opitutia bacterium UBA7397
GCTCCAGGTTCCCGCTTTAGACCAAAGACAGTCAGCCCTACCCCAACCCCTGTCCCTACCCCTGAATTCACCTTTGCACCTTTGCACGCGGCACCGCCGCATTTGCACTGTCTCATTGCCATTTTTCCTCTCTGGCCAACCGGCCAACCAATCAACCGATCAACTCTGTACTGTATCTCACCCTAAGCCTCTGAGTCTCTAGTTTATCAGGCCTCTCTGACCTCCCTTGCCCACCGNNTCAACCTGCCAGCTAGTTTGCCTCCCCTTCGCCTCTCCCTCGCTCTCTGGCCAACTCGCCAACTAATCAACCGATCAATTCCTCTTCACAATGTCCTCCTCTCTTTGCGTTCTCGGCCTGGGTTATATCGGCCTTCCCACCGCTTCAATCTTTGCGACCAAAGGCCGGCAGGTGCTCGGCGTCGATGTCGTCCCCTCCGTGGTCGAAACGATCAACAGCGGCCGCATTCATATTCAAGAACCAGATCTCGACGTGCTTGTACGTGCGGCCGTCCAATCCGGCTATCTCAAGGCCGCGCTTAAGCCCGCCGCCGCCGACACTTTCATCATCGCGGTGCCGACCCCATTTTCCGTGACCGCCAGTGGCGCCCGGATTCCTGATTTAAAATACGTCGAAGCCGCGGCCCGGTCGGTCGCCCCGGTGGTCGCCCCCGGAAATCTGATTATCCTCGAATCAACTTCCCCGGTCGGCACGACCGAAAAGATTAAAGTCTGGATCGATGACGAATTGTCCAAGCTGGGTCGAAAAGTCGACGGCCTACTTTACGCCCATTGCCCTGAGCGCATCTTGCCCGGGCAGATGCTTAAAGAACTGGTTTCCAACGATCGCATTTGTGGCGGGCTTACTTCCGAGGCTTCCGAAAAATCCAAGGCACTCTACGAAATCTTCTGCACCGCGCAGATTTTTCTGACCGACGCCCGGACGGCGGAATTGGCCAAGTTGACCGAGAACGCTTTCCGTGACGTCAATATCGCCTTCGCTAACGAGCTCTCGCTGATTTGCGACCGGCTCAGCATCAACGTCTGGGAGCTCATCCGGTTGGCGAATCGGCACCCACGCGTAAAAATACTTTCTCCCGGCCCAGGCGTCGGCGGTCACTGTATCGCTGTCGACCCTTGGTTCATCATCGATGCCGCCCCCGCCGAAGCACGCCTGATGCGCACGGCTCGCGAGGTCAACGATGGCAAGCCTCATCACGTCATCGCTCAGGTGCGCGCCGCCGCCGCTCAACAGAAAAATCCGGTCATCGCCTGCTTGGGCTTGGCCTTCAAAGCGAATGTCGACGATTTACGGGAATCACCTTCGTTGGAAATCGCCGAACACCTCGCCGCTGAGGGATTCAAGCTATTAGCGGTTGAACCTAACATCCAAAGCTTGCCGGCGCGCCTGGCCGGGAAGGCGGAATTAGTTTCGCTGGATGAGGCCGTCTCCCGAGCTTCCATCATCTTGGTCTTGGTCGATCACCGTTCTTTCGGGTCGTTGACGTTA
>DKND01000064.1:6472-7068 GCA_002470605.1 Opitutia bacterium UBA7397
TGATTAGTTGACCCGTGGGCAAGTTGGCAAGGAATGCAATGGGTAGGGGCATGAATGCGTCGCGCCCTTACCTTCGGGCCCCCCTTGTCCACGGGTCAACTTGTCAAGCTGCCAGCTAATTTGCCTCTCTGGCCAACCGGCCAACTAATCAACAAATCAACTTGTTGCCCCAGCCTCTAGTTAATCAGCCCTCCCTCTCGCGTGCTCATCCCTCTTCTCTATCATCTCGGTCCGCGTTGGCTTGCTCAACGAACCCGTTTTGCGCTGGAACGAAAGTTGGGCCTGTTGGCTAAACGTTCGCCGCAACGTCCCTGGGCGAATTTCGGTCCCACGAAAACCCATCCGGCTTGGAGGGTTCAGTCACCGTCGTTACCGATCACCAAACTCGACCAGACTTTTCTCGCCCCCCACCTCGAAGCATGGGCTTTGGCGGGCGGCCACTCTCCAGTCGCCGAAGCCGACGCAATGGCTCGCGGACAATTCCGGATTTTTTCGCACACGCTTTGCGACTTAGGTTATCCGCCCCAATGGGCGAAGAACGTCCTCACGGGCCAGACGATTTCAAGCAGTGCGCATTGGACGAAAAGTAGCGACGC
>DKND01000064.1:7122-8649 GCA_002470605.1 Opitutia bacterium UBA7397
AAAAAAATCCGCCCAACCGTGGGCCGAATTGGATGTGCGGCCAGGAAGCTGCCCTCCGCTTGATCGCTTTCACGTATGCGCTGCAAGCTTTCCGCCACCATCCTGCGACGACCGACGAGCGCATCTTGCTGGGGGCACGTTTCGCTGATGCGACAGCCCACCGTATTGCGGTTCATTTCGATTACGCTCTTTCACAGTCGAATAACCACGGGATTTCTGAAGCCATCGGCTTATTGACCGCTGGCACGTTTTGGCCCGAGTTGTCCGCCGCCGCTTCCTGGCGCCAACAGGGCCTACAAGCCCTTGAAGCGCAGGTCGCAAACCTCGTTGCCGATGATGGTGGCTTCAGCCAACACTCCACGAACTATCACCGGTTATTCTTACAGTTGATGACTTGGGGCGAGCTCGTCCAACGAGCCGCTGGCACGACTTTGCCCGCCGCGACCCGGCAACGGGTGCGTCAAGCCACGCGCTTCCTGCTTTCTTTGATGGAATCTGACGGAACGGTTCCGCGCTATGGTGCGGATGATGGAGCTAACCTTTTTCAATTGAGCGGCTGCGGCTACGATGATTTCAGGCCGGCGCTGGGGGCGGCGACGGCGCTTTTTCTCGGTGAACGTTTGCCCGCAGGTCCGTGGGATGAAGCTGCGATGTTTTTATTAGGCCCGCTCCCCGCCAGCGCGGCCTCGGAATTGACCTTCACTTACGACCATCCGCGCTCAGGCGTCTCAACCTTGCATCATGCGCGCGGTACGGCGTTCTTTCGCGCTCCGACAATCTTCCGTCACCGTCCCGCCCAGGCCGATCAATTGCACGTCACGCTGCGCTGGGATGATGAATGGATCACCGAAGACCCGGGCACTTATTCTTATAACGCGCCAGGCGTCATGAACGGTTTGGCTGGGGCGCGTTATCACAATGTCGCGACCGTCAACGGCCTCGACCCGATGAAAAGGGTAGGGCGATTTCTGTGGCTGCCTTGGACGGCCTGCCAACGTCTTCCTGAAGCCCGAGGTTATCGGGCAACGCATTCCGGCTACCCAGGGTTTGTCGCCGAGCGTCGGCTTCTGAAATTTCCCCAAGGCTTTGTGATCATCGATCGCCTGCGCGGAATGCTTCGTCAGCCGGGTGAATGGACTTTGCGCTGGCATGGACGTTCGCGCGTAGGCTTGGAAAAACTATCCATCGCCTGCTCGGTGGCTTCGGCGGAAAGTTGGCTGACTGCGGATGAGACTACCGGTGAGGGTTGGTATTCGGGATATTACGGCGCGAAGACCCCATCGTATACCCGGCGGCTGACCGCTACGGGAGAAGACATTATTTTTGTCACGGCTCTTGGTTGTCAGATTCGTCTCGAGAAAAATGCCGTCATCGTCGACGGCGAAAGCATCGGAATTAATGAGTTATCGTGAGGTAAGGACAGCACCACGTGCTGTCCTAGTTGTCTCGTGGTAGGAATGCTATGACATCGCATCCGCCTGCGCAACTTTAGGACGCGATAGTGATCGCGCCCCTACCTTCTGACCT
>DKND01000064.1:8712-10212 GCA_002470605.1 Opitutia bacterium UBA7397
AACTTGTCAACAGGCCAGCTAATCCACAATTCACCTTTGCACTGTCTCATTGCCATTTTACCTCTCTGGCCAACCGATCAACTAACCATCTACCTCCATGTCATCCCCTCTTGATTCTGCTCGCGCTCTTTTAAAAGCCGAAGCCACTGCGCTCGCTGAATTGAGTTCTCGCTTAGACGGATCTTTCACCATGGTCGTCGAACTTATTGCCTCGCACTCGGGCAAGGTCGTGCTCTGCGGCGTCGGTAAGTCTGGCCTCATCGGACAGAAAATCGCGGCCACGCTTTGCAGTACGGGTACGCCGGCAATTTTCTTACACGCTTCCGATGCCGTCCACGGCGATTTAGGCATCCTCCAGCCTGGCGATCCGGTCATCTTGCTTTCGCGTTCGGGAGCGACAGCCGAACTGATCCGACTGATCCCCGTATTGCGCTCCTTCAAGGCGCCCTTGATCGCGATCGTGGGCAATATGCAATCGCCCCTCGCTGCCCAAGCCGATCACGTCCTGGATATCGGCGCTCGGCCCGAAGCCGATCCGCTGGGTCTTGTACCGACGACGAGCGCCTTGCTCACGCTTGCTTTGGGCGATGCCTTGGCCGCCGCGCTCATGACCCGCCGCGGCTTCCAGGCCGCGGACTTCGCCCGTTTTCATCCGGCTGGCCAATTGGGACGTAACCTTTTGCTGACGGTCGGCGAAGTCCTGCAGCCCATGGAGCGTTGCGCGACGGCCTCACCGGGAGATTCTTTGCGCGAGACCGTCATCGCAATGACCCGTTTTCCGCACGGTGCCGCCTGCGTCTTGCATCCGGATGGCACTTTGGCCGGGCTGATTACGGATGGCGACCTGCGCCGCGCCTTGGGCCGTGGGGTCGATATCAATTCCGCTCGGGCGCAGGATATCATGACCCAGAATCCCGTCCGCGCCCACGCTCCGATGGCCCTGGGCGAAGCCGCCCGCATCATGGAAGATCGCCCTTCGCAAATTTCGGTCTTGCCCGTCACCGATGCGGCGACCAATCGATGTCTCGGGTTAATCCGTATCCACGACATTTACCAAGCTGGCATCGTTTAATCTAAAAAAGAATTCATTCTATGAGTCATGACCCACGTTTAATTGAAAAAGCGCGCCGGGAGAGGCCGTCGCTTACGCCGCGCGAGAGGGCGGTACTGATCCTCGCGAGCGCCATCGCCATCTTGGTACCCTGGGGTTGGGGTGGGGTTGTGCTCTGGACGGTAGCGGCTGCGTTGGGCCTGACGACCGCCGCGTTGCTGGCCGCCGTGGGCACCTTGATGGTCCAACGTTATGCCCTCGTGCTTTGGTTCGGTGCCATCTTGGTGGCCTTTACGCAGGTCCCGATGGACGCCGATCCGTTCAGCGCGCATTGGCTGGATTATTTCGCTTTTCCGGTCGCCGCTTTCATCGGCCAAGCCGTCCCGGCCTTCCTGCTTTCAGGTGATAATCGTTCACGTCCGGCGATCAATTGTTTCCGCGACCTGATG
>DKND01000014.1:0-2925 GCA_002470605.1 Opitutia bacterium UBA7397
GTGAAGCAGGTGTTCATCGCGACGCAGCCCGGGCCGTGGGTATTGCTGCGCGAGGTCATCGAATGGATGAAAGCCATGTCGTCGACGTGCTGCGCCATGTGCGGCAGGTTCGAGCTGATCATCTTGCCGCTCTTACCGGCGGGCTTGAAGGCCCAGGGGGACTTCATCAGGTTGCCGTTCTTGCCTTGGAAGGTCACCTCGACCGGACCGGGCAGGGGAGTGCCGTCGTATTTCTCCAGGAGCGGCTTATGATCCCAGAGGTCGATGTGGGAAGCCGCACCCGGGCAGAAGATCTGGAGCACCTGTTTGGCCTTCGGGGCGAAGTGGGCGCCGGGCGGCAAGGCGGCGCTGAGGTCGCTCATGAGCAGGCGCGACAACGCCAAGCCCGTCATGCCAGTGGTCATCTGGCCGAGGAAGCGGCGGCGGGTCAGCTCGAGGGGGTCGGACATGGGGGTGCAGTTATTCTACCCTCATTCTGACAGCTTACTACTCCCCTTGTTTCACGGGGTAGCACTATCGTCTCATTAGGCTTGCCGAATCACTTTCCGGCTTCCAGCCACGCATCGTCTAATCTGACGAAGCTGATGAACTTGCTGTCCCACATAGATCCGCCTACGCCGTCTCGTTCATAAATGCAGAAGAAGCTGCCTCCCGGACCATGGGCGAGGTCGGAATAGCCCGCGACGCCTGGTTCGAGCACGCGGCTGACCGGCCAGGTCGCCCCGTCATCGCAGCTCATCCGGATGGTTAGGTTCACCCGATCCATGTTGCCGTCATAACTCTGGCCATGCTTACCGGAATGGCTTTGGCTATTTGGGTTACTGAAAAGGATCCGGCCCGCCCGACCTCCTTCAGCCCAGTTAAGCCTAGTGAGGGCTCCGAAGCATATCGGCTCGACCAAGGCGGGGTCGAATTTAGGCCGGCTCCATTTACTTACGCCATCTTTACTGATTGAGACGGCTCGCCGTTTTTCACGGTCCTCGCTGCGGATGTTCAGCATTACCGCGCCGTCCTCGCGTTCGACGGCCCCGGTCTCGCTCATGTTGATGAGGGTGTTTGGGACAAGGTCGCCGGCCTGCCACGAGGCGCCATGGTCGTCGCTGTAGATTACTCCGACTGCCGAAGGTCGGTGGCGTTTTCCGCCGTTGGACAACCAGACCGGCACGATGAAGCGTCCTGAACGTAGCTGTAGCCCGTGCCCTGGACCGGTAGCGATAACGTTCCAGAGGAACTGTGAGTTAAAGCGTCCGAAGGTTTCAGTGATTTCCTTGGGTTGCGAGAAGGTCCTCCCGCCGTCGTCGCTGCGCATGTGGAAGGCTTGCGAATAGTTGACGCAGTAGATGAAGTGTAACGAGCCGTCAATCTTGTCTACAATTGCCACTCCATTATGGGCGGGCTTGGTCCCGGCGTCGATTAGCTGTCGGGACGGTTCCCATGTGCCCCCGCCGTCCCTGCTGGTTCGCGACAGGATGTCTATGTCTTCCCAGTCTCCCGTCCCGGTGCGGCGAGCCTCGACCCAGGCGAATAAGGTACCGGAGCCCGCTGAGACTATGCCCGGAATACGGTAAGTATGATATCCGCCTTGGCGGGCTTCGAATAGGTCAATCCTGTTCGGATCAGCGGCGGACAGACGGGTCAGCTGAAGGAACAAAAGGGTGATGAGAGCAGACAAGGTCCGTATGGTATGGTCGAGCCTCCAAGTCCGGAGTTCCTGTCTGGCTTTCGGCGCGCAGTGATCACCGGTAAGATGTTGGCCTCGTTCAAGGAGCTTTGTCATGTGTGCAGAATTATGTATTTAAAATGACATGTTCGTGATTCCTATGTTCCAAGGAGTGGCCACAATTAGTGATGTTATCTCTTATTTTTTGGCCTAGCCGAGTGACCCAGTCTGCCCGAAGCAGCTCATTTCGCCGCTCAGCGCGAGCGGAAGAGGTCGCTGGTCAAGCACTCCACGACGAGGCTGCGTAGGCCGAGGCCCTGCTCCTTCACTTTCTCTTGGATACGGTCGATGGCGAATTCGTCGGCGGGCTCCATGAGACGACCGGTGCTGTAGGCGAGCACCGAGCGGATGAGGTGTCGGGTGAATTGCTCTTCGCGCTTGTCGTGCAGGATATCGCGGAAGCCGGCGAAGTCTTGGTACTTCTCGCCAGAGTTGAACTCGCCGGTGGTGTCGATCTTCGGCGCACCGCCCTTCTTCGGCTTGGCGTAGGTGTCACGCCAGCGGCCGACCGGATCAAAGGCCTCCAAGCTGAAGCCGAGCGGGTCGATCTTGCGATGGCACTCGGCGCAGGCGCGGTCGATGCTGTGCTTGGCGAGGCGCTCGCGGATGGTGGTCATGCCGGTGACGTCGGGTTCGATGGCGGGTACGACATCCGGCGGAGGCGGAGGTTTGACCCCTAGGATGTTTTCGCTGACCCAGACCCCGCGGATGACGGGCGAAGTTTCGACGCCGTTGGCGCTGACGGTCAGCACGGCCGCCATGCCGAGCAGGCCGCCGCGGTGCATGTCTCCCACTAGACTGACCTTCTGAAAGCCGTCGGCCAGGCGTAGGGTTTTCTGCTCGGGCAGATCGTAAAGCTTGGCCAGCTTCTTGTCGACGAAGGTGTAGTCCGCGTGGAGGAACTGGGTCACTGGGAGGTTCTCCTTGAGCATTTCCCGGAAAAACAAGTGCACCTCGGTCTTCATCGACGTTGGAAAATCCTCGGCGTAGTAGGCGCGATTCGTCTCGCGCGGAGGCGGCATGCTACCGAGGTCGCGCAGGTTCAGCCAACTATCGAGGAAGCCATTGATGAAGCCTTCGACGCGTTTATCGGTCAGCAAGCGGTCGATCTGCTTCTTCAGTTCAGTATCGCCAGTGAGTTTGCCCGACGCCGCGGAGGCGGACAGATTCTCATCGGCAGGTGCGGCCCAGAGCGCGTAGGCGAG
>DKND01000014.1:2941-4530 GCA_002470605.1 Opitutia bacterium UBA7397
TCGCTCAGGTACAGGAAGGAAGGGGAGCAGAGGATGAGCTTGACCGCATCGAGCGCCGCCTGGCGCGGGTTGGCTTTTTCGGTGAGCCGTTTCTCATACATGGCGTGGATGGAAGCTCGATCGGCGTCCTGGAGCGGACGGCGGTAGGCTTTAGCTGCAAACGTATAAAGCTGGTCGAGCGCCCGTTCAGACTGGAAGCCGCCCTTACCGAAAACGGCTACCTCCTCGGCGCCGCCCGCCGGTTCGACCACGGGGCCCTGAATGACAACCTCGCTGATACGGATGTGCGGTAGTTCACCTTCCAAGAGAATGTGCGCGCGACCGACGCCCGAGGAGCCGACCGGCGTCGAGAACTCCTTCGCGTAGCGCTTGTTGATCGTCACCACTGCGGCGCGCGATTCATAGGGACCGTTCGGGAAGATGAAGCGCGGGGTCTGGCCGGCCTCGAGCCAGACGCGGAACTTAAGGCGGGTCGGCACATTGTCCGGTACGACGCTGCTGGCGAGGAGCGGCTCGATGGCCTGGGGGTAATGGATGTGGCCCTTGGTGACATCACCGGGCACGACACCGAGGATGAAGGGCTCCGAGAAATCGATGCCGAAGATGGCGGGATCGTAATGGGTGTCGCGGTGCATGGCCGTCGCCTCGACCTCGAGGTCGTAAAGTCCGGAGACCTTTACGCCCTGCTTGAAGTCCTCGATGTGGCCGTAGCCGCCCTGACGGGTATCGGTGTTCGGCTGTTCATAGATGTTAAGGAAGCGGAAGTTGAAGGCGCTTGAGTGTGAGCCCGTCAGCTCTTCGTACTGGACGAAGTTACTGTTAAAACGCCAGGTCTGTGGCGCGGTGGCCGGTTTGCCCAGGCGGGTTTCCACGAGGCGGTTGGCGGACTGGAAATACTGGTCGACCAAGAAACCGGAAGTCACCAGCGACTGACCGATCGTGTCTAGGTGGCGTGCGGTCTTTTCCTTGGGGAAGTCGGCGGTCAGTCCGAGGGTGTCGACGCGGCGACCGAAAAGGGTGGCGAGGGTGTTTTCGTATTCGCGGTTGGAGAGCCGACGTAGGACCGTGCGCGAACCGGTGCCTTGTAGTGAGGTCTCGGCCGCGGCGGTGCCGTCACGCAGAGATCGTATTGCCGCGAGGCGCTCATTGTCAGTGGGCTGATCGGCCTTCTTTGGTGGCATCTCGCGCAGCGTCAGCTGGTCGATGATATCGCGCGCTTCCATTACCGCGGGAAGCGTCTTTAATGGCAGTGAGAATTTGTCGAAAATACGGTCTCCCTTATGCGTATCGGCGTCGTGGCACTCCGAGCAGTAACGACCCAGGAACTGCTCGACGGACTTCGCCGGCGCCTCGGCGGCACGCAGGGGGCCGGCCGCCAGGAGCGCGGATATGACCAGCAGGGTTCGGAATGCCGGCATTGACGTCACAACAGAGGTCCGATGTCGGGGTTAAGCGAACCGTCCCGTGCTGCTACCGAAGGCATGCGTCTCGACGCCCATCTTCTGGGCGATGTCGACGAAGAGGTTGCAGAGCGGCACCTTGTGGCTGACCTCGCGCGCGACTTCGCGGAATTGTCCGTGCTTGTAGCC
>DKND01000115.1 GCA_002470605.1 Opitutia bacterium UBA7397
TTCAGTTGGAAGCCGTGGGCGTTGAAGCGGGCGGAGGTCCACCCGGTAGAGTTGGTGTTCGCGTTGAAGACGTAGGCACAGGCGATGGTGCTCAAAATATGGATGCCTGCGTCAAGGGCCTGCGTCCATTCATGGGTGTGCCCGTGGATATAAGCCTTCACCTGCGGACGTTTAGCGATCTCGGGCCAGAAATCAGCCGTATCAGCGATGCCGCTCTTGAAGTGGCTCGGGTCGCCGCCGACTTGCGGGTTATGATGCCCGACGACGATGACTTGTTTCGCTGGGGTCTCATCAATCTTCGAAAGCGCCCATGCGATCTGTTCAGCGCCAAGTCGACCGCCGGGGCCGGGGGTCTGGTCGAGGGTATCCAGTAAGATGAGCCGCGTAGACGGAAGGTCGATGAGGCCGTTATGGCGGTGCTCCTTGAGTGCGGAGGCGCTCTTCATTTCGGGGAAGGCCTGTACGAAGGTATCACGGACATCGTGATTTCCGAGCGTGAGATGAAGCGGGATGCCAGCTTCGCGGAGCGGAGCGATGAGCTCGCGGACGAACGCGTAGTCCTCGGCGGTGCCGATCGCGAGCGCAAGGTCGCCGTTGATGATGACCGCGGCAGGTTTCTTGGGGAGGGCGAGGATCTGTTTGATGGCTAAGCGCAGGTGTTCGCCATCAGCCTTGGCGTTGGCGGGAATCTGTGGTTCGCCGGCGCCGCTGATATGAATATCATTGATGATGATAATCTCATCGCCGCCGGATGTGTCTAGGGCAGCGAAGCCGGAGAACGGGGCCAGCAGGGCCGCCAAGCCAGCGGTCTGCAGAAAACGTCGACGCGAAAAGTAAGCGGGAGGTTGGCTCATGGAGGTTTAGGGAAGAGGTTTTTCGAGGGAGGCTTCGTAGATCTCATCGATGAGACAGTCCTCGCCGAGTGCCGTACGGAGCGGGTCGATGTTATTTGCACTGAAGCCCAGATGGTGGTGGCGCCGCCAGCCTTGCGCGTAGGTGAACTTTCCGGAGAGCTTGCCGATCAGTAACGACATCGCGTCGAGGGTGGCCAAGTAGGAATCCATCCCTTGGCTTTTATCGAGCCAATCTTTTTGCGAAGCGTGGGCCGCGAGGGCTTCGCGAGCACGGTCTTGGACGCCAATGGTATCGACGTAGAGGCCAGCCCTTACTTTTTGACGAAGTGGGTCGCGCAGGCCGTGCGGCATGGCGTGGTAGATGGTGACGTCGTTCGCATAAGGTGGCACCGGCGGAACGGTCTCAAAGTTCGGCATCCCGTGGGTGAACGCCGCTGAAACTGCCAGGCGGGCGCAGGCCATGTGGTCTTCCATGTAGTCCGACAGCGCGTGCGTGAGTATGATATCGGCCTTGGATTGGCGAATCACGGAGGCCACCTTGCGCATGACCTCGACGTCATAGGTCAGCGTCATGTCATTCACGATAGGTGGATAAAATTTAGCTCCCAGAATGCGGGCGGCCTCTTGCGCTTCGGCGAGCCGCTTGGTCGCGGTCGTCGGTCCGTCCATCTGGACCGAACCGCCGTTGCCTGCGCAAAGATCGAGGTAATGAAGATCCCAGCCGCGTAGCCCCAATTGCAGCATCGTGCCTGCCGCGTAGTATTCGACGTCGTCGGGGTGGGCAAAGATGGCGAGGACGGAAGGCATCGGCGTCAGGCGAGTTTGACGGGTTGACCGCCGTTGGCAGCGCTCTGGTCGGCCGCGAAGATGACTTCGAAGGTGCGGAGCGATTCGCGGAAACTCGTGAGCGGCATATCTTGGCCCTTATCGAGTGCATCGAAGAAGGCTTGGAATTGTTCCTGGTAAGGGTGGTCGCTGACATCGCCTGAATCCAGCATCTTGAGCGATAATTTGCACCAGTGGGCCTTATTGGTCTGCAGTTTCGTCGAATGGAATTTATCATCGAGGACGCTGCCATGGCTGCCGATCAAGTGCGTATGGAAGTAATAAGGCTGGTGGCAGTCGACGACGGCGGCGCACTTACCGACGGCGCCGTTCTTGAATTTGATGATCGTGACGGCGGTGGTATCGTATTCGTAAGGAGTGAAGTCGTTGCTCTTGGATTTGCTGCTTAAGCTCGTGACGCTTTCAACTTCGCTTGGGATACACATCAGGAGAGCGTCGAGTGCATGGCAACCGGCGGTGAGTAGGGCGCTACCGCCGTCTTTCTTGCCGATGTTCCAGCGATACTGGCCATACCATGGGCCGATGCCGTGGTAGTAATCGACTTCGGCGTAGTGCAGTTCGCCGACCAGCCCTTGATCAAGCAAGGCCTTCGTCGCCGTCATTTGATTAGAGAAACGGCATTCGAAGCACACGCAGCCTTTGACGCCGTTCTGGGCGGCGGCTTCGACGATCTGACGGACTTCGGTCAGCGAATTCGCCATGGGCTTCTCGAGGATGATATGCTTCTTCGCCTTCGCCGCGGCGACGGCTTGGGCGCAGTGCTGGCTAGGGTAGCTCGTAATGTCGACCACATGGATGTCCGGATCGGCGAGCAGGGCTTCGACCGTCGTATAAGCTTTGATTTTGCCGCCGTGCTTGGCGCTGAGGGTCGCGCTATCGAGTGGACGAGAGGAATAGACGGCGGTGACTTGCGCTTGCTTGGAGGCATTGATGGCGTCGATGTGCGCGGTCGCAGCCCAACCGTAGCCAATGATACCGACATTATATTTGTTGGTGCTCATGGGGTGAGGAGACGAATAGGATGCTCGCACGCCGGAAAGAAGGAAACCCAATCGAGTGTCTTTTTATGCTCGATTGGTGTCTTTTAACGCGAGGACTCAACAACCAGCCAAGGGAGACCGGAAACCGGATAGGATGCTGTGGGCATAATTTAACCCCAGCTAATCACCCGGTCTCCGGTTTCCCTTTGAGTTTGGGATCGGGCGGCCGTCAGAACTCACCAAACCCAAACTTATCACCCAAGGCGAGGCAGTCTTTCACCGGGCGCAGGCCTTTGGAGGGCGTGGGGTCGGCGAGGCAGGCGGCGGCGCAGCAGACGGCAAGTTTGAGACGTTCCTGGATCTCGAGACCTTCGTGCAGTCCGTAGAGCATGCCGGCGGCGAACGCATCGCCTGCCCCCGTTGCGCCCTTGCTGTAACCAACGGGAAGCTTGAGTGAAGGCTGCTTGAGGCGAAGGCCCTCGGCCGTCGCGCAGACGGCGCCATACTCGGTATGAATAGTGACGGTTTTTTTGACGCCGAGGGAGAGCAACTGTTCGGCGGAACGTAGGAGCCAGCCGGCGTTTTTCGCGTCGATGATTTCACCAAGGGTCAAGCCGGCTTCAATTTCATTGATGACCAGGTGGTCGGTAAGTGGCAAGGCACTCAGGGCGATTTCGCGGAATTGTAGGTGCGTCGCGCTGCACATATCCACCGAGGTCTCAAGGCCGGCTGAGCGGGCGTTGAAGAGGAGCTTCGCGGCGATGGTCTGGCCGCCTTCGAAGGTATCCATGCGGTCGAGCAGCAGCAGATAGCCGAGATGGAAGATGCGAGCTTGGGTCTTGCCAAATGAGCAATGCTTGAAGTCGAAATGCGCATTGGCACCACGACAATGGAAGAACGTCCGGCGACCCGTGGATTCCACGGTCATCGCATCGGTATACGAGGTGGGGTGCTCCTTGCTCAGGTGGAGCTGGGCGACGTCGATCCGGTGATTTTGGCAGTCGCGCTTAATCCATTGTCCGTTCGTGTCGTCGCCGACCAGCCCGCAAGCGGCGAGCGGGAATTCGACTTTCATCGCGGTGAGATTCTTCAGCACGTTGTAGGGTCCGCCACCGTTGGAGCGCGATTCGCTGACGATGCTGGCGAGCATGTCCTGGGCGGGGTAGCCGTCGATGATCTTGACGTAATCGACGATGAAATTGCCGGCGGCGAGGACGCCTTGGCGGGAAGTTTTTGGCATAAGATTTTTTAGAGCGAGACGACCGTGCCTTGGGCCTGCGACTGCAGGGCGGCGGCAAAGATCTCGTGGGTGGCGACGGCTTCGTCGGGCGTGGCGCAACCGAAGCGTCCGTTGAGCAAGCCGGCGCGCTCCATGAGGTAGGCGGCCCACATCTGTTGGATGACGTCGGTGAAACCGGGTTCGAAGATACCGCCGGTGACGGTCTTGAAGGGTGTGCTGAAACCGAGGTCCGTGCGCTTCCAGAATTGTTCTTTACCCCGTTCGAAAAGCCAGAGGGCCTTCGTATCCGAAGTGCTGTAGCGGACGCCGCCGTCGGTGCCGAGAATCTCGATGAACCAAGTGTTGGTCGCTCCAGGCATGAGGCGCTTCATCTCGAGGCGCATGGGGACTTCGTGCTCGCCGACCTTGATCCAGGTATTAAGCAAAGCGTTATCCCAAGTGTCGCAATTCGTCACGCCACCCTTGCCGTCGGGGCGCTGCGGGTAGCCTTTCTGGAGTTGGGCGAAAACGCGGGAGGGCTTCCAGCCGAGGCGGAGCGGAATATGGCAGGCGTGCATGCCGAGGTCGTTGAGGGCGCCGCCTTCGCCGCATAGGGAGTTGAGGCGTTTCCAGTTGGCGGCCTTGATCGGGTCGAGGTCGCTGCTGTGATGGAAGCCGGAGACCACTTCGAGGACGCGGCCGATCGAACCAGACTTCGCGAGTTCGAAGGCGCGCTGGGCGCCGGGGAAGAAGGGCATCTCGGAACTGCAGCGCACGAAGCGACCGCTGGCCTTGGCTGCGGCATGGATGCGGCGGGCAGAGGCGAGGTCGATCCCGAAGGGTTTTTCGGCGAAGAGATCTTTGCCGGCGGCGAGGACGTCGCAATAGAGCTGCTCATGCAGGTTGTGTGGAACGGCCACATAGACCACGTCGACGTCCGGGTTAGCGAGGAGTGCCTTGGTGTCGGTGGTCTTCTGCGTGCAGGAAGGAATGCAATCGAACCATGCGAGCGTCGCGGGATTGAGGTCGGCCACGGCTGTGAGGACCGGGCGGACCGAGACGTCGGTGAGCGCGCACCAGCGGGCGAACGCGCTGGCCATTTCGCGACCCATGAGGCCGCCGCCGATGATGCCGATGTTGACTGATTTCATGGAAGATGAGTTGACGGGTTGAATGGTTGAACGGTTGGCCAAAGGGGGATCAGCGCTCTTTCCGATAGGCTCGGGCCAGCAGGGTCACGGGTTGGAGGAGGGTGATAGGTGAGCCTGCTTGGCGGAGGCCATGGGCGATCTGAAGGTGGCACCCAGGGTTGGCCGTAGCGAGGACGGATGCGCCGGTGCCGATGACATGCCCGACCTTGCGGACGAGCAACTGTTCGGCTTGTTCGGGTTGGGTGATATTATAAATACCCGCGCTACCGCAGCACCAATTGGCTTCGGGGAGTTCGATGAGTTTTAGGCCGGGAATCAGTTTGAGGAGTTCGCGCGGCTGTTTAGTCACCTTCTGGCCGTGCGTCAGGTGGCAGGAGTCGTGATACGTCACCGTCAGGTCGCCCAGCCCGGCGCGTGGAGTGCGACAGTCTTGTTCCATCATCCATTCGTGGATATCTCTCACCTTAGTATCCCAGATTTTGGCCAAGGGTCCGTAGGTCGCGTCCTCAGCGAGAAGTGCTCCGTAATGCCGGAGGTGATTACCGCAGCCGCCGGCGTTCGTGATGATCGCGTCGAATTGCGCAGGTGGAAAGAGGTCAATCATCCTTCTGGCTAACACCTGCGCCAAAGTGGCTTCGCCGTTGTGGGCGTGCAAGGACCCGCAGCAAGGTTGGACCGGCGGGGTGTGGACTTCGCAGCCGTTGGCCAGAAGGACGTCAGCGGTGTCGCGGTTGATATCGGAGAAGACCAGGTCTTGGACGCAGCCGGTGAGCAGGGCCACACGGTGCGTCTTCTTCGTCTGGGATTCGACGGGGCGGATGAGTTGCGGCGAGAACTTCGTCGCGATGGTCGGACATTGGGGCTCGAGGCGACGGAGATCCTTCGGTAGAAGCTTGGTCAGGCCGATCTTGCGGAAAGCCGTCTGCAGGCCGAGGCGTTGATAGAGCCAGAGGAGGCGGCCGACGAAGCGGAGGAGGCGCGGCCGCATGAACAGGCCGCGGATCGTGACGGTGCGCCAGAAGCGGCTGGTGAAAGTCTGGTTGAGGCCGGCGGATTGGACTTCGGCGCGGGCGGTCTCGAGTAGATTAGAATAATCGACGCCGGCGGGACAGGCGGTCTGGCAGGCCAGGCAGCCGAGGCAGTAGCTCATCTCGTCGGCGAAGGCCGGCGAGAGCTTCAGTTCGCCGTCAGCGACCGCCCGCATGAGCGCGATGCGGCCGCGAGGGCTGTGGCGTTCCTTCTTTGTGGCGTCGTACGTCGGGCAGGCCGGAAGGCACATCCCGCAATGCATGCACTGCTGGAGGATCGAGTAATCGAGAAGTTTCAGCGAAGGCTTCATCCTTCAGTCAAAAATCTTGCCGGGGTTGAGTAGGTTTTGCGGATCCAACGCGTGCTTGATCTGTCGCATAAGTGCGTAGCTGTTATCGCCAACTTGGCGTTTTAACCACGGCTTCTTGGCCAACCCCACGCCGTGTTCTCCCGTGATCGTGCCGCCGAGCGCGAGCGTCCTTGTCACGATTTCTTCAAGGGCATCATGCACGCGGGCCATCTCGGCGACATCACGTTCATCGGTCAGGAAAGTCGGATGCAGGTTACCGTCGCCCATGTGGCCGAAAGTGCCGACGAGTAACTTGTGCTTCTTGGCTACCTCGGCGATGAAAGCGACCATCTCGGCGAGTTTGTCGCGCGGGACGGTGACGTCTTCCAGAATGGTCGTCGGGCGGACGCGAGCGAGGGCGGAGAAGGCGCTGCGGCGGGCGGTGGCGAGTTGCAGGGCCTCGGCATCATTTTGGGCGACGCGGATATCGCCGGCAGCATGGGCGCGGGCGATGGCAAGCATCTGTTCGGATTCATCGGCCACGGCGGCCGGATGTCCGTCGGTCTCCATGAGTAGGAGCGCCTCGCAATCGCGGGGTAGGCCGATTTTAGCGTAATCTTCGACGCAACCGATGGTCATGCGGTCGAGGAATTCCAGCGTACACGGGATGATCTTCGCCGCGATGATGGCCGAAACCGTGTTGGCGGCATCTTCCATGCGCGCATAGCTTGCGAGCATCGTGCGCCGGGCGGCGGGGCGGGGTAGGACCTTGAGGAGGACCTCGGTGATGATACCGAGCGTGCCTTCGGAGCCGATAAAGAGGTCCTTCATCGAATAACCGGCGACGTCTTTGACGCAGGCGTTGCCGAAGCGGGCGATCTGGCCGTCGGGCATGACGACCTCGATTCCCATGACGTAGTCGCGGGTGACGCCGTATTTAAGTCCGCGTAAGCCGCCGGAGTTCTCGGCCACGTTGCCGCCGATGGTACTGATCTTCATCGAGCCCGGGTCGGGCGGGTAGAAAAGACCATGCTTATTGGCCGCGGCGTCGATGGCGGCCGTGATGACTCCGCACTGGGCGCGAACGGTGAGATTAGTGGCGTCGACGGAGATGATCTTATCCATCTTCACCAAGCACAGAACGAGACAGCCATCAGAGGGGACGCTCCCGCCGCTGAGTCCGGTGCCGGAACCGCGGGTGACGACGGGGATCTTATTTTCAGCGGCTAACTTAACGCACGCTGCCACCTGTGAGGTGTCCAGCGGCAAGATCACCGCCTGTGGGCGTTGTTTGAGTGCCGCCGTACCATCGAACCCGTAGGGAATAACATCCTCCTCTGCCGTCAGCACATTCTCCGCACCCACAATTTCCCTTAAGCGGCTGAGAATGGAATCGGCAAGAGGCATGATGGGCTCAGATGAGCTTCAGGGCTTCGTCGACCGACGCGTTCTTATGCACCATCGCCATGAGCGCCTGCGTGATGCCGCGCGGGTTCGGGTGTTGGATGACGTTGCGACCGTAGACGATGCCCGAGGCACCTTGCTTGAGGAGGCCTTCGGTGCGGACGAGAATTTCCTTGTCGCTCACGCGACCGCCACCGCGGACAAGCACCGGGATGCCGGACGCCGTCTCGATGACCTTGTGGTATTGCGTCACATCGTCGGTTGGGTCGGCCTTGATGACATCGGCGCCGAGTTCGACTGCTTGGCGGACAAGGTGAAGAATTTTCGTCAGGTCGCCGTCGACCATGTAGCCGCC
>DKND01000060.1:0-13833 GCA_002470605.1 Opitutia bacterium UBA7397
AACGAAGGACCTGGAGAGGTGGCTGAGTGGCCGAAAGCGCCCGTTTGCTAAATGGGTATACCCCAAAAGGGTATCGTGGGTTCGAATCCCATCCTCTCCGCCACTTTCGAACAAATTGACTCCGAGTAAGGCCCTAAAGGGGCCTTTTTCGTGCCCAGTGGATTCCCAGGATTACACACATTCGTCCACAAATTGACTACAGTTTGACTACAGCAAGACGTGACCCTTGCGGAGATGGGGTACAGGGATAGCGGCACCGTCTCAAGGCGCCTTCTTTCTGAGCAACAGGACTCTCTTTGATCCAGTGCTTGTGGTTGCTGTCGTGGAGACCGCGTGGCTCTGTCGGATTACTAGGACTAGGCCATCGCAACGTTAGAAACCCATCGGCGCTTTAGACTTGCAAAATGCAAGTTATACTCTTGCTTCTCATCCCATGTCGATTCAAGCCCATCAGGAGAGCGTATTAGTGACCGGAATCAGCGGCTATATCGGTCAGCACTGTGCTGCCGAGCTGCTTCGCCAAGGTTATGATGTCGTTGGTACCGTTCGTTCACGTTCGAAAGCCGAGTCGACCAAGGCGGCCTTGGCTCGTGTCGCCCCGGTGGACCGGCTGAGCTTTGCCGAAGCTGACCTTCTTTCCGATGCGGGATGGAAAGAGGCGATGAAGGGATGCGCGTATGTCCTGCACGTCGCCTCTCCCTTCCGATTGAAGGAGCCGGCGGACGAGAATGAGCTTATCCTTCCCGCGGTCCAAGGCACGCGGAGGGTCGTCACCGCTGCCCAGATGGCGGGTGTCAGGAGGCTTGTGCTTACCTCGTCGATCTTCGCCATCATTGCTGGAAAAGAGACGGGTCGGTATGGTCCAGGCGACTGGTCTGACACCAATGCCAACATCGGCGCCTATGCCAAAAGCAAGACCTTCGCCGAGCGCGCTGCCTGGGATGCGACCAAGGGGGGAAATATGGAGCTGGCCGTCATCAATCCTGGGGCTGTCTTCGGACCGTCCCTCGGGGCCGCGCTCGAAGGGCAAAGCGTGACGATGATGACCAAGATGATCGCGGGCAAGGTCCCGATGATTCCCGACATGGGCATGGGTATGGTCGACGTCCGCGATGTCGCCAGGCTGCATGTGGCCGCGATGACTGCCGCCGGGGCCGCCGGCAAGCGTTTCATCGCCTGTACGGCCGAGCCTGTCGAGATGGCCGCGGTGGCGCAGGTCTTGAGGGAGGCAGGCTATGCGAAGGCCCCGTCGAAAAAAGCACCGACGTTTCTCCTCAGGTTCATCGGCTTGTTTGACCCGGAGGCCCGCGGCATGTTGCCGTTCATCGGTAGGAAAGCTTCCTTTGATAACCGCGCCACTTTCGAGGTGCTGGGCTGGAAGCCCACGGCGATGGACGTCTCATTCAGGGAAATGGCGGCGGCCATCTCGAAGTAGGCTAGACGACCCGGGGCCGATATGGATAGTGGGGAGATGAAATGGCGTTCAGCGTGTCCCATCTGCTCGGCCCTTGATGTGCTCGGAGACCGGTGGACCATGCTGATCGTCAGGGACCTCATCGTCCATGGTCCGCGCACGTACTCGGAGCTGCTTGATTCCCCCGAAGGCATTGCGACCAACATTCTTGCGGATCGACTCAGCCTGCTTTCATCCCTGATGCTTGTCGAGAGGGTCAATCCGGATAGCCCGGCGCGTAACAATGCGTTTAGGCTAACCAAGGGCGGCGAGGCGTTGCGTCCGGTGCTTGAGGGACTCGGCAAATGGGCTCAGGTAAACCTGAAGAACTTTCATCAGGACATGTTACGCATGCCTGATAGCCCGAAGAAAAGAAAATGAGGAGATCCGGCGAGTGCTGGCTGGCGCGCTAGAGCTTGTTGATTTCGCGGGCACCTTTGTTTCGCCAGAAACAACCTCTTTCCCAATCTTCTCAAATTTTCCCATAATTAACACCTAAGTTGACTACAGAAACGTCTACAGCTTCACCGAACCCGCATAAACACTAAGGAAAACACACTAATGCCACCCCTTCGAATCCCATCCTCTCCGCCACTTTAAGGCCTGTTTACCCCTTCTAACGGGGTAATCGGGCCTGAATCGTTAGCAGACTTAGGCAAGATTAGCAGAGTTAGGCAATAACTTGTCCGCAAACTGTCCGCAAAAAGCGGAGGGCTTTCGCGCCACTTCAGTCAACATTTGCTGATCCTAAAGTTGCAAGAGCTTACTCAATTGAATCTGCTCGCTCTGGTTTACCTATCTGCGTCGAAAAGCGCCTTGAAGTAATCGTAGGTGGGCACACGTGAGCCGTCAGGACGGATCAGCCAGTTGCCGACGCATTGATCGGCGCTGGCCATGACGCCAGGGGGTAGTCCTTTACCTTCGTATTTTCCGCCCATGCGTAGGTCATTGTCGTAGAGTTGCCAGTGGATCGCATAGCGAACCTTGGCCCGGAGGGCCGCGTTGAGCATCCGATGCAGCGCATAGAAGGCCGCGTCTGAGGGGTCTCCGACATAAATGGGGTAGTTTCGTCTGGGCTTCTCGAACTCGTCCTCATGTGCGCCGAATTCTCCAAGCATGAGGTTGTCCTGTCCGAGAATACCGTCGTGCGGCGCTTTGCTGGCCAGATAGCGTAGTCGTTCGTAGAGGCTGTCTTCGGTGCCTGGTGACCATGTCTCCCAGGATGAAAGGCTGTAGAGGTCGCAGCGGGTCTTGGGGACGATATTATCGACCGCCAGAGGTTTGTCTTTCACATAGCGTTTGCCGGCGGTGGCATCCGCCAGCGAGGGGACGAAGTTGACCTCAAAGGCATGCAAGACCTGCACGCCATCGGTTCCGTATTCGCGGCGGGCCTGTTCGACGGCCGCTTGTCGCGCGTTGATCCAGTCGATCATTCCTTGGTAGGCAAGGTCCCAGCTGGAAGGATCCGTATCCTTGAGCGCATACTTAATCACGTTATCAGCTTCCCAGTTCTGGAGCACGAAGGTCTTTCCGGTACCACGGTAACGGGTGAGTAGATGTCGGGTCAGCCGGTACATCTGGGTGTGCACCTTCTGGCGGTCCTTCTCGGAGAGGCCCTTTTTCCAGAAGTTGTCACGCATGCCAAATTCAGCCGTTTCCAGCACGTAGGTGTGGAACCTCATCTTAAAGACGGCTTCGTAATAGGGGGTCTGCGCCAGTGACTCGAGGTCGGGCAGGTGCTTCGGCCAGTCGCTATGCCATCCGTACTGATTGGCGTAGATCGGGTAGAGCCAAAGCTTCAGCACTTTCCCTCCAAGGTTCTGCACGGCTTCCGCGCCTTCGATCATGAAGGGCTTGGCCGTGAGGGCGTATTTGCCGCTCACGTGGGTGACGCCAAGGATGTCGGATATCTTTCTTCCCTCCAGCAAGGCGCGAGTCGCGACCGTCGCCTCAGGGACGGTCAGTTTCCTGGTCGGCCCGATTATCGGCGCGGAATCGGCGGCGAACCCTGCGCTTAGTCCGAGAGCTACCAGGATGAGGCGTCGGTAAGTCCGGAGCATGGAGTTGGCATCACTTCAAGGTCACGTCCGACAGGATGGCGGTGTCGGACGACGTCGGCTGATGGGAGCAGAACCCGATGCCGACATAGAAAGTGCCTTCAAGCCGTAGCTCGGTGGTCGTGCCGATCTGGCGTAGGGGTTCGCCGTCGAGGCTGGCGAGGAGCGCGAAAGTATTGCCGCGTTTTTCGATGCTCAGGCGGATGGGCTTGGCGCTGGCCGGCCGGCCTTCGGCCTTCAGGCGGGCGCTCTCGGTGATCTTTTGGTTTTTCTCGGAACGTTGTGCCAGATGGATCAGGCCGCCGCCGTGTAGGGCTACCATGACCGTCTTGGAATCGTCGCTGAGGTCTTGCCTGAACATCAGGACCGCCTTGCGATCGAAGTAGCCGTCCTTGTAGGGAAACTCAATCGTGGCGCTGAGGGTCGCGTCTCCGACCATCTTTTTCCACAAGTACCGGAACTCATCGCGGGTGTACCAGATGTTGTAGCCCGCGGAAGTCAGGCGATAATGGCCGAGCCTGGCATCGAACGAGGCATTGCCTGGAAGGATAGGGCCGCCCACGTCGGCCTGGCCATCGAAAATGCCAAGTGCCTGGTCGATCACTATCGCAGGGCGATGGTAGTCGGCGGGAGGGGGAACTTGCTTATGGTAGTTGGGCTTGGGCATTCCTGGCAGCGACCAATCCGGCGGGATGGGTTTCGTGACGCTGACGAAGGCCAGTTTCTTGCTGTCGGGCGACCACGATGGTACGTTGAGCGTGCCTTGGCCTCCGAAGCATCGGACGAGCTCGCGGGTTTCACCGCCTGCTGCCGGCACCAGGCGTATCACGACGTCTCGATTTTCCGGGTGATCGTTGGGCATGACATCCTTGCCGAAACTGATGAAGGCGATCCAGCGGCCGTCCGGCGAGAGGTGCGGGAACCAGTTACGGCGGTCGTCGGCGATGACAGGTTCCTGCGCGGAGCCGTCCGGTTTCATCCGCCAGATCTGCATGGTGCCGTCTCGCTCCGAGTTGTAGTAGATGTACTTCCCGTCTGGTGAGTATTCCGGTCCGTCGTCGAGTCCGGGGCTGGTGGTCAGTCGTTTCTCGGGGCCACCCGCAGCTGGGACGGAGTAGATGTCGAAGTTGCCGTCGCGTTCGGCGCAGTAGACCAGGGTTTGGTCATCGGGCGACCATCCATGCCAATAGGAAGGCGAGAGCGGCGTCACGAGACGAGCTTCGCCTCCATCGATGGGCAGGACGTAAATCTGGGATTTCTTGTCGGGGGAGCGCGAGCTCACCGCCAGCTGCTTGCCATCGAAAGAGATGCCGTGGTCGTTATTACATTTCTTCGCCGCACCGGTATCCAGTTGCCGGGGCTTGGCGGAGCCGTCAGCCGGTATCCGGTAGAGACCGCCTTTGAAGTTGAACAGCATGAAGCTACCGTCTCGCGACCAATTAGGCGCTTCGATATGATCTTTTGTCCGGTAGATGGTCTGTCTTTCACCCGATTCGATGGCGACTGTTTCCAGGACGTATTCCAGGCCCGCAGGCTTGGACGTCGCAGCCGGTTGCTGGGCGCAGGCGGGTGTCAGTCCCGCCGCCATTACGCCCAACCCTGTCAGCAGGGTGAGGGCGGTGGCTTGGTTTATGCTGATGGGATTATTCATGGCGATAGGGTCGAAAGCAGGTGGCGCGGGGTTAAGGTTTGTAGCGGGCCTGTTTGCGCAGGGTGAGCTGGACGTCGTCGGCGTAGTGTCCCGCGAACCTGAAAGGGTCGTTTTGCGCAGACTTGTCGCCAGGGATGGCCTTTAACTCGATTACCAGAAAATCAGTGTCGGGTGGTACGATTAGGCTGCCAGCGATGCGTTGCCAGGTCTGCGGGTCATTGTCCGATACCACCCGCCAGGTGCTGTAGGCCAGTTCCTGATGGAGGTTGCCTGCCCAGTTGGCACGAACCACCGAGGGTTCGCCTGCGAAGGCCCACATGCTGGCTTCGAACTGTGTTACCTTGCCGGAACTCTCCTTGACGCAATTGAACCAGGCGGACCAATCGACCGTGGCGGTCCCATCTGCGATGGCGGCGCGGAGAGGGCGGACGTCGATGAATTGGTACATGTTGCCGTGGTTGGCCCGGGAGGGCGATGTGTCCTTGGAGTCGGAACGCAGGAAACGGAACATGTGCTCTCCTTCGTGTGGCGTGATTCCCTGTTGGGGCCCGACGATTTCGGAGTAGTCGCCGCTCCAGATTCCGAATTCTGAAGGGATACCTTCGGCAAGCGGCGCAACCGGCGACTCGAATCCCGGATTAGCGATGGTGATCTGCTTAGGTTCCGGTGTGACGTTAGCATAGCCGAAGAGCAGGGAGGCGGAGGCTACTCCGACAGCTAGGCCGGCGGCCGCCGCGCTCAGCTGTCTCCAGGATGAAGTGGGCTTTCGTGCAGTCATTGCCAAGACGTCCGCGCGGGGTTCAAGAAGGGTGCTGATGCTGGCATCGCGCAGGTTTTCGGACAGGGCGTGCTCGTCGACGAGCAGTCGGGCTAGGGCCGTCCGGGCACGCGGGTCATGGCGGAGAAGCTCGTTCAGGGTTCCGCGCGCCTGAAGGTCGTTCGCACGGGCAGCTTCCAGGAGCAGGTATAGCCGATGTTCAAGATCGGAGGATTGGTTATTCATAAAGGGTGGTTCAGGCGTCGTGTGACGCATTGGCTGAGCTGCTCTCGCAGACGAAGAAGAGCCATCTTCAAGGCGCTTTCCCCGCGTTCCAGCTCTTGGGAGAGATCCTTGATCGAACGACCGAGGACATAGTGAAGGCGTAGCAGCTCGCGGTCTTTTTCGCTGAGCTTCTCAAGGCACAGGCGCATGGCGTCTAGGCGGTCATCGTATCTTTCCGCCGCAAGTTCTGCTTCGGAGGACATCGAGGCCAAGACGTCTTCATCGAAGATGAGCCGTTCCCGTCCGCGATCACGCAGATGGGCCAGGGCGGTGAAGCGGGCGATGCCGAAGGCCCATGGGAGGAAGGGGCGCGCGGTGTCCCACTCGGACGCCTTCAGCCATAGTGTCACGCAGGTGGTCTGGAGGATTTCTCGCGCCTGATGGCGGTCTCCTAGTTGGGCATGGCAGAACGCGCCGAGGGCCGGCTGATGCTTGGTCAGTTCGGTGATGAAGAGCTTTTCGTCAAAAGCAGGAGCGGTCATCACCCTTTATTTACCACCAAGGCGTAGGTTGGTCACATTTTTCTTGGGTGTCACTTGGACGAACTATCCAGCGAATAGGTTGAGCAATGGTCAGCTGTTGCTAACTGATCCGGCCATTCCTTGGTGGTAACGAGTATGCATAGGGCATTTCTTCTCTTGCGCGCAAAAATCGGGCTATTAAATTAGCAGAGTTGGCGGATAACTTGTCCGCAAANNCTCGGTCGTTGGAGTTCAACGACATACAGACGAGAAGCATTCCTTCGAATCCCATCCTCTCCGCCACTTTACTAAACCCCTGATTATCAGTGGTTTAGTGTTTTTTAAGGGGTTCCGGAAGGGTCAAACTCTAGCAAAACGCTGTCCGAATCTGTAGTCGTCTGAGGGGTAATTTTTACCCTAAAAACGACCCCGGGATGGATTCGAATTTCGGCCCGGACCCGAATAAGGGGTCAGGCCGTACCTTTTGAACGCTGAACCAAAATTCGGCTTAAAGTGACGGTTTTCGGTTCAGTCCCCGAGTGGGTACGGCCTGACCCCGTGATTGACCCATCACTGGGGTTTTCAGGATCCCGCGCACGCCACCGGTACGCCCGAAGAGATCCGCAATGAGTTCCGTCGCGTGCGTGATGAAATCAAGCTCGTCTTCGAGGCTTATGCCGCGGGTCTCAAGGAAGGGTCGGTCTGAGCTTAATAACTATAATCGAGCCACTGTCATCCTGTTTATTGGGGAGATCTTCGCTTGGGGCGCGGCACGGGCGATTCATCCAACTCAGCCAGTCGCGCCTTCACGAGGTCGATGAGGAGCGGGGCATCGGCTTGCCAGTCGACGGGTACCAAGAAGCAATTCTTACGCACCACGAAAGGGCTCAGGCGTGGACGGAAAGCTTCGATCACGTGTGGACTCCAAGGTGCTAAGGTCAGGTGATTTTTATAGGCACATAGGCCGAAGACATAGTGGCGACCGAGCCGGATTTGCGGAACGTTCCAGGCGATTACACCTTCCAGTTCATCTGATGTGCTTAGGATGGATTGGATGATGGAACGTAAGGTCCGAGCTTTCACGGGTTCGACCGAACCGAGGTAGGCTTCTATCGTTAGGTGCTTTGCGGCCCCACTCATCGTCCCGTTGCATCGTAGCCCGGCAAGGTTACCCGATAGACAAGGATGCGGTTCAGGTTTTCCACAATCTCGGCGCCGGCCTCGACGGAAAGCGCATCGTAAGTCTGGCCAAACATGATGCCATTCTGGGTGATGAAATCGTTATCGTTGCCCACGAGCAGGAAATAGTCGTCGGGAGATGCCGGATCACAGCAGGAGACGATGGTCATCGCTTCCCACTTGGCCGACAGCGAGTGCGAAGAAAGCGGACCGACTTGATGGCCCGCTTTCGCCGCCAGAGCGACGCCGGAGGCGCCGATGACATTCAGATCCAAACCGAAGCGTGCGAGTTGTTTTGGGTTTAATAAACTGATGAAATCTACCGGCTTTGCTGCAATCAGCCCGTGGGCCGGGGCCAAGGTGGCACCAGAGCCCTGAACGGCGGAGTCATATCCGGATTCAAATTTCGTTCCCGCTAAATTGGTCGCACCTTTCGTGCTAACAAGGAGGATGCTTTTATAAACCACGGGATGTTCGGCGTAACCGACGGCGGCCGCCTTGGACTCATAACCAGATTTGCCGGAGCCGTTGCCGTTGCCGTCACGCGCGAGTACCAGAAAAGTCGTGCGGCTTAAGGCGATGATTTCCGATTGGGCGGCGGTCTTGTTTGCGGGCTTGCCTGAGCCGGAGCTACTCACGGTCGGAAGCTCGACGAGGTAGTGTTCCGCGGGCTTGGCGGGTGTCGCCTCTTTCGTTAAATCATAGATGAGTAAACGGGTATAGGCTCGGTTGGCGTCTTTGTCGCCCGGGCAATCCTGTCGGGGTGCGCTCTGCAGCATCGTAGCCAAATAGCGGCCATCCGGTGTGAGATCGAGGCCCTCCAGCCCGTGATTATCGCGTCGCCCGCCGGTTTGGGATTTCACCGCCTGATCGGAAGTCGTAAAGCCTTTGAAAGTAGGAATAGAAAACCGTGGCAGAAAGGCGGTGGGCGGCGTAATCAAGCCCAGCATGCGGCCAGTCGAATCTACGTGATAAATCGTCGCGCCATATTCTTCGGAAACATAGAAACTGCCATCCTTGCAGAGTCCTAAGCCTTCGGCATCGACGGTAAGTTTACCGTCTTTAACCGGAACAGGGGAAAATCCGTGCAGCGTATCCCCGTCGGGATCCAACCCCGTCGTCAGATTGCCTTTGAAGTCCAGGAGCGTGTGTGTCGACTTGAAGGCCAGCGTCAGGTTAGGTTGAGCGACGTTGGTGCGGCCGTAGTCCGGACGAAATGTTACCTCGTAGCGTTGGATGCGTGCAGGATAATCGGCGAGGCCTTTCGCATTATACCCGCGATCAGGCAAGCTATAGAGAACCCCGGCATAACTACCGTCGGGGTTGCGGTGCCAAGTCTTGGGGTCGATTTTAAAAGATGAGAATGAGCCCTGGCTATCTCCGCGTTCATCGAGGGCGCCGCTGGCGAGCTCCCCCATGCCAACCAAGCCTTTGTTGATGAAGGACGCTCCGTTAAAATTTACCGACTTCGTCTCGCCTGGGGGCGTCGTGTCGAGATTGGGTTTCGTATAGGTCGCCGGTCCGGCCCAAACGGTATGGGCGGCGAACAGAGCGAGGGCGCTCAAAGGGGTAGATTGCTTCATCTCACCAACGCTGGTGCCGTTGCGGGACGTTGCACAGTCAGCACTCTGTCATTTTACCGTGACAATTATGTCAATAATGGGTCGATCATCCCAGGAAGTCAGGCCGTGCCCTAACGTAGGCGTAACTTGATTCGAGTATTTTAGGCGTTTTTAGTTACACCCTAAACAAGGGTACGGCCTGACCCCGTGTGACGGTCCGCTGCGCAGGGTTAGGCGGCAGTCTCAAGACTCACCTTCCGGATTCTCCCAGCGTCTTGAGCTGACGATCCGTCACCAACCAGACGAGGCCGTTCTCAAACGCCAGTTTCTTGATCAATGCCTGCCGCTCTGCCGACTTTGGATACTCGATGAGTAACGCTGGCTTCTTTGCCGCCGTAATCTTACTCAAATGGCCGAGTACTTCGTTTGTGTGCGACTTGGGCTGGACCTTGTTACCGTTAGTGAAGAGGTCTTCGATGCCGATGGCGCTGATGACTTCGAGGAAATCTGGGTGTGCGACAAGTTGCGAGCCGTTCTGCGGTATGACGAGCGCGGTTGGATTCTTTGCGCGAGCGCGGACGGCAATCGCCTTCACCCAGTCCACCATGTCGCGGCGAAAGCTTTGCTTCGTCTCCGGGTTTACGCGGTCATCAATAAACTCCTTGCCCTCCTGCTCGAACGTCTCGAAGCCGTCGACTATGTCGAGATACACGCCGTCGAAGCCCCGCGCCATCGCGTCGTCAATCGCGGCCAGTATCAGCTTCTGCCACTCAGCATTCCAATACTTCACGCGGTAGTTGCCTTTCCACTCCGGGTTCTCTGCGCCGAGCCACGCTGGTGCGGCGGCCGTGAGCTTGCCTTTGCTGCCCCATTCCTTGAGCCAGTAAGGCCGGTAATCTTCCGCCTCTCCGATGGAAATATAGGCGACAACTTTTCGACCCGCGTACCCGTTACGGATTGCGTCGAGTTCGGCGCGTTCCCAAGACATGTCGCCGCCGAAGGCCGCATCGAGCACAATCCATGCGCGCCCTGACGCCGCAAGCGACTTGACGGCGGCGGACTTCGACTTGGCAAATGAGTCAGCCTGAAGGATGTAGGCGAACGAGGCGGGGGGAGATTCGGCAGAGGTTAACGGCGGACACAGAAGAATCATGCCCAAAGTGATGAAGTTATAAAGTTTCATGGCATGTGCCCAAGGGCGAAATCGTCGCCTGCATGAACACATAAAACATCACGCATCTCCCCGCCACTACAACCACAACCCTCGTCTCTGACAAGCCCACAGGCACGCCTCCGGCTCTGTGCTCACGCTACATCTTTAAGTTGGCTCAGGCTTGCCAGCCGACGAGGGAAGGGCAGAGTGCGTGTATCCGCATGAAGACCCGCATCACCTCCCTCGCTGCGCTCGCGGCGCTGCTTTCCGGCTGCGCTACGTCGTCACAGAATTACGCCATCCAGCCGGTGCTTCACCCTGGCACGGAGAAGCGTCATGAGTCCTTCAACGAGATCTCGAAGAAGGGNNTCCTCGGCGACTCGATCACCCACGGTTGGGACGGTAAGGGTAAGGCCGTCTGGGAAAAGACCTGGGCTCCGCTCAAGGCCGCGAACTTCGGCATCGGCGGCGACCGCACCGAGCACGTCCTCTGGCGTCTCGAGCACGGCAACTTCGACGGCCTCAAGCCCAAGGAAATTGTCCTCATGATCGGTACCAACAACACCGGTCACCAGGGTCGCGCCCAGAAGGAACTCAACGGCGCCGTCTACGAGTGTACCGCCGAACAGACCGCCGAGGGTATCAAGGCCATCGTTGCCAGCCTCCAGAAGAAGTGCCCCGACGCCAAGATCCTGATCCTCGCCATCTTCCCGCGCGGTGCGAACAAAGACGATAAGTTCCGCCAGCAGAACGAGGCCACCAACGCCATCGTGAAGGGCTTGGCCGATGACAAGAAGGTCTTCTTCCTCGATGTCGGCGCCAAGTTTCTCGAAGCCGATGGCACGCTCTCCAAGACCATCATGCCTGACCTCCTCCACCCGAACGAAAAGGGTTACCAGATTTGGACCGATGCGATGGAAGCCAAGGTTAAGGAACTGCTCAAGTAAGCCTTAGCATCGGGTTTTGAAAAAGGCCGCCCATCCAGGCGGCCTTTTTGTTTGGGGGTTCCTCCATCATAAAGGTAGCCCCTGCGGGGCGGAGCCGTAGATTCGGCCTACCCCCATGAGACGCTCGCTTCGCCATGCCCTGACGTTTTGTTGCTTCGGCCTCGGGGTTTTGACCGCAGCGGAACCGATCCCCGTTGGCCAGCAGCTCGCTGACCTGAAGGGCCGGTTCAAGGCCCAGTATGATATCGAGATCCAATCGGCTCAGGCGGACGACAAGGCTTTATCGGCGTCTTACGATGTCACGCCGATCGCGGACGTAAATCTCCCCGGCACGGTGAAGGTGCTCGGATGGGTGGAGGATGAACTTAAGCGCTATCCAGCCGGTTTCCTGAAGCACCATGGACCAAGAAATCTCGTGCTGGCCGAAGCTTTCCTCCCTAAGCGTTCGGCAGCGGGCATCACGCCCACCTCGCCATCTTCTTTCGAATTCAAGGCCGCCGAGGCGATTGCCCTGACTGTCCCTGCAAAGCTCACCGCGGTGCAGGAGTTTTTCAAGGCACGCCATATCCATCAGTCCCTGATCGGCTTCCTGCTCCAGGATCATAAGACTCCGGCCGAGCCGATCTCGTTCGATGCGTGGAAGAAACTGCCTAAGGCGTCCACCGCGTCCATCACGCCCATTGGCAAGCGCTTGGCTGGTGCCGACTCACGTGCCGCCTTGTTTGGCCTTTTCTGGGATCCGTTCGAACATCTTGATCTGCTTGCTGAAGCCAAGGCCGACCCAACAATCGCCAAGAAACTCGCCGTCATGAAGGATTTCCTGGCCTCGCAGGATAAAGGCTTCGACCAGGCATTCTTCGATCAGCTCGCCATCATCCCCGAGTCCCAGCGAATCGTCTGCACGAACGACCTCACCGACCTAAAGAGCGTCGACCAGATTAAGAAGGACCCCGAGATTCAGGCCGACCTTCGACAAATCGAGCAGAAGTGGGGTATCACCGTGCTCTGGGCGCCGGGTTCACCCGCGCCGCCGATGCCGGCCAAGGTGCGCTTGGTCTATTCGTATTTCACCGACAAGAAGATCATCCAATTCAAGGCCTTCGTGCACATGCTGCGCGAGGAGTTAGACATGTATCCGGATGCGATCGTCTCCCGCCTAGGTTTCGGTAATATCTACATCTTGGACGAGTTCACGTATCGCGACGTGAAATTGGCCGGCCAGAGCTTCAGCTGGATTCCCAAGCCGGCGGTCGCCTACGGGTTGAACTCCTTCAAGCCGGAGGACGTGGCTTCCCGCGCCTTTTTCAGCCGCACCACGCACCACGAGGTCTTTCATGCGATGGAACGCCAGTTCACGCGCTCCGGTAGCCCGCTGTTTGGGGCCACTTGGGACGCGCTGAACGAGCCGGGGTTCAAATATCGGATCGGTCCGAACTCGGTCAGCGCCGAAGGGCAGCCCACTCACACCAAGGACAACAAAGGACGGAAGGGTTTTGCCGAACCTTACGGCATGAATATCGCCACCGATGACCGGGCGACGATGTACGCGCGCATGATGGTCGCCGACCAGATTTTTTACGGCCGACTGGCGACGGATCCGGTGCTGCTTGCTAAGACCAATCGTCTTCAGGAATTCTTCCGTAATATCCGCCAGGAGCTCACTATTCCGGCAACCAGCCCGCTTTACCAGATGCTGGCACGGACTCCTGCGGATGCCGCATCAGCCGCATCCAAGACTGAAGCGAAGTAACCCGCTCAGGCCTGCTTCAGCGAAGCCATGTCGATCACGAAGCGGTAACGCACGTCTTGCTTGATCATGCGGTCCCACGCTTCGTTGATTTTTTGAATCGGGATGAGCTCGATGTCCGAGACGATGCCGTGCTTCGCGCAGAACTCGAGCATCTCCTGGGTCTCGGCGATACCGCCGATGCAGGAGCCGCTGAAGTTGCGACGGGGCATGATCACGCTGAAGGCGTGGACCGCGAGGGGCTGCTCGGGTACGCCCACGAGGCAGAGGGTACCGTCGAGGCGCAGGAGCGAGAGGTAGGCGTTGAGGTCGTGCTGGGCGGAGACGCAGTCTAGGATGAAGTCGAGCGAGGAGGCGTGCTTAGCCATCGCGGCGGCATCGGTCGAGACCACGACCTCATGGGCGCCGAGGCGAAGGCCGTCAGTGACCTTGGACGGGGAGGTCGTGAAGAGCACGACGTGGGCACCGAAGGCACGGGCGAGCTTCACGCCCATGTGGCCGAGGCCACCGAGGCCGACGATGCCGACCTTCTGGCCCGGGCCTACCTTCCAGTGGCGGAGCGGGGAATAGGTTGTGATGCC
>DKND01000060.1:13866-14468 GCA_002470605.1 Opitutia bacterium UBA7397
CGCAGGGTGAAGGCTTCGTCGACGACGATGCCAGATGAGTAGCCGCCCAAGGTGTGGCCGCCGAGGTGCTTGTCTGGGCTGTTATAGGTGAAGGTCGCGCCGGTGAGGCAGAACTGCTCCAGACCCTTCTGGCAGCTCGGGCAGGTGCGGCAGGAGTCGACCATGCAGCCCGTGGCGCCGATGTCGCCGACCTTGAGCTTCGTGACCTTCGCGCCGACCTTCGTCACGCGGCCGACGATCTCGTGGCCCGGAACGCAGGCGTAGTTCGTACCCGGCCATTCGCCGCGGGCCGTATGGACGTCGGAGTGGCAAACACCGCAGAAAAGGATCTCCATCTGGACGTCGGTCGGACCCGGTTCACGACGCGCGATCTGGAGCGGGGCGAGTTTCGAGGAAGGGGAAGCGGAACCGTAGGCCTGGGCGGTGGTGGTCATGGAAGAGTGGTCTTTACTGGTAGGCTTAAAAGGTGAGGACGCAAGCCAGCCTCATGTCTGAAGGTGTCTAGGCGCAGGGGTTTCCTGCCCAATAAAAAACCCCGCTCCTGCGGGGCTTCGGGAGGCTTATTTGCCTTCGAGTTTTTTCAGGTATTTCGCCGGGTTCTT
>DKND01000009.1:0-4743 GCA_002470605.1 Opitutia bacterium UBA7397
CCCCTCGCGCAAGCGCGTGTCCCCATACCCCCGTGTCACCGTGCCCGCGCACCTCCTCGCGGCGGTTACGCCGCGCACCCCTACACGCGCTCAGCGCACGCGCCATCCCTCATCATAAAACCCAGCCGCGGTAACCTTCCCCGGCCATTGCGCCGTCGGCGCTTCACGCACGTCGATGACCGCCCAGTCCGGCAATTTCGGCGTCTGCAATCCATTCGTGACCTCACTGCCCTGCCGGAAGGTATACCCACTGTTCAATACGACATATTTATTCGGCGCCAAAGGATTTGGGTAAATCATGATCGGCGCATGGTCCGCCGCCTCATAGCTGCTACCGCCGATTAAAACCTTTCCACCCGCCCACTTGACCGGGATTTTTCCAGCCAACCGGGCGATGACTTTATTGGATTCAGCATCACCCCAGAGGATGATATTCGATTTCTTCATCATCTCTTCGGTGACGGCAGTATCATCGACTACCACGGCCTCACCTCGGAAATTAATCTTCCATTTCTTGATTGCGAGTTCGAGCTCCGAACGCACCCAAGCCTCCACCTTCGGGCTCGATGACTTCCCGGTCGGCCTTACGAAGACAAAACTCCCCATGAAGGCATCATCGATCGGTCCCTGCAAATCGTGGCGCTTCTGCAGGCCACCAACCGTCCGATCCAATATCCTTGGATCAAACCACTTGCCGCCGATCTTCTCGAAACGAGTAACGCCGTTGAATGTCTGACCATCGACATTCACCTCCGGCGACCCTTCGCTGGGCCAGACCGCCAAGACGCTGAGACTAAACTCAGTCACGCCCTTGGTCTTCACCTCGAATTTGGCGGGCCCGACCTTGGACGCGGTAACTTCGGAAACGACCCAATGCTCCTGGAGCGCATCCACGGTCACCCAATCGACTTTGTTATATTTAAGGGTCGGAGTCGAAACTCGTACGCGTTCCGGCGCCTTCGGTCGCCCTTTGGCCACCGCGACATCCATCAACGTATCCAATTCTTTCTTGGTTTCGGGATGATACTTGTGGCCAGTCTTAGGCCCGATAAGCTGCGGAATCTCAAAGCCCGCCGCTTTCGCCGCGGCTAACATTTTTTCGCCCTGCCACTTGGCCGGGTCTTCTTCTCCGCAATACAGATACACTGGGCGATTCGACAGGTTGAGGACATAACCCGGCACATCGTAAAGGGCATAAAGCTTCCGCTCCCAATCCGGCGGCGGCACCTTACCAGCCGCATCAACCTTCGCATATTCTGCGGTTTCGACAAACCCCGCCCCAGGCGTCACGGCCGCCCAGAGGTCCGCATACTGCGCTCCCAAATGCCATGCGCCCGCGCCGCCCATCGAAAAGCCTCTCAGGGCGATATGGTCGCGGCTGAACTGATATTGCCGCACGGCATCTTCCATGGCCTCAAGCACGTCGACTTCGCCGGCAAATTTATATGCATTACAAAAACGTCCGTAAATATTAAGCACAACGACTTTACCGACCGGCGGGGTCTTCGGCTTCGTCATTTGCGGCCCGATGAATGCTAATTCCGTAAGGACGTCGCTCCGGCCATGCAGCCAGATGTCTAAACGACCGTCCTTCGCCGGACGCTCCTCGGGAATAGAAAGTCCATAGACCTGGACGGACCCATCAATCTTCGAACGATAACCGCGTACAACATTGCCCGTCGCGGTCGTCCAAGGCGCCTTGCCCGACTTCAGGTCTTTCAATCGCTCATTGCCAGCTTTGAGCAGATTACGCGCATCCGTCACTTGTTTGAGATTAAAAACTTCGTCGAGTTCGACCGCCCAGTGCACGGCTTTCGCAAAGATTTCCACGTCGACCAGATAAGCGTCCAGACCCTTGGCCAAAGCCCCCGGCTGCTTGAGCGCATCGATCTCGGCCTGCAAGGCCTTCGCCCCCGCCCATAATTCGGCCTTATCTTTGGCCGGTAGCGCGATGCCGGCGGGTGGACTCTTACCTTTCTGATCCTGCGCGGGCAGGATACGGGTCAGCAGGATCAAAAGATAGATATAACGCGTAAACATGAGGTAAGGGAGCAAGGTCCCAAGCCTGCCATCCTCCCGACCGCTGACAAGCCAGCAGGATTGCCCTCCCAAGATAGTCCGCACGGCCCGCCCCGCGCGCTTCCGTCGTTTCTTACCTTTCAACCTCAGCCCCATCGGTTCATACCTTAGCTCCGCCCCTACCCCGCCGATGCCACTCCTTCGTCTCCTCTCGTCCCGACACTGGGCGTGCGTTTTATTCTTCTCAGTTCTAAGCCTATCGGGTTTTGCCGCTGAAACCTCGGAGAACGTCCTTTCATCTTTATCCTGGAAAAACAAGGAAGGTGCGCCAGCCGTTTCGGCCTCCGGCGTTGGCCGCGAAAAAATCACCTCCTTCCTCTGCGATTTCTCCAACCACTCCACCGTTCGTTGCTACTGGGATCTTTCCACCGCGCTGGATCTTTCAAATTCCGAAGGGGTCCAATTTCAGATTCGTGCCGATAAATTAGATTCCATCGGTTCCTTCACTTTTTATTTCAAGGCCGGCAAAGGTTGGTATTCGCAAACTTTCTCGATTTCGCGCCGCAAGGTCTGGGAGACGGTCACGATCCTCAAGACGGGTGCCAAGACCGAAGGCGAGCCGGGCGGCTGGAACAAAATTGATGGTTTGCGGCTGGCCGCTTGGCGTGCCCAGGAAGCGGATGGCTCTTTCGAGCTCCGCCACCTCCACCCTCTGGGGGTGCTCGGCGAAGATACTTCCATCCTCGTGCTCCAAAACGGCGCCGCTAAAGAAGAATACGCCGCTAATATTTCCAAATATCTCAGCGCTTCCGGCCTTCGTCATGCGCTGCTGCCCGAAAGCTCCCTCAACGCCGCTACGCTCGCCCGGACGAAACTGCTGATTCTGCCCTATCATGCGACGTTACCGCCCGCGACGGTTTCAGCCATCGCTCATTACCTCCAAGACGGCGGCAAGCTCTTGGCCTTCTACGCCCTGCCCGCGGAACTTACCGACACGACCGGCATCAAACTCGGCCAGCATCTCCGTCCCACGACGCCTGGCGTCTTTTCTTCCCTGCATCCTTCGGCGGAACTCAACGGCGCCCCGCCGCAGGTCGCCCAACATTCCTGGAACATCATTACGGCTTCCCCGGCTTCGGCTTCGACCAAAATCCTGGCCGAATGGTTCGACGCCTCCGGACATCCTTCCGGGCAACCCGCCATCTTAGGCTCCGCGAATACGATCTTCATGACGCATGTATTGCTCACGGATGATTCGGCCAATCAACAGAAGCTCCTTCTGGCCTTGGCCGGCCGACTGCTGCCCTCGCTTTGGTCCGACCTCCTCGCCCGCCGTCGCTCCGAGGTCGACCGCATGGGCATTTATGAAACTTATGAATCCGCGGTAGCCGCCCTCGGGCAAACCCCCGCCGACAGCGAAACCCATCTCCGGCTCGACGCCTCGCTGGCTCTTCGCACCCAAGCCGCGCTCGATGAAAAAGCCGGTCGCTTCGTCGAAGCTATTGACGCCACCGATCGCGCCAATCGCCTCCTGCTGGAATCCTATTGTCTCGCCCAACCCCCGCAGGAAGGCGAATTCCGGGCCTTCTGGTGTCACAACGCTTACGGCATCAAGGGTAAAACTTGGGATGAATCCATCCGCTCCCTCAAGGCCCACGGGTTCAATGCGATCTTTGCCAATATGCTCTGGGGCGGAGCGGCCTTCTATCCCTCCGACGTCCTCCCTCTCGCGCAAAGTATGACCGGCAAGCCCGACCAGATCGCTGAATGCCTCGCAGCTTGCCGTAAATACGGCGTGCAGATACACGTCTGGAAAGTCGACTGGAACCTCGGTCACGATTTCCCGAAATCATTTCTGGAGAAGATGCGCCAGGAAGGACGGCTTCAGATGAGCGACACCGGCGAGGAAGAACCTTGGCTCTGTCCCTCGCATCCCCTCAACGCCGCCCTCGAACGCGACGCCCTCGTCGAAGTAGCCAAAAAATATGCCGTCGACGGGATTCATTTCGACTACATCCGCTACCCCGATACGAAACACTGCTTCTGTCCTCATTGCCGCGAACGTTTCGAACAAGCCACCGGTAAAGCCGTCGCAGCATGGCCCAAGGATGTCATGCCGAACGGGACGCGTCGCGAAGAATGGATTCCTTGGTGCCAAGAAAATATTACGAAGGTCGTCCGGACTACCAGCGAAGCCGCCCGTCTCGTCCGTCCGGGCATCAAGGTCAGCGCCGCCGTCTTCCGCAACTGGGACCTCGACAGCCGCTCCATCATGCAGGACTGGAAACTCTGGTGCGAAAAGGGCTACCTCGATTTCGTTTGCCCGATGGATTACTCGGAAAGCGATGTCATGTATGAAAGCTGGGTGAAACAGCAGAAACTGTACGCGGGCAAAGCGGGCCTGATCCCGGGCATCGGCGTTTCGTCTTCGCATTCCACCCTCCGGGCCGACGCCGTGATCAACCAGATTCAGATCACCCGCAAGTACGGCACCCAAGGCTTCATCCTTTTCAACTACGGCGAAAAAGAAGAGCGCGAAACCCTTCCCCTCCTCGGCCTCGGCCCCACCAAACCTACCTCCAAGTAGGGTTGAGCGCCCTCGCATCCGCTTTAAGAATTCATTCTCAGGTGGTAGGTGGCAGCCGGGGGTGGCAGGTTGCAGGAAGGGTAGCACTCATAGGGAAACCCTAATTAATGCTGCTGCCTTTGGTAGGGATGACCGGC
>DKND01000009.1:4794-6544 GCA_002470605.1 Opitutia bacterium UBA7397
CCTCTCCCCGTGTCCCCATGTCCCCATGCCCACGTGCCCCCTCGCGCAAGCGCGTGTCCCCTTGCCCCCTTGCCCGCTTGACCATCTAATCAACTGAGCCTCCATCTCAACCTACCCCCTCCTTTGTCGCCCACTTACTTATTCATTCTCTTCGTGGCAGGTCTGGCCGGCGGCTTCATCGACTCCATCGCCGGTGGCGGCGGCCTGATCACCGTCCCCACGCTCTTAGCCCTCGGACTACCTCCACAACTCGCACTCGGTACCAACAAAGCCCAGAGTTCGTGCGGTACCATCATGTCAGTCTGGCGCTACGGCCGGGCCGGACTCATCAGCTGGCCTCAGGTCAGGCTGGCCGTCATTCTTAGTTTCATCGCCTCGATGGCTGGCGCCTGGTGCGTGACGATGATCAGCAGTGCTTCACTGAAAGCCATCGTACCCTGGATGCTACTGGCGATCGTCATCTACGTTATCTTTTCGCCCAAGCTCGGGGAAAAAGCCCGTGCCGCCCGCCTGCCGCTGGTTCTTTTCAGTCTCACCTTCGGGACGACCCTCGGCTTCTACGACGGCTTTTTCGGACCCGGCACCGGAGCTTTCTGGACCATCGCGACCGTCGGCCTGCTGGGCCTTGAACTTACCCAAGCCACCGCCTTCACCAAGGCGGTCAATCTGGCGAGCAATCTGGGCTCACTCATCATCTTCTCCCTCAAAGGCGACGTGCTGCTTCCCGTGGTGGGCGTGATGGTCGCCGGACAACTAATCGGCACCTATATCGGCGCGGGCTTGGTCCTGGCCAACGGAGCCGTGCTGATCCGCCGCGTCTTCCTCGGGGTCGTGTTCGCGCTCGTCATCAAGCTCCTATTCCTCGGATAACCTCCGAAAATCGGCCCGCCACCAACCAAAGCAGGATTATTTAGTTAACAGTTCTTTGGCTTCTGGGTGCTCGCTCAGAAACTTCTCCCGTTGCTCAGGGGTGACGTCCTTAAGACGCTCCTCCAGCCGTTCCTTCAACTTAGCCTTTTGGTCAGGCGTCGCATTTTCAAAACGCTTCTTCATCGCTTCCTTCTGTTCTGGGGTAGCCTTCTCGAGACGCTCTTTGATTTTTTCTTTAAGTTTTTCTTTCTGCTCGGGCGTCGCATTCTCCAGCCCTTCTTTGGCTTCGCCGGCGATCTCCGGATGTTCTTTCAGGAATTTGCGGCGTTCTTCAGGGGTGGAATTCTTGATCTTCTCGGCGATTTCGGGGTGAGCTTTCAGAAATTCAGCTCGTTTTTCGGGTGAAGCTGCTTCGGCCTTGTCTTTCAGCTTTTCCGCCAATTCGGGGTGGGCTTTCATGAACTCCTTCCGTTCTTCGGGGGTGGCATTCTTGAGCTTTTCGGCGATTTCAGGGTGCTCTTTCATGAACGCCTCGCGACGCTCGCCAGCTGCCCCTGCCGTCTGGGCGGCCTTTTCCGGCGCGGCCTGGGCCAAGACCGTCGCACCAAGCAGGAAAATCATAGAGAGGAGGGATTTCATAGATAGAGAGGTGTCTAATCAATACAACCCCGCCCACCGGTCAAAGTTCCCCCCTCTTTTCCCAGGTAGGGTCTGCACTGCGTGCTGACCTAGTCGCCTAGATTCACCCACTCAAAGGGAAACCGGAATAAATGCTGCGGTCTTTGGTAGGGATGACCGGCCCGGTCATCCGTGGGCGCGCGGGCCGCACGCCCCTACCTCTGATGCTGCCCAACTAATCATCCGGTCTCCCTATGCTGCC
>DKND01000026.1 GCA_002470605.1 Opitutia bacterium UBA7397
GGGGTGTCGGTTCCCGAGCCTATCCGACTTGCATCGTCTTAAACACGCGGCTTGATGGAGGCCATACCCCTATGCGCTCTTCGTCGCTCTTTGCCCTTTTGGCTTCACTTGTCCTAGTAACGGCGGCCGAAGACGGCGCCCAAGTCTACAATACTCTCTGCATCGCCTGTCACGGTCCCGATGGCAAAGGGCTTAACGGCTTGCCGCCCCTCGTCGGCAGCGATTGGCCCAAGGGCCCGGCCGCGCGCTCGATCAAGATCGTGCTCAGTGGACTGGAAGGACCGGTCGAAGTCGCCGGCAAGTCCTATAACATCGTCATGCCGCCGCAGGGCGCCGTGCTCAGCGACGAGAAGATCGCCGCCGCGCTGACTTATGTCCGCAAGACCTTCGCGGGCGGCGCTGGCGCCGTGACGACTGACGAGGTCAAGGCCGTGCGTGCCGCTACGGCGAAACGCGTTACGCCCTGGACCGCCGAAGAGTTGCTCAAGGCCCATCCGTTCCCGCCGGCGAAGACCGCGCTCAAGAATCTTGTCGGCACGATGTATAAGGGCGAATGGAAGGTCATGCCTGACTTCTCCACGCTTAAGCCCGCGATGATGGAGGATTTTAACGTGGGTGTAATCGATCCGGCCCAGTCCGGCCTGAAGGAATATTACGCGATGGTCTGGACGGCGCAGTTTGACGCCCCGGAAGACGGCAAGTATACCTTCCTCTTCGACTGCGACGATTTCGGCGCCCTCTACGTCGGCGGCGAACGTATCGCCGAAGTGAAGGGCATCGGACCCGTCGGCAAGCGCGCCAAGGAAGTACCCGTCATTCTCAAGAAGGGCCTGACGCCGTTGCGCGTCGAATACGTCCAGTTCGGGACCAACTCGGCGATCGTTCTCGCTTACAAGGGCCCGAAGGACAAGGATACCCAGTGGCTCTCCAAGACCAAGGGCGGTAAGGCCGGTAAGCCCGCCAAGGAGAAGGTCTTCATCCCGATTCAGCCCAAGGACGGTGTCGCCGCGATTTACCGCAACTTCATCGACAAGATTACCCCGCGGGCCATCGGCATCGGTTTCCCGAACGGACTGAACATCGCCTACAGCGCCGATAACCTCGCCGCCGAGCTCTTCTGGAATGGAAAATTCATGGATGGTGGCCACCACTGGACCGACCGTGGTGCTGGCAACGAGCCGCCTGCTGGCACGAATGTCATCAAGCTCTCCGACGGCCAGGGCGTCATGCTCGAAGGCGCCGCCGGCGAAATCGTCCGCTACGTCCGCGAGAAGGAGAAGGATGACAAGGAATGGAAGTTCTCTGCGGTCAACGTCGCGGCCGAGTTCAAGGGCTACGACCTCGACAAGGCGGGTAACCCGACCTTCCGCGCCGCGGGCGAAGGCTTTGCACTCAGCGACGCCTGGCTGCCGGAAGAACATTCTGGAAAGGCCACGCTCACGCGCACGCTCAAGGTAACTGGCGCCAAGTCCATCGTCGTGGTACTCGCCCGCGACCTCGCTGTCAGCGGACCGACCGACGGTGTCGCCGAAATCGCCGGCGGCCTGCTGGTGCGCGCTGTTAGCGGCCCGGCCCCGAAGACCAACGCCAACGACAAGAGCCTCACGCTCACCCTCAAGCCCGGCGAGACCGCCGTGCTGGGCTACTCCTTTCGCTAACCCTATAATCGGAAATTAATTATATGAAGAAACTCTCCCTCATCCTCGCGCTCGCCGGATTCACCGTCTTCTCGTCCGCCGCTCCGGCCAAGGCCCCCAAGGCCGGGAAACTGGCGGCGACGGTCGACGTCAAACTCTCCGAAGCACGGCAGGATGAATTCTACGAACGTGTCGAAATCCCCACGCCCGCGGGCGAGGTGACCGAAGTTTCATCGATCGCACTGCTCCCCGGCAAGAAGGTCGCCATCGGCACCCGCCGCGGCGATATCTGGGTCGCCGAAGGCGCCTATGCCGCCGACCTCTCCAAGATTAAGTGGACCAAGTTCGCTTCCAATCAGCACGAGCCGCTCGGCATGTTCTGGAAGGAAGGCTCGATGTATGCGATGCAGCGTCCGGAGTTCACGCGCCTGACCGACCGCGACGGCGATGGCCGCGCGGACAGTTTCGATACCGTGAGCTCCAAGTGGGGCGTCAGCGGCGACTATCATGAATATGCTTTTGGCTCCGAGCCGGATAAAAACGGCGACGTCTGGATGGTCCTCTGTCTGACCGGTTCGTTTCACGCGCATGCACCGTGGCGCGGCTGGTGTGCGCGCATTACGCCCGACGGCAAGTTTGTCCCAACCGCTTCGGGTATCCGTTCGCCGGGTGGCATCGGCGCGAACGCCCAAGGCGATATGTTCTACACCGACAATCAGGGCGTCTGGAACGGCTCGTCTTCCCTCAAGTGGCTGCGCCCCGGCTCGTTTCAGGGCAACCCCACAGGCAATAAGTCGGCCGCCCTCGCTAACTTCCCTGCGCCGCCCGAGCCGACCAGCGGTTCGCGCATCCTCACCGAACGCCTGAAGTATCCGGAGTTCGTGCCGCCGTCGGTGATCCTGCCGCACGGCAAGGTCGGCAACTCGCCGTCCGGTATCGCGTGCGATATGTCTAAGGGCAAGTTCGGCCCCTGGGAAAGCCAGATGATGATCGGCGAGCAGACCGCTTCGCAGGTCCAGCGCGTCAACCTCGAGTTCGTCAACGGACTCTATCAAGGCGCCGTGTTCCATTTCCTCGGTGGTTTCGAAGCGGGCTTGATCCCGGTCCGTATGGATCAGGAAGACGGCACGCTCTTCGTCGGTGGTTCCAATCGTGGTTGGGGTTCGCGCGGCTCGAAGCCGTTTACCTTTGAGCGCGTGCGCTTCAAGGGCAAGGTGCCGTTCGAGATGCATGATATCTCGGCCAAGAATGACGGCTTTGAAGTCACCTTCACGCAACCCGTGGACGCCGCCGCGGCCGCCGACGTCGCGAGCTACACCATGGATACCTTCACTTATATTTACCAATCCAGCTATGGTAGCCCCGAAGTTGACCAGACCGAGCCCAAGATTAAATCAGCGACTGTTTCGGCTGATGGTTTGAAAGTAAAACTCGTCGTCGAAGGCTTGGTTCGTGGACATATCCATCACCTCGTTGCTGAAGGCGTGAAAAGTAAATCCGGTGATGAACTGTGGCATAACGAAGGATGGTATACCTTGAACGAGATTCCGGCCAAGTAAGGGGAGGACTGGAGAGTAGGAGTTAGGGGCAGGCCCGGGTAATTTAAGAGGGGCGCCGAAAGGCGCCCTTTTTGTTTGGGTAGGGGCAGCACTGCGTGCTGACCTAGTTGCATCCGTTACGGGTGGCAGGTGGCGGAAACGATAAACTCAAAGGGAAACCGGAGACCGGACGATTGGCTCGGGTACATAAGGTAGGGATAGCACCACGTGCTGACCTCGGTGCAAACGTGCAAATCGGCCTGCGGCCTG
>DKND01000046.1:0-5177 GCA_002470605.1 Opitutia bacterium UBA7397
TACGAAATCGAAGCCGGTAAGGCCACCTTCGGCGAACTGCTCAATGATCTCTGCGGCGGTCCGCTCGACGGACGGAAATTTAAAGCAATTATCCCTGGCGGCTCCTCCACCAAAATCCTCAAGGTCGGCGAACGTTTCAAAGGCAAGCTCGCCAACGGCACCGAGTTCGATTGGGCGATGGAAGACATTCCGCTCGATTCCAACAGTATCGCTGCGTGTGGCACGGGCCTCGGCACCGGCGGAACAATTGTCCTCGATGACTCGGTCGAGATGATCCAAGCCCTCTCCAACCTCAATGCTTTCTATGCCCATGAAACCTGCGGCCAGTGCACGCCGTGCCGCGAAGGTTCGCTTTGGCTGAGTCGGATTTCAAAGCGTATCACGACCGGCGGCGGCATGGAAACCGATGTTCCGCTGCTGCTCGACATCGCGAACCAGGTGGCTGGCCGCACGATCTGTGCGCACGGCGAAGCCGTCGCCTGGCCCGTGCAGTCCGCGGTACCGAAGTTTAAGGATGAGTACCTCGAGTCCATCCGTAAGCGCCAGCAGGGCGAAGCGGTCCCGACGCTGAAGTTGATCTGAACTAAGAGAGTATCGTTGGCCCGAGTATCGAGTATCGGGGAATAGGGACCGCATCACTTGCAGTCCTTTTTCTTGGAGTGTATCTGCCTGGGGTAGGGGCGCCACTGCGTGGCGTCCGTTCGCGGAAGTACGTGTGTCGAGCCGGGCAAAGTTTACCGACCATCTAAGCGTCCGTCCTCCCACGGACGCGACGCAGTCGCGCCCCTACCTGGATACCCAAGCCAATCATCCGGTCTCCGGTTTCCCTTTTCGCGCCCATAATCTCTTCCCGCCACCTGCCACCCGGGGCCGCCACCCGCCACCTGAGAATGTAAACCACTAGGACAGCACGCGGTGCTGCCCCTACCTGCGCGGCGAGCCACGAGGGGACCTGCTGGCATGGTGACATGGGGGCACGGGGAGATGGCATCTGAATCGGATTAGTGTCGGTTATGTCGTGACGTGGTCCCGACCCTACCCATTGCCCCTCTTCATCGTTTCTCCCTTTACCCTCCCTTCCCCTCCCCTTACCAAACACCCCCATGGAATTCAAAAACGTCACCGCCGTCGCCAAAGCCAACGTCTACTTCGATGGCAAGGTCGTCTCCCACTCGATCCTCTTCGCCTCCGGCGAGAAAAAGACCCTGGGTCTGATTTATGCCGGCTCCTACCACTTCGGCACCGACAAGGCCGAGATCATGGAAATCACCGATGGCTCCTGCGTCGTCGTGATCGACGGTTCCCGAGAAGAGAAAACCTACACCGCAGGCACCCAGTTCGATGTCCCGGCCAAGTCCGGCTTCACGATTTCGGTAAAGGCCGGAATCTGCCAGTATATCTGCAGCTTCATCGGGTAAATCCCTTCCGGTGGCCGTTGGACGCTTGCCAAGCCCTCTGGGTCAATGCACCTGTGAGGCATGTCCGAACCGTCCAGCATTCTCCCCAATATTCCCGCGCCCATCGCGCGCGAGAAACCATGGGTGCAGCTGAAGACTTTTTCGTCTAAACCTAATATTTTCCGCTCGATGGTCGGCGAAGTCTCGCCCGACGCCCGTCAGGGCGACGTGGTTTCCGCCTACGATAAGCAAGGCTCCTTCATCGGCTACGGCTTCTGGAACGCCGGTGCCCCCATTGCGCTCCGCATCCTCAAGGCCACCCCGGGCAAGCCCGATGACGTCTGGTTCGAACAGGCTATCCGCCGCGCCGCCGCCCTCCGCAAGGATGTCTTGAAGCTCGACGAAAACACGGATGCCTACCGCGTCGTGAACGCCGACGCCGATTTCCTTTCCGGCCTGATCGTTGATCGCTTGGGCGATGTCCTTTCCATCGAAGTCTCCTCCTACGCGGTCATGCGCCGCCTTCCACGCTGGATACCCATCCTGCATGACGCGATTGGGACGAAACGTGAAATCGTCCAAGTCGATCCGCACGTCGCCCGCATCGAAGGCATCATGCCGACTGATATTCCGAAATCGTCCGTTAGGTTCGTGAAGATTAAGGAATTCGGCATGGTGCAAGAGGTCGACTTCGCCGAAGGCCACAAGACCGGCTTCTTCTGCGACCAGCGCGATAACCGTCGCCGTTTCGGCGCCTTGGCCAAAGGCCTGCGCGTCCTCGATCTTTGCTGCTATACGGGAGGATTCTCGATTGCCGCCAAACTCGCCGGCGCCACCGAAGTCACCGGCGTCGACCTGGATGAAAAAGCCATCGAGATGGCCAAGCGAAATATGAATTTAAATCAAGTCCGCATCGACTTCGTCCATTCCGACGCCTTCACCTGGATCCGCCAGATGCAGAAGAACGGCAAGACCTGGGATTTGGTCCTGTGCGACCCGCCCAAGTTCGTCGACAGCCGCGACGAGGAATTCGAAGCCGAGGGTCTGAAAAAGTATAACGACCTCAATGTCCTCGCGATGCAGCTCGTAGCTCCTGGGGGTCTTTTTGTGACCTGTTCCTGCTCTGGGCTGGTCTCCCCCGAAGCCTTTGAAGACCTTGTCGTCAAGGCCGCCCACCGCTACCAAAAGCGCCTCCAGATCTTCGATCGTACCGGCCCGGGGGGCGATCACCCCAACGCCTCCAACCACCCCGAAGGTCGTTACCTCAAGGTGCTCTGGAGTAGGATTGCGTAAAGAGTAGAGGACTGAGTCGAGGGCTGAATCGATGAGAGGCAATGGGTAGGGGCGCGACAGCGTCGCGTCCGTTCGCAGAGAAACGTGTCATGAGCCGGGCGGAGACAGCCGGATTTCCACAATCCATCCGCCCACGGACGCCACGCAGTGGCGCCCCTACCCATGACAGGCGTCAGCGGTTGGCGGTTAGCGGTTGGGAAACGAAAAAGAGACAGGCGGCCGCTTACTTGCGCCCCAGCAGGTTCATGAGTCCGGGGCAAAGGTAGATTGTGGCGCGACGACGTACACCGGCACGCTCGACCTTGATTACCTTTGCGGCGACCAGCTTCTCGATCCACTTGTGAACCGTGACCCGATTCTCTTCGCCCATGATGGAGGGCACGGTGAAGGCGGGGCTCGCCAAGAACCTCGGCAGGAGGTGGCCGGCGGCGCGTTGGCCCGCCGCTTCGAGCGTGGCTTCGGAAATGTCGTCGAACCTCTTCCGGATGAGCTGAAAGAAGGTGGCATGCGCCAAGGCCTGTTCCCTCATGGCCCCAAGCATGAACTCGACCCAGGCGACCCAATCCTCAGTCGTCCCCCGCTTATGGAGATTGGCCAGAAGTTGGCGGTAATCCTCGCGGTGCACATAGAGCTGCCCCGAGAGCACCAGATTAGACTCGGTCGTGGCACCCGCGCGCATGAGATGCAGGGGCATGAGCAACCGCCCCATCCTTCCGTTACCATCGTGGAAGGGGTGGATGAGTTCGAACAGCGCATGAGCGATGGCGACCCTGACCAACGGACCTTCGGGACCTGAGTCCTCGGCCATGAAACCAAGAAGGTCATCCATGCATTTAGGAACGAGCTTCGAGTCGACCGCAGGCCGGCCGGCTGCGTAGCCGACATAAGGGGGCTGGCGAAACTTCCCAGGATGGGCGCCGGCGACCCCTTGCATCAGGAGCGCATGAATCGCGAACAGGAACGAGGGGGTGATGGGCCGACGGGCGGGCAGATCGGCGGCAGCATGTATCGCCGCGAGCGACCTGGCGGCCTCGCGCACCTGCTCATCACGGGAAACGGACTCCTCGGTGCCGGCCAAGACCTCGTCCATGATTAATTGCCGGGCGGAAGCCTCCACCCCTTCGATCGCCGAGCTCGAGGACGCCTCCATGCGGAAAAGCAGGTCACGGTAGGTAACGCCCTTGAGGGCGGCCGGAAGGCCGGCGGCCACCGAGTCGAAACGCGCCACCGCCGCGGTGGCCGAGGACAGGCCCGCCCAGCCGCGGGTCAGATCGACCGGCGGACGGCGGTAGACATAACAGGATTCCTTGGCGGCCATTTGTAAACTTTACGTCATATTAATTTACAAACAAGCGGATTCGGTCCGGTTTTGTAAACCGCCCACTGGGACGATCCGGACGGCTGCCCCATCATGGCCAGTAAGGCAAAAGGTAGGGATGCGATGACATCAAGTCCGTGGGCCGACTAAGGTCGGTTGGCCGGTGACCTTGCCCGGCTCATAGAATTCGAGGCCGGCCGCGGATGCGATGTCATCGACTCCCTACCCCCTCTTAAGCCAAGGCACCTAAGTCGTGACGCGGTCCCGACCCTGCCATTTTCATTCAATTCCTACCCCCACCCCTGCCCCAACCCCTAATACAGACCCCTTTTCCCGCCTTTCCCCTTGCGGCAAATGGGGGGTCTTCTACTTTTCGACCATCTTTCCCGACCCATGGTCACGGACAACAAACCTTCTCTAGTCACCATCAATGTCGATGGCGTTGAACACCAAGTCGCCGCCGGAGCCAACCTCGTCGATGCCCTAGCCAAAATCGGCAAGGAGGTCCCCCATTATTGCTACCACCCGAAGCTAACGGTCGCGGGCAACTGTCGGATGTGTCTCGTTGAGCTCGGCTCCCCGATGCGCGATCGCGCGACGAACGAGTTGGTGATGGAAAACGGCAAGACGAAGATTGGCTGGCAGCCTAAACCCGCCATCGCCTGCGCCACCAACGTCTCGCCCGGCCTCCACGTCCGCCTCGAATCTCCCACCGTCAAAGCCTGCCGTGAAGGCGTGACGGAAATGCTGCTCCTCAACCACCCGCTCGATTGCCCGATCTGCGACCAGGCCGGCGAATGTAAGCTTCAGGAATTCTCCGCCGAATACGGTCGCGGCTACTCCCGCTACGTCGATGAGAAGAACACCAAGCCGAAGAAGACCCGCCTCGGGCCCCGCGTCACGCTCGACGACGAACGCTGCATTCTCTGCTCGCGCTGCGTTCGCTTCTCCAGCGAAATCGCCAAGGACCCCGTCCTCGGCTTCGTCAACCGCGGCTCGTTTAATACGCTGACGTGCTTCCCGGGCCGCGAACTGGATAATAATTATTCGCTCAACACGGTCGATATCTGTCCCGTCGGCGCCCTGACGAGCACCGACTTCCGCTTCAAGATGCGCGTGTGGTTCCTCAAGCAGACGCCGAGCATCGACACGGAATCTTCCGCCGGCGC
>DKND01000046.1:5283-7626 GCA_002470605.1 Opitutia bacterium UBA7397
TCGACGAAGCCCTTCAAGCTGCCTCCGCGGCCCTGAAATCAGGGCCTTTGGCCATCGTCGGCTCCGCTCACCTTTCCGTCGAAGAACAATTCCTGCTCGCGCGGCTCGCGCAGGCCAACGACGCCACAGTCTACGTCCCCGCCCACCCGGGCAAGGGCGACGGGCTCCTCATCTCCGAAGATCGTACGCCTAACTACCGCGGCGCTCTGGTGACCGGACTGACGCCACGCGCCGCCGACGCCAATCTCAGCTCGCTCGCGGCCGACATCGATGCCGGCAAGGTGAAGTCCGTGCTGATCTGCCGTGAAGAGGTTTCCACCCTGGGCCTTCCACCCTCGACGCTCGCGAAAGTCCGCGTGGTCGTCATGGCCACCCATCACGGTGTGACGACGGCCGCCGCTGAAATCGTCCTCCCGGGCCTCACGGTGTTTGAGCGCAGCGGTTCGTTCATCAATTGCCAATTCCGTCTGCAAGCTTTCGCGCAAGCAATCCCCGGTCCCGTCGGCGTGCTCCCTGACGCCGCCGTCTTGGCACGTCTCGCCGGAATTAATATTTCCAATATCTGGTCCGAGCTGGCGGCTGCGGTTCCCGCCCTCACCGGTCTGAACGGTGCGTTGCTGCCCACCGAAGGCGTCCAGCTCGACCCTCAAGCTTGGGCCGCGCATCGCTTCCCTGAAACCAAGCTGCTGAAATTCGCCCCGGCGGTGAACGCCTAAGCCGATCTGATCATGGAAAAAATCCTGACCGATCTCGTGCTTTCGCCTCTCTGGTATTTCGCGGTCGCCCGCGGCCTGCTGGTGATCGTCGTGCTGATGTCCATCTCGGCCTACACGGTACTCCTGGAGCGCAAAGCGTCCGCATGGATCCAAGGCCGTATCGGTCCCAACCGCACCAACCACCCGTTGATTGCTTGGATTCCCTTCGTTGGCACTTTCCTCGCCAAGGGCGGCTTCATACAGCCCGCCGCCGATGGTTTAAAATTTCTCTTCAAGGAAGATGCGCTTCCGGGTCACGTTCGTAAAGTTTACTACGTGCTCGCCCCCATCATCGCCTTGGCCCCGGCCATCGTGACCTTGGTGATGCTGCCGTTCGGCCAACTTCCCAGCGGCCAGATCATCACGCTTTGCCCCGGCGCCGACGTCGGCGTGCTGTTCATGTTCGCGATCAGTTCGCTCGGCGTCTACGGCATTGCCCTCGCCGGCTGGTCGGCCAATTCGAAGTTCCCCTTCCTGGGCGCCGTGCGCGGCGCCGCCCAGTTGATCTCGTACGAACTCGCGATGGGCCTGTCTGTGCTGACGGTCTTCCTCGCCACCGCTTCGCCAGATGAAAATAATGCCCTGAGTCTCGTCTCGATGGTCAATGCCCAGAACGGCGCTTGGAATATCCTCTTCCATCCCGTCGCCGCACTGGTCTTCCTGATCTGCATCTTCGCGGAGACCAATCGCCACCCGTTCGATATGCCAGAATCGGAAACCGACCTCGTCGGCGGCTTCCACACCGAATATGGGGCCTTTAAATTCGGCATCTTCTTCGTCGCCGAATACAGCCACATGATTATCGGCTCGTCGCTGTTCATCCTGATGTTCCTCGGCGGCTGGCATATCTTGCCCTGGATGCCCACCGTCGGCTCTGGCATCTTCGCCACCCTGCTGGGCTTGGGCGCTTTCTTCTTCAAACTCTGCTTCTTCCTCTTCTTCTTCGTCTGGGTGCGCTGGACCATCCCACGCTTCCGGTATGATCAAGTGATGCGCATCGGCTGGCGCGTACTCCTGCCCGTCGCCGTCCTCAACCTTCTCGCGTACTTCATCTGGTACGCCATCCGCGGATAACCCAAAACCATGGCCATTAAAATCGTCGTCCGCCGCCCGCTCACTTTTGCCGAGCGGACCTATCTTCCCCAGATCATCGCAGGATTAAAAGTCACTTGGGACAACATGATGCGCCCACCGGTGACACTGCAATACCCCGACGAACGCCCGGCCATCCCGAAAAATTATCGCGGCGTCCCCACGCTGGTCGCAGATACGAACGGCCGGGAGAAATGCGTCTCCTGTCAGCTCTGCGAATTCGTCTGCCCGCCCAAGGCGATCCGCATCACGCCCGGCGAGATCTCCGAAACCTCCGACAATGCCCACGTCGAGAAAGCGCCAAAGGAATTCGAGATCAACATGCTACGCTGCATCTACTGTGGCCTATGCCAAGAGGTCTGCCCCGAAGAAGCCATCTTCCTGCAGAGCCAGTATTCACTGACCGGACTGACCCGCGAATCGATGGTCAATAATAAGGCTAAACTTTACGAACTCGGAGGCACCCTTCCCGATAACCATCACAAATGGGATAAGA
>DKND01000025.1:0-1780 GCA_002470605.1 Opitutia bacterium UBA7397
GTTGCTTATGGTCTTCACATACTGATTCATGAAGCGGTGCATCCAGGCATCGGTTTCTTGACGGGCGGCGAGTTCATCCGGTCCGGCCAATAAGCCAGCCAGGGCCCAGCCTAGGAATAAAAGTGGAATGATATCCGCAAGGCAGGCCAGCGTCCTCCACCAATACCCCGCAGGCGTAAAGGGGATGGGCGGAGGGCTCGAAGGCGGGATAGGGGGAGCGTTAAGCACGAGCTTGAGCGCGCTCGCAGGCGTCGAGCGTGTTCTTCATCAGCATGGCCACGGTCATCGGGCCCACGCCGCCTGGAACAGGGCTGATGGCTTCGCATTTCGGAGAGACGGCGTCGAAGTCGACATCGCCGACGATACGATAGCCGGTTTTTTTGGTGGCGTCTGGGATGCGATTGATGCCCACGTCGATGACGACCGCTCCAGGTTTGACCATGTCGGCGGTGATGAAACGAGGTTTGCCGATCGCAGCGATGATGATGTCGGCCTGGCGGACAATGCTAGGAAGATCTCGGGTGCGCGAATGAGCGATGGTCACGGTACAATCGCAACCTTTGGCCAGAAGCAGGGCGGCGGCGGGTTTGCCGACGATCAATGAACGGCCGACGACGACGGCGTGTTTGCCGGCGGTTTCGATGCCGGAGCGACGGAGAAGTTCGATGACGCCCGCGGGCGTGCAGGCGGCGAAGGCGCCAGGGAGTTCTTGGACGAGGCGCCCGATGCTTTGAGTGCCGAAGCCATCGACGTCCTTATCGGGGGACACGCGGTTAAAGACTTCCGTCTCGGGCAGGTGCTTGGGTAGAGGTGCCTGAATGAGGATGCCGTGAATCAATGGATCGGCATTCAAGGCGTCGAGGTGGACGAAGAGTTCGGCCTTACTGACGTTATCGGGAAATAGTTTGATGCTGGCGTGCATACCGACTTCCGCTGCGGTCTTCTGCTTTTTGGTCACATAGGACACCGAGGCGGGATCGTCGCCGACGCGTACGAAGGCCACGTGGGGGACGATAGGGGCAAGTTTAGCGACACGCTCTTTGACTTCGGCGAGCACTTGTTGGGCGATGGCGTTACCGTCGATGAGGCGCATGGGCACTATGTAGGGCAAAGGAGGGAAGGAGGGCGAGAAAAGTCCTCACTTAAGGCCTGAATTGATTGTCTCGCCCTGTGTCGTTAAATGCCTCAATGGGTAGGGCGTGTCAGAAGGACCTATGCGCATTCATAAATTTCTCGCTACCTCGGGGGTCTGTTCCCGTCGGGAGGCGGAACGTCTGGTCGCGGAGGGGGTCGTGACAATCAATGGCATCGTCGCCAAGACAGGACAGCCCGTCAATGGTGAGATCGATCAGGTCCGCTGCCGGGGTCAATTAGTCAAACCGTTGTCCCGAACGGTGGTATTGATGATGAATAAGCCCCGTGGTTTTCTTTGCACCAATGATGACACGCATGGTGGGCATACAGTCTTCGAGATGGTCCCGCCTGAATATAAAGAGCTACGCTTGTTTTGTGTCGGGCGTTTGGACAAGGATTCGGAGGGCTTGCTGTTGCTGACCAATGATGGCGATCTGGCCAACAAGGTGATGCACCCGTCAGGTGGCGTCATCAAGCGTTACGAGATTCTCTTGAATCGGGATTATGACCCCACGCTCACGCCACGTTTGATCAAGGGCGCTTTTGAAGAAGGCGAGCATCTGCGTTTCAAGAAAGTGATTCGTCATCCCGATAATCCGGCTTCGCTGGAGATCCATCTGGATCAAGGCCGGAAGCGCGAGATTCG
>DKND01000025.1:1836-3526 GCA_002470605.1 Opitutia bacterium UBA7397
GAATGCTTAGAATGATTGCAACGTCTAAGGGATAGGGTTTTTGTTTACGGGATACCCCTTAGCCGAATGATTTTGCGCCTATGCATCCTCGTTTTCGCCACCGCTCTTTGGGCGGGGCCAGAGGGTGGCATGAAATTGGCTTTCGAAGATCAGTTTAACGACAAGTCCATCGATGAATCCAGATGGAGTTTCAAGAAAGAGAGCGTCAAATTGGTTGATGGGAAAGCTTCGGTCGAAGTGATTTCAGGCGGCAAATCTACAATCTGGCGCTCCGGGGAGTTGGCTTGTAAGTTCAAGCAAGCCTATGGCTATTTTGAAGCCTCGATCCAAATGGTGCAAACTAAGGGGCATGGCGTTTATTTCGGTATCAGCGGTAGTTCTATTGAAACGAAATTTCCGTCGGCTAGTTTAGGATTTGAATGTGGGGGCGCCGATAAGGTCGGACCCTATTTGGATGTCGGCGAATTGCTCGGAACTCAGAAACTGCGCCCTAAGGAAAGTCCGATCAAGATGGAAGGCGGCGTGACGTATAAGAAGTTTAACACCTACGGACTACTGGTAACGCCCAAGACCTACCTCTGGTATGTGAATACGCGGCAGGTTTTCCGGGTCGAACGCCCGACTCCTTCGGGCCCATTACAATTGAAATTCAGTCACGGAACGGCTGAGGGGGGAGTGCTGCGCGGTTTTCCGAACCCCGCCCTTGGTCCTGAGCCGCTCGTCATCGATTGGGTGAAGATTTGGAAGTAATCGAGGATATTCCCTTACCTGGGCTCTGGTTTAGGGGTGCCTTCGTTTTACCAAGCACTTGCCAAAAGCCTTAGCTGGCTTTGTAATATATGAGCCCCTAAGCCTCCTATGTTTGTTCGCTTTATCTCCCCCCTTTTATTTGCCTCAGTCCTTTGGGCTGATCCGACCAGCACCATGAAATTGGTCTTCGAAGATAAGTTCGACGGCAAGGAACTAGACCTGACCAAATGGGATTTCTCTAAAGACAACAAAGAAGGCTGCAAGGTTGCGGATGGCAAATTGTCACTCGAAGTCTCCTCGAAGGACGGCAAACCAACTCTGTGGAAGAACGCCACCGTTACTTGTAAGTTTCGACAACCCTATGGATATTTTGAGGCTTCCATTCGAATGATCCAAACGAAAGGACGGCATAGCGGCATGCAAGTACGCACGTTTTTCGAGGAATCTGCAGCGAAGAAATTTCCGGCCGCTGAAATTAATTTCGTGACGACCGGCGAGGCTACGAACACTGTGCGCCCGAGCGTTAAAATTGCCGAAGAGGCCGGTGTGAGGAACATCGAGCCGGTCAATAGCCCGATTCCGCTCGATGGCGGTGCTTCCTATAAGAAGTTCAACACCTATGGCGTCCTTTCGACCCCGAAATACTTCGCTTGGTATGTCAATACGCGCCAAGTCCATCGCGTCAGTATAACGACACCCACCGCACCATTATATTTACATTTTTATCACAACCTTCCTGAAGGCGGCGTGCTGAAGAATTTTCCCGATCCTAAGCTGCCCCCTGAACCCATGCAGATTGATTGGGTGAAAATCTATAAATAATCCCCATGCGTTACACCATCCTCTTGCTGCTTCTGTTGTCACTGGTTGCCCGCGCGGATAACCCGGCGTTGAAGATGAAAGTCATATTCTCGGATGACTTTGAGGGCGCCGCCGTCGA
>DKND01000008.1 GCA_002470605.1 Opitutia bacterium UBA7397
ACTATCGCCCAACAGCTGACGCTGCTTTTCCTTTCCGTCCTGAGCGCCGTCGCCGTGGCTGGGATTCCGGGCGGATCCCTGCCGCTTATTGCCGGTTTGTTGGTCACGTTCGGCATTCCTCCCGAAGGTATCGGCATCGTCCTTGGCGTGGATCGTATCTTGGACATGGCTCGCTCGATGACGAACGTCGGCTCCGATTTGGTCACGACTGTCGTGGTGGACGCGCAAGAACGAAAAGCCGACTTGGCTTAGTGTCGATTGGGGTGCCCTTCGAAACGACTGTTGCCGGCATGCAGATTGACCTCTGTCGGTTCGAGGATAGTTTAGGCTCATCCATGTCACCCCCCTTGGCGATTTTCTGCTTTTTCTTATTGCTTGGCTCGGCTTTTCCATTGTCAGCCGCGACACCACCAGATCCGGAGTTGAATGCGCAAGCCTTGGCTGAGTCCGCGGTCTCGGTTCAGCCTGGCGTCCCTGGTCGGCAACCGTTTTGGAACAAGCATGCTGTGCAATTTAGTTATGCCCCCGCTTTTGACTTCAAGCCCTTAGCCAAGGCTAAGAATTACCATTTCCGCATTTTGACCAGCGATGGAAAGAGTTTGGACTTCATGGCAGAGAGTCCTTGGGCGCCCTTGTCGGCCGTGTGGGCGCAGGTGCCCGTGGGCAAGACGACCTTGACGGTCGAAGCGCGGGACGCAGCCGGCGTTGAGTTAGGCTTGGTCGGAACGCGCACCTTTCACCGTGCAGCAGTTTTTGCGGGAAACTATCCGGCACCGGCGCAACCTGCCAAAGAGAGTGCTCGAACAGCTCTAAGCGCCTTGGCGCACTCACCCGACTTAAAATGTTGGTTCACCGACGGCGAACCTCCTGCGGTCTTTCATCTCTACCGTTATCCTGCCAAGGTGATTGGTGCCGCCGCCGCTGCCTTGGCGATCTACGGAGCCCAACAGCCAGCGCCCTCTGATGCCGCTGAAGCACTTGTGGCCGCGCGACGCGCGGCCGACTACCTGTTGAATCTGCGCGAGCCCGCGGGCTCGGCCTGGGCTTTTCATCCGCCGACTTATCATCCGACGCTTTATCGCGATCGGTTGCGCGCCCACATGGGTGCGGGGCATTACATGACGAACTGCGGAGCGGAAAGCGGAGGCTATTTTCTCGACGTCTATGGCGCTACGAAGGATTCGAAATACCTAGAGGCCGCCGTGCTTATCGCCGAAACTTATGAGCGACGGCAATCTCCGGAAGGCAGCTGGTTGCTTTTTGTAAACCCAAAGGACGGCTTGGCGGCTACGGATAACACGCTTATCCCCACCCGTATCGTAGATTTCCTCGACCATCTTCAAAAAGTCACCGGCGATCGGCGTTTTGATGGAATGCGGAATAAGGCTCTGCAATGGATCATGCGTAATCCCGTGCGCACCTGGAATTGGCAGGGACAGTTCGAAGACGTCCGACCGACGCCGGCTTACGATAACCTGACGAAGCATGAGGCCTGCGATTTCGCGATTCATCTTTTGGAGCAAAAGGAAATAAACTCAGTTGATAAAGCCTTAGCTTTGGATCTCTTGCGTTACGCAGAAGATCAATTTGTCATGTGGTCGCAACCGCCGACGGAGTCTCCGTTGAAGCAGAGCGCGGACGGAGCGGCTGGTGCCAAGTCGCAGAAATGGCTCCTGCCATGCGTGCTAGAGCAATACCGTTGTTATGCCCCCGTGTGTGCGAGTTCGTCCAAGCTGATCCTGACCTACCTGGCTGCCTGGCGCGTGACGGGCGATTGCTTGCATCTGGAAAAAGCCCGCGCCCTCGGAGCCACGCTCACTCGGACGCAGGGCAATCCTAAAGCGCCCGGTCGCTATCAGACTTGGGTGATGCAGTCGCCTGGCCCGATGTGGTTCAACTGCGAGCTGTTGGTGATCCGCACGATGCTAGAACTTGCCGCTGCCGAGGCGAAGTAATTAGTCAAATTGCTCTAAGACCGCGACGCCTACGGCGTCGGCCCGCATCCGACCTTCACCGGTGAGGCGGAAGCTGTCCCCGTTCGCTTCCATTAATCCTTCTTCAATCAGATGGCTGAAGAGGCGCGATACGCCCGGCGGGAGTTCGGCTCGAAAGCGTGCGGCGAGTTCGGCTGGTTTGACGCCGGCGTTCAGCCGTAAACCAAAAATAAGCGCATCGGTGAGCAGATCGATTTCGTTAAGATCTTTGATCTGTTCGCAGACGGGTTTGCCCGCTTCGATGCCTTTCATCCAACCTTCAAGGTTAGAGGGGTTGGTCCACCGCCGGCCCTTCCATTGCGAGGACGCGGAGGGGCCGTAGCCGATCCACGACCCCATCTCCCAAGTGATAAGATTATGTCGGCAAGCATGCCCGGGCTTGGTGAAGTTCGAGGTCTCATACTGCGCGTAACCGTGCGCTTCGAGCATCTCCCAAGTCCCGCGGTAAAGCCGAGCTTCGAGGTCTTTATCGATCTTAACCTTACCTTGCGAGAGTTTGACGAACATCGCCGTGTCTTCCTCGAAGGTCAGGCAGTAGGTGGAAATATGATCAGGTTTCAGTTCCATGACGCGGCTTAAGTCCGCCGCCCAGCGCTTTTCGTCCTGTCCGGGGATACCGAAGATGAGATCCAAGTTGCGACTCTGAAAGCCGGTCGATTCGATGGCATCCCAGGCTTCCATAATTTGTTTTGGAGAATGTCGGCGGCCCAGTACGTCAAGCGTGGCCTCATCGAAGCTCTGCACCCCCATCGACACCCGCGTGACGCCGACTTCTTTTAGTGCCGCCAGTTTGTCGGCACGCACCGAAGAGGGTGCCAGTTCGACGGTCCACTCGTTGGGCTGTCCACCGGCTTTCACCATGGCCTGGCCAAGCCTGAGCAAATCTTCCGCCGGCAGTAAGCCGGGCGTGCCGCCGCCCCAGAAAGCGGTTTCCACTCGGCCAGGAGGATTGATTTCCATCTCACGCTCAATCGCATCAAGGTATCGGTCAATATCTCCGCGCTTCGGTTGCTCTTGGTAGAAGGCGCAAAAATCGCAGGTCGAAGCACAGAAGGGCACATGCAGGTATAGCCCCGTGCCATGCTGGATGGGTTTAGGTATCATTCGAGACCCAACTGCTTACGTCCCGCTTCGGAAATCATCCGCGGATTCCAGACTGGGTCCCAGACGATTTCAACTTCGGCGGATTCGACTCCGGGAAGTGCTTCCAATTTGGATTTGGCATCCGCCGCGATGACTGGTCCCATGCCGCAGCCTTGGGCCGTCAGCGTCATCTTGGCGGCGATTTTTTGTCCGCCTCTTTCGCCGGGTGATAATTCCAGATGATAGATGAGTCCGAGGTCGACGATGTTGACGGGAATTTCCGGATCAAAACATTCTTTCAGGGCTTCCCAGAGCGCATCTTGATCGAGCGGTCTCGTGCTCGTCGCATTTCCCTTTTTGCTATAGAGCGATTGTGCCTCCGGCCCAAGGGCTGAGATGTCGGCTTCGGCAATCCGAAATAGACCCATGGTCGTGCGGACGGTCACCGAATTGCCCAGGGCTTGGGCGACTTGTATTTCCGTGCCAGCCTCAAGGATGACTACGTCACCCGCAGGGATGAGGGTGGCCTCGCAATCACGAACAAGCTTATGGGATGCCGACATGGCCTTAACCTTAGGGTTCGGGGCGGAGATGCAAGCGTGGCTTGGTTGTTTGCCCCTCCGGATGTGCATTTAGCGGTAATCGAGTTGTGCTTTGCGGGCATGAGCAGGGTTGTCGATTGCTGGATGTTGTCTAGATTCCCCGTTACCCCCTGCTTATGTCGACGCCCCGATTATTCCTCACCGCCCTGATGTTACTCGGTATGATGGCTCTTGGAAACGCTGCTCCTGCCCCGCTCTTTGATGGCAAGTCGCTTACCGGTTGGGAGGGTGACACGGCCTGGTGGCGCGTGGAAGGCGGCGAAATCCGCGGCGGATCTCTTAAGGAGAAGGTGCCCAAGAATTTATTCCTCGCGACCGAGAAGTCTTATCAGAATTTTGATTTACGCGTGAAGTTACGTCTCACGGGCACAGGCTTCGTCAACAGCGGCGTTCAGATGCGTAGCGTGCGCGTTCCGAATAGCTCGGAGATGAGTGGCTATCAGGTCGACTACGGCAAGGGCTGGTACGGAAAGCTCTATGATGAGAGTCGCCGTAAAAAGGTCGTCGCTGATGCCGTCAATCCGGCGGCGGTGCTCGCGGCGATTAAAGAAGGCGATTGGAACGAATATCGTATCCTCGCCGAAGGCCCACGGATTCGTAGCTGGATCAACGGCGTCCCGGCGCTCGATTTCACCGAGACCGAAGCTAATATCGCGCAAGACGGTAAGATCGGTCTCCAGATTCATGCCGGTGGCCCGGCCGAAGTCCAAGTGAAGGATGTCTCAATCGAAGAACTCCCGCCTACGCCGGGTGCTTTGACGTGGGATAAAGTGAAGCCGACGGAAAAGAAGACCGAGCCGGCGAAGGCCGCGGCCGCACCAGCGAAACGCGACACGAGCTACAATAACGTGCAGGGTGTACGTCGTTCCGCCGAGGAGCAGCAGAAGTTATTCAAACTTCCGGAAGGATTTGAGATCGAGCTTTTCGCCAAGGAGGCCGCCGACCTCGGCAAGTTCATCATGCTGATCTTCGACCAGCAGGGTAGGGCTTGGTCCAGCACCGCACTGGAGTATCCGGTTGACGCCAACGAGAACCCGGCGGCCGCCGAAGCGCTTTATAAATCTCACGCCCGCGACAAGGTCATTGTCTTCGATAAGCCCTTTGAATCTGGGTTGCATCAGCCGCGCACCTATGCCGATGGCCTTGCCATTCCGGAGGGCGTTTTGCCTTACAAAGACGGCGCCATCGTTCAGCATGGCCATGATATCGTCTTCCTTCGCGACNNCCGACGGCGACGGTAAGGCCGATAAGCGCGAGGTGCTACTGACGGGTTTCGGCGTGCAGGATTCACACCTCTTCCCTCACCAGTTCACGCGTGCGCCTGGCGGATGGTTGTGGCTCGCGCAAGGCGCCTTCAATAAGGGTACGGTCGTCACCACGAAAGGCGACCAGATCGATTTCCCTAGTACCCGCATGGCGCGTTTTCGTCCAGACGGCAGCTTCTTTGAGCCTACCAGCGTCGGCCCCTGCAATATCTGGGGTCTCGTCCTGACGGGCGAAGGGGAAGTGTTCATACAGGAGGCCAACGATTTTGGCTACCCAGTGATGCCATTCCACGAGTATGCATTATATCCCGGTTGTGCGGATCGTCTGGCGAAATCCTATCAGCCGCCTTTCCCGATCCAAGCCCCTGATTTCAAGATGGGCGGCACGGGCTTGAGCGGCCTCGCGCTTTCCGATGTCGGCGTGTGGCCGAAAGGCTACGACGGCGTGATGTATGTCGCCAATCCGATTACCTCGAAGGTCAACGCGCTCCGTCAGTACCGCGAAGGCTCCGGCTATCGTCTCGAACACCTCGATGACTTCGTCACCTGCGTGGACCCTTTCTTCCGTCCGATTGCGATGACGATGGGTCCGGACGGATGCCTGTACGTCATTGATTGGTATAATAAAATTATCAGTCACAACGAGGTCGCTCGTAATCACCCCGACCGCGACAAGCAGTCGGGTCGCATCTGGCGCATCAAGCCCAAGGGCTTCGTCCCGCAGGCCGTGCCAGATTACACCAAGCTCTCTTCCGCCGACCTGGTCGCGCGCCTGGGCTCCAAGGTGACCGCCGATGCGCATCTCGCCTGGCAGGCGCTCGCCGACCGCGCCGTTGATGACGACTCTAATAGTACTCTCGCGACAATCGTGCGAGACGAGTCCGCCTCGCCTGCCCGTCGAATCCAGGCTCTCTGGGTGCTCCGCGAGCAGAAGCATGATGTTGCGGGACTCGCCTCTTCCTTGCTCGGTTCGGTGAATCGCAACGTCCGCCGCGAGGCGGTCAATGCCCTGCGCCAAGTCGGCGCCGAGTCCCACTTAGGGGCTCTCGTGGCGCTCGCGACCGACGCCGATGCCGAGGTCCGCGCCGCCGCCATCAAGGCGCTCGGGGAATCTTCCGCGAAGCATGCCGCTGCGCTCGGCGCATTGATGCGTTTTGCTGGACCTTCTCTCGACGCTCCCACCGCCCCGGACCGTCGTGGCAAGCCGATCAAGGTTGGCGTCGCCTATGAGCGCGACTTCGAACGTTTCCTCATCCGCATGTATCTCGAGCGTCAGCCCGAGGCCGTCGCGACGTTCCTCGCTTCAGATATAGCTAAATCGCTACCCGCCGAAGGACGCATGTTCGCCGCGCTCGCACTCGACCCGAAGGTCGGCGCACCGCTCATCGCCGAACTTGTCGGCCAGCTGAACCGCGCTCCCGGCCCGGATGAGCTTTTCGCCGTTGCCAAGACGTTGGATCAGCCTGCGAGCGTCGCCGTGCTGCGTAAGCTCCTGGCCGATGCGGCGGTGCGTAATCGCGTTGTGGAACTTCTGCTGGCCACTCGCACTGACCTCGATTCAGCCAAGGTCGGACCTGTCGTCACTGCGGCCGCGCATGCATTGCTTGCGCAGGGTGCCGCTGAGCGTGCCTTGGCCGCCCAGCTGATCGGCGGCTTCCAATTACTCGACCTCGAGGACGACCTGCTCGCCATGGTCGCCCGCGAGGATTCTCGTCGCGATGCTCTGATCGGACTTCAGCAGCTGCGTACGACCAAGCCCGAGGCTGTCGCCGCGCTTGTCGGCACAACGCCAGTGGAAATCTCGAATCTGGCCCTACGCGCCTTAGTCGTCTCTCGTTCTCCGCAGGCTGCCGTCTTGGCGATGAAGCTCTACCCGACCTTGGCCGTGAACGATCGCAAGCTCGTAC
>DKND01000075.1 GCA_002470605.1 Opitutia bacterium UBA7397
GCTTCCTGACCGGGAATCACCTGCGTGACGATCATTGGCACCCCGGCGGCAACGCATTCGTGCGTGGTAGCTCCCCCGGCCTTACTGACGACCAGGTGACTCGAAAGCATCAGCTGCGGAATGCGGTCCGTCCAGCCAAGCACTTCGGCACGGCCTTCGACGGCACGTTCGACGGCCTCTTTGAAGGAAGCGTCCTTACCGACGGTAATCGTAAGCTCGAGGCCTAAGGTTGAAAGCGCTGAAGCGAGTTCGACGGCATCACGCTTGCCCGGATTGAGCATCAGCAACACGCGCGGACGTTCCCCAGCTTTAGCCGAGGAGCGGGCGGCGAGACGCGAGGAAACCGGGAAACCATAAGGCAATACCTTGGCGGCGGGCACGCCTTGGCGAATCATGACGTCGGCCGTGGCCTGGTTCGGCGTGACATACCAATCCGAATGCGCGCGATGCCAAGCGCGATTCACGGAGATAGAATCGGTGACGACGGTGATCAATCGCGGACGAGCAGGATCATCGCGATGCCAACGGCGGGCCATCATGTAGTTATAGAGAGGGTAAGCCGAGACCACCACGCGCGGCCGTTTTTCGTCGAGCAAAGTATTGAGCGCCTTCTCGACCGGACGCACAAACGGAAGCGAAGCCCGGACGAGCGGCAGGCGATCGAGCGCCGTATACATGCAGCCCCAGAGGCGTGGATACTTGTTTGCGACCCCGATATAACCGTCGCGCTGACGCTTCGCTTTCTCAGGACCATAGGCCGAGAGAAAGAGGTCATGCAATTCGCCGGTCGCATCTTGCTTGTGACCCAGAGCTTCGATGATCGAGCGTGCCGCGGCATTGTGTCCTTCACCGAATCCAGCCGTAAGGACAGGGATGACGCTCATCAGGCAACGAAAGATATTGTGGCGGCACTCTGGGCGGTTGGCGCTGACTTGCTCCCCTCGAAAGCCGCCCGACTCTCCGCGATGCGTCGGAGTAATTCCGGACGATGTACGACCCGGATGGAACCGTCATCTTCCTCCACGATGGCGGTAAGCGATTCGACCCAATCCCCTGAATTCAAATAACGAACCGAGCCGATCATACGATCTTCGGCCTTATGGATATGGCCGCACATCACGCCATCACACCCCCGACGCGAAGCCAGGGTTTGAAGGTGCTCTTCGAAACTGGAAATGAAACTCACCGCCGACTTGACCTTGGCCTTGATAGCCTGAGACAGCGAATAGTACTCTTTGCCGCGCCAAGCCCGCCACTTGTTATAAAAGCGATTGATGTCGAGTAAGACCTGGTAGCTGATGTCCCCGATGACCGCCAGCCAGCGCATCTTCACCGTCACGGCATCAAAGGCATCACCGTGGATGCAAAGGTATCGACGACCGTGCAAATCGACATGCACGTGCTCTTCGGCAATTTCGATCCGGTCGAGCGCGAGCGGGATGAGGCGCCGCAGGAAGTCGTCGTGGTTGCCGCGCAAGTATATGACTTTCGTTCCGTCCTTTTCCGCCATCTTCATGAGACGACGGACGACGGCGGTATGGGCGGGCGACCAGTGGTTCTTCCGCTGGAGAGACCAGAGATCGATGATGTCTCCGTTTAATATGAGTTTGTCGCACCGGATGCCCCGGAGCACATCCAGTAATTCTCGAGCCTGCGCGTCTTTGGTCCCCAGATGCAGATCGGACAAAACTAAGGTCCGAAAATGAATCTTATGGGAGGGTTTGAGCGCGACAGTCGTTTGGTCTTCCATGTTCACCAACTTTATCTCGTTTGAGTGACGATTTAATGACGAAACCGCCTTAAGTTTGTGACGAAATCGCCCATGTTTTTGTGACAAAAACAGCCTAATTGTAACAAACTTATGTTACAAAGGTTACGGAATGGTTACGAACTGTGCTTGCACCCCTGTCCTAGGATGCATTCATACCATCCNNNCTGCTCGAAGCCAGCGCCGACGAGGCAGCGAAGAGTGCCAAGTCGCTGTCCAAGCTCTACGCCGAAGTGGGTAAGCCGGATTTCGATCGGCACTTCACGGAACTCGTTGTCGCTCGGCGAAACGACAAACGTATCGGCCTCTCCATCACCCAGGAACTTTGCCTGACCTTCGTCACCCCGCTTGAACGCGAAGACATCGAAGCCCTCGCCAACGCCCTTTATAAGATTCCTAAGACTTGCGAAAAAGTCGGTGAGCGCCTCGCCATCTGCCCGCGCCAGTTCTCGACGGACATCGTCGACAAACAAGTCCGCATGCTGGAGCAGGCCACCGAGGTGACCGCCAGCCTCGTACGCAAACTTCGCAAACTTTCGAACGTCGAAGAAATTCAAGATGACTATGAAACCTTACAGACCATCGAAGGCGACGCCGACCGCCTGATGGTGGGCCTCCTGCGCGATCTCTACCAAGGTAACGTCGACGCCAAGGAGGTCGTGATCTTGAAGGACATCTACGAACTCCTTGAGCGCGCGATCGACCACTGCCGCGATGCCGGCAAGGTCGTCTTCCAGATTGCCCTCAAATACGCCTAAGTCAGCGCGCTGCCCGTAAATGGACCCTTTCGTCTTGATGCTGTTGGTGATCTTGGTCGCCGTCGTCTTTGAATATATCAACGGTTTCCACGATGCGGCCAACGCCATCGCGACGGTAGTTTCGACACGGGTCCTGACGCCCCGCCAAGCAATCATGCTAGCGGCCTGCACCAATCTTCTCGGCGCTTTCTGGGGCACCGCCGTCGCCGCGACGATCGCCAAAGGCTTCGTCCACGACCCGGCCGGAGTCACCCAGATGGCCATCGCATGCGGCCTCATGGGAGGCATCGTGTGGAATCTCATCACCTGGTGGTTCGGCATCCCCTCCAGTTCGTCGCATGCGCTCATCGGTGGCCTCTGCGGCGGCGTCCTTGGCCAAACCCATCTGCTCTGGGGCCGGTTGATCTGGCATGAAGTCCCAAAGCTGGCCGACGGCACGCTCGATCACGCCCATGCGACCGGACTGTGGCCCAAGCTCATCAAGCCCATGGTACTCTCGCCGCTCATCGGCTTCACGCTCGGCGTCCTTTTCATGGGCCTGCTGACGGTGATTATCGTCCGGTTCGCGATGCGTCCAAGCAAGGTGCAACGCTGGTTCGGCAAACTGCAACTGATCTCCGCGGGGATGATGGGCTTCTCGCACGGGATGAATGACTCGCAGAAGACCGTCGGCATCATCATGCTCGCCCTCACGGCCGGCGCGGCCAATCAAGCTTTTGATCACGCGCCTTCCTGGCTACGATTCATGCAGCCTGACAAGGATGCCCACGTTCCTTTTTGGATCATCGCGCTTTGCGCGGCCACCATGGCCGCAGGGACCGCGGCGGGTGGCTGGCGCATCATCCGTACGCTCGGACATAAGATGGTGAAGTTGCAACCCGTACACGGCTTCGCCGCCGAAACCGCCGCCGCTCTCACAATCGGCGGAGCTTCGCTCATCGGCATGCCCGTCTCGACCACGCACGTCATTTCGACTTCCATCCTCGGGGTCGGTGCGACCAAGCGCTTTGATGCTGTAAAATGGGGCCTCGTAGGCCGTATCGTCTGGGCTTGGGTCCTCACTTTACCCATCACCATTACGCTCGGTTATCTGTTCTTCCGGGCGGCGGTGCTCATCGGCTGGGCCGACTGAGGACGCGAAAGCACCGACGGTTCAGCGGGAGCCGAGATCGACGCCGCACCGCTTGGCCCACGCCATCCAAGCATCCGCGAGTTCCTTAAGTTTTTCCGGCTGCTGCTCGGCGAGGTCATGCTGCTCGGAAGGGTCCTTCGAAAGGTCGAACAACTGCCAGGCGACGGGCGCGGCCTGGCGCTTGCCCCAGACGATCTTCCAGTTTCCTAGACGATAACCACGAGCGCCTTCATGCGCGGTCGGGATACCGCGCTCGGGCGTCGGTTCGCCCCGCAGGTCGGGCAACAAGGAACGTCCGGACGATGGTAAGATCGGCTTCCCTGCCCTCTCTGCCGGATATGTCGCGCCGGCGGCGGCCGCTATGGTGGGCAAGAAATCCATCACGTGCGCCGACGAGCGGATCCAAGCTACGGACGGCTTCAGGGTCGCGGGCCACGAGACGATGAGCGGCGAACTGATGCCGCCTTCATTGCAGAAGTGCTTGTAGAGGTTGAGCGGGGTGTTGCCGAGATTCGCCCAGGCGGAGCCATACGAGGAATGGGTACCAGCCTGGCCCATACCCGCCAAGGACTCTCCGACGTGCAGGTCATTTTGTCCGGAGCGGGAAACGCCGTCGAAACCGAACGGACCCCACTCATAGCACGCGCCGTTATCGGAGGTGAAAAGAATCAGCGTGTTCGCGAGCTCGCCGTGCTGCTCGAGATCGGCGAGTAACCGGCCGACCCCTTGATCGACATGCTCGACCATCGCGGCGAACGTGGCCATGCGACGTGCAAGGTCTTCGCGACGATCGGCTGGCAAGCTATCCCACGAGGGGTTCGGCTTACCGGAGTAACCGTTGGCGATGGCGTCGTTCGCCTCGACAGGAACCATCGAGAGCGGAGGCAAGACGGCGTCCGCGGAGACGAGCCCGAGGGCTTTCATGCGCGTGAAGCGCTCGGCGCGCAGGACGTCCCAGCCGCGGCGGTATGTAGCCATGTGCCGGTCGATCGATTCCTTGGGCGCCTGCAAGGGGAAGTGCGGCGAAGAATGCGCGAGGTAGAGGAACCAAGGCTTGTCCTTGGTGGTCCGGGCCTGCCGCAGGAACTCGAGGGCGTAGTCGGTGAAGACGTCGGTGACGTAAAACTTGCCCGGCGCGTACGATAGCTCAGCGGGCGTGCTGGCGGGTAAGCGCGCGTAGTCGGCCGAATCCCATTGGTCGTTGGAGTGCGCCTGCAGGTTCTTGAAACCGTAATAGGCATCGAAGCCCCGCTGGACCGGCCCAGGCGAACCCATATGCCACTTGCCGACCATCCACGTGCTGTAGCCGGACTGCTTAAGGAGTTCGGGGATGGTGATATTATTATCGAGGAGATGGCCAGTGTAAGCAGGGCCGCGCTTGGGCGAAGGCTTAGCGGTGACGAAGTCGCCGATACCGGCCTCATGCGGATGGAGGCCGGTGATGAGCGAAGCACGCGTAGGACAGCAGCGCGCGGAGTTAGTGCACTTCTCGAAGCGCACACCTAACTTAGCGAGGCGATCGATGTTGGGCGTGGGAATCTCGCCGCCGTAGCAGCCGAGGTCGGAATAGCCAAGGTCATCGGCTAGGATAACGAGGATGTTAGGACGGCGAGACTCGGCGGCCGCGAGCAAGGTGGCACTGAGGAGCAAGATCGCTGACGCCCAGCTCTTCATCGCGGTGCGAGGAGCTGCAGACGCTTGCTACGATGATCCGAATACTCGCGTAAGAGGTTCTCGTAGCGTTCATCACCGAAAATAATGCCGGCCGCCCGGAGTGCCGGCAAAACCTCATCGGGCTTGCTTTCATGGATCTGTGGCAAAGTCCAAGGCTTGGGATTTTTGCCGAGATAAGGGACCAGGAAATCAAGGGCAGCCCGAATCGACCGCCCCTCGGAAGTCTTGAAATGCCAAAGGTCAAAGCCGGCATGCTCGCCCAAGGCGGCGAGCTCAGACAGCGCAAGGGCGTTAAAACATGAATAACTGAAAGAGGCCGTTCGGACCAATTCCAGAGGCTGACGACCATCAGGTTCGACTTGCACCGCGACGCGCTTGGTCGCGGCCAGGGTGATGATTTTCTTTGCGACATCCTTCCGCCCGAGAACTAAGGCCCAATGCGCGGCCTGCACGTCGTACCAAGTGCCATGATTGTTCTTAGCGGCGCATTCGTCGGCGCCATTTTTGCTCGTGAGCAACCAATCGAGGTAGGTATTCCCCCACGCATCAAGGGTGTTCTGATCGTCGACCGACCAGGAAGGTGAGCCGGCAAGCAAAACCACGGCATCCGCCGCCACCGCGAACGATCGAGCTTCGAGGATTCCCGTACCGCGGCCGTCGTTGACCCCAGGCACGGCTTGCGCGAAACGAAAATGTGGCGTCATGCGCGTGGCTGGATCGAGAAACCAAGTCCGGACCAACTTCGCTGCGTGAGTGGCATATTTTTCCTCTTTGGTGAAGAAATAAGCCAAGGCCAAGGTCTCGGTCGCGTCGCCGAGGAGCCGTGCCCGCAAGGTATCATTGGCGTCGGGGTCTCGGGATTCAGGGTTCACCTTACCGTCTTTGCGCAGGTAGGGCTGTCCGTTGGGCTTAGCGGGATCCGGCCAAAAATAAGGCGCAATGCTCATGTAGTCGTGCTTATCACCGCTGGGTGGGACTTTTTTCTTCTCCATCACCGACGGCGGCATGATCAGAAGCGCCTTATTCGCCTGTTCCATCAGCTTTTTAAGGGCCTTCGTTGCCGATTCGTCACCCGAGGCAAGTAAGGCCTTTGATTTCTCCAAAGCTCCAGGCCGGGCTCCATAGTAAGGACGCGCGGGCAGCGCTGCGGAATTCAGGCACGGTCCCAGATGCAGTAAAACCGACAGGGCGAGGAGGATTCGGCAAAGGGTCATAGGGTCAAAGCGACCGTGCCAAACTTTCGGCACGGAGCAACTGCAACTAAAGGATAGCCCAAGCCCCCCTAATGAAGGAGGGCAAACGCTGAGTTTTTACCCTTCACTCTTGCTCCCATGGGGTGCTCTCCTAACTTGCCCAAAACCACCATGGTTAAATCAGATTTTGGCTATAATAGTAAGATCGAGGGCGAAGTCATCGTCACCCGCGCCGATGCCGTCGTGAATTGGGTCCGAAGCAACTCCGTCTGGCCGATGCCGATGGGTCTGGCCTGTTGTGCCATCGAGCTCATGGCCGCCGGCGGCTCCCGCTTCGACATCTCCCGCTTCGGCATGGAAGTCATGCGCTTCTCCCCCCGCCAGGCCGACTGCATGATCGTCGCCGGCACGGTCACCTACAAGATGGCCGAAGTCGTCCGTCGCATCTATGACCAGATGGCTGAACCAAAGTGGGTCGTCGCCATGGGCGCCTGTGCTTCGACCGGTGGCATGTACCGCTCTTACGCCACGCTGCAAGGGGTGGATAACATCGTCCCGGTTGATATTTATATTTCTGGCTGCCCTCCCCGCCCCGAAGCCCTCCTCGACGGGATGATGCTGCTGCAGGAGAAAATCCGGAACGAAGGCGGCTCGCTGCGCCGTACCTTCCGCGGTCGCACGGTCGAAACCAAAATCGTCAGCTGATTCGGACATGGACGCCGCTGTTCTCATTCAACGTTTCCCCTCCGCCCGCGTCTTGCCTTCGCAAGATATGCCGACCGTCGAAATCCCCGCGTCCGACCTTTGGGCAGCGGTACGATTCCTGCGCGACGAACAGAGCTTCGACCTTTTGGCCGATCTCTGCGGTGTCGAATGGAAAGACCGTTCGGCCCGCTTTGGCGTCGTCATCCATCTGCTCAGCACGACCCAACGCGAATACGTCCGCCTGCACGTTCCCGCCCTCGGCGATTGCGTGCCCAGCGTCTCTTCCCTGCACCCCGGCGCCAACTGGCATGAGCGTGAAGCGTTCGACATGTTCGGCATCACGTTCACCGGACATCCCGACCCACGCCGCATCCTAATGTGGGAAGCCTACCCTTACCACCCGTTGCGCAAAGACTTCCCGCTCGC
>DKND01000094.1:0-280 GCA_002470605.1 Opitutia bacterium UBA7397
AAAACGCTTCGCCTAACTACCGCCCTCTCTGAGCCTGGCTTAGCAGACCTCGAAAGCCCGACAGGATGTCGGGCTTTTTTGTGCCTTGGCATCCCGCCCAAGGCTTCGACAGCGCAGGCCTTTAGCCCAGCCCTGCCCTCTCACGCTAATACCCGCTTAAGCTTAGTGCGCAGAGCCAGCCACCGGATTAGCTTAAGTTCGTGCTCCCAGAGCCGGAGGACCCTCCCAACGTTCCACCTAAGGCTAAGCGAGTCACGGGCATCTCGGGCCTTATTCGTCG
>DKND01000094.1:329-3561 GCA_002470605.1 Opitutia bacterium UBA7397
CGTCTGGAACGAAAAATGAAATCCGGCTGCACCCGATAGGGCCCACCCTGGGCATCTTGTCCGCTGATCCGCTGCTGTCGTCGCCACCCGGCTTAGCCTTCGCTATAGAGAACTTTCGCCAGCATGCCCTCGGTCGTCTGTTTGCCCCTTCCGCACACCATCGCCATCAGCGCACTCCGCTGCTTCCACCAATAAATGTCGGCCATTTCATAAGAATAATACTCTATGGCTCGCCACGCAAGTCGGCGCCCATCCTGGGACTACNNTGCGTCGGCCCCTGCATGAAGCACTTACTAAATCCTAGGATTTAGAAGGCAACCTGAGCTTGGAGACGGATGACGTTCAGCTTAGCCGAATAAGTCTCATCGGAAGTACGGACGTTCGGGCTGCCAAGTGTGTCCGTGATCTTACCTTTGAACTTCGACATTTCGTAACCGAGCTGAATCTTGGCATTATGTCCGGTGAAGGACTTGCCCATTACTTCAAGAGGGAAGTAATAATTCACGCCCAGATAGATGGCGTCAGACTTATTGTAAGCGGTGGTCGAGCTGTTGCCTGAGTTATTGAAGCCGCGCTCTCCTTCCGAGATATACTGACCACGGAGGTCGGTATCCAAGGAGGTGTAACGTGCTACGCCTTCCCAACTGTCGTTGATCTTATAGACGACGGTGGCGTTGTAGCCCGTTGGGGTACGATCCACTTTGTCAGTGTTAGCAGCGACACTCGAATTCGTCACCTTGGTGCTCATGAATTCAACGTAGGTGGTCCAATTGAAGTACTGGGCCTGGACATAAGGATTGAAGCCTTCGATTTTGGCCAGGTTGTTGGCGTTATCCGTATAATTGTAGTAAGCGCTCTTACCATAATTAACGCCGACCGAGTACTTCTCGTTATCCGAGACTTTATTATTCCAGACCAAGTTAGCGTAGGTCGCCAAGTCATTCTGGCCCTTACCTTCGGTGAAACGACCTTGAGCGGCGTTGACAATCGATACGCCGTATTCGAAGCCCTTCGGGTTCGCTACGCTGACGTAGTGCAAGCCAGTGTGGTGAGCGCCGAAACCAAGTTCGCGACCATCCGAGCGGCCGGTAGAACCGGTTTCCTTTTCATTCCAGTAGCGATTGGTGATGCCACGCTCAACGGTGTAGAGGGCGCCTGAAGAAGCTTTGAACAAGGAGTTCAAGGTGCTTTCTTCATAACCCCACTGAACCTTGCGGTAACCGAGATCGAAGGTGCCAATGGTGCTGGAATGCGAAACGATGGCGCGATCCAACCAAGAGGTGGCGGACGAGCTGGTGTTACCCGAGGTGTCGAGAACGATATTACCCGAGATACCTTCACCGACGGCGGCAGTCAGTTCGACGTAGAGACGACGCAGGATGAAGCCGCTCTGGGGAGCGTAGTTCGAGGTATTCGTTGAGCCAACGGTTTGCGAGTAATCGAAACTCTGGTATTGAGACTGGAAGTAGCCACCGATGGTGAAGCGCTTGGTCGCATCTTCCTTAGGGAAAACGCGATTGATGCCGGAAGCGGCACGGGCCTGGGCGCCTTCATCAAGCGTCTTGGCACGTTCTTCAGCGGTGATCACGCCTTTCTTCACGAGGAGGTCGAGCGTGGCTTTGTCTTGTGCGGAAGCAGAAACCGCAGTAAGGGCGGCGGCTGCGATGAGCATGGACTTGAGGGTGTGGTTCATAGTAGGTATGGGTGCGGTTATGCGAGAGGACTATCTCATGACATTGTTACAGGATTAAGACGAAAAGGTGAACAACCTGCCACAGAGTCGTCACCCAAAGCCTATAAAAGCTCACTTAAACCTGCATAAATACTGTCAAATTGTGGCTTCCAGATCACTTCGCTCCTAAATCGACTGGCATCCACCACGCGATTGGGCTGATCCCGACCCCCGCGGCGCATCCTCGGTCCGCCCGGTGCCGCTTCATCAAACACCAATTCGACCCCCCCCAAACGCTGCGCGATCCATCGGGCCAACTGACTTTTCGTCACGGGATTTCCATCGCTGACATTATAAATTCGCGCGCCCGCCGGCCCTGAGACCAGCGACGCTAGCACCGACGAGGCCGCATCATCACGGTGGAGATAGTTAATGAAATGATCCACGCGGCCGCCGATGACATTTTCTCCACGCTTAATCTGGTCGACTAAATGATGTCGCCCAGGTCCGTACAATCCGCCGAATCGCAAAACCCGAACGCACTCCAATTCCGCCGCCATCACGGCCCTCTCGCCTTCTAAGATTGCGTCCGCCGTCGGGGTGCCGCCGGCCGAAGAATCTTCATTCACGGCAAGCCCATCGTCCTGACGGTAAACGCCCGTCGAACTTGTAAAAACAAATTTTCGCGCTCCGACGCTCTTCGCCCAAGCCAGGGCACGCTTCACGCCGACATCATAAGCGAGGGCATAAGCCTCCGGTCCGCCGCCGCCCGTGCTCGCCGCATAAACGACCGCGTCAAAAGTACCAGGCAGAAGCGACCAGTCTCCTAGCTGAATATCAAAGGCCTCCGCCGCCAATCCTTCCGCACGAAGTCGATCCCGTGACGCATCCGATCGCACCACCCCAAGGATTTCGTGCCCATGGGCTTTGGCGAGGCGGGCAAACTGAGCCCCCACATAGCCGCAGCCGAGGACGGCGATTTTCATCGGTTGGTTCACGTTTTCAGGAATGAAGTCATCCACTCCGCAGGCGTAGCGCCTGACTTAGCGGAAAGCTCCCGTAAAAGCTCCGCCGCATCGGTGCGAGCAAGCGCTCGGGCGTCAGGCGCACTGACACAGTCCTGCAAGCGTCGGGCCAAGGCGTCGGGATCGCAGGCTGATTGTAAATATTCGGGCCAGGCGTCGCGCTTGAGCAAGATATTAGCGATGCCCAAACGATCCACATGCCCGGCAATCAAACGGCGTCCGACGAACCAAGTCAGCGGATTAGCCCGATAAACAACCGCACCCGGAATACCGGCCAATGCTACCGTCAGCGACATCGTGCCGGAACTGACCAACGCCGCGCAACCCGCCACAGGGCCTTCCGAGACAGGGCGCAAATCAATCCCCCGAGCCTCTTCGCCATATTCAGCTAAAAGCCGATACAGCTCCGCATGCACCTCGCCGCCGGTATGCAGCACCAAGGCCCGGTGTTTCGGATTCTTCTGACGGAACTTGGCAAAAGCTTCGATGAGCGTCGGAAAAATCTTCCGCACGGGTTTAGGTCGGCTACCGGGCA
>DKND01000074.1:0-425 GCA_002470605.1 Opitutia bacterium UBA7397
TGTTTCGCTTCGTGCGTAGGCCGGCTTACCCTGGCGAACTCAATCACGAGCTCGTCTGGCCATTGGCCTTCTTCGGTGGTTCCGCCTTCGCTTTCATTTGGTTTCAAATCGGGCTCAAGCTGCCGGATTGCATATTTTTTAAGTTCACGGGTTTGCCCTGTTTAGGCTGCGGCGGCACGCGTTGCGCCCGTCATCTGGCGAGTCTGGATTTTTCGCAGGCCTTCCTTTTCCATCCTGGGTTTTTCTTGATCATGGTCGTAGGCGGGGCTTGGACGCTCTACTCGGCGGTCTTCTGGTTACGCCGCGACACGTTACGCCTTCGTCCGGCCTGGACGGGGTCTGATTCGCTTAGGCTGCGATGGCTCATCGCCGTGCTTCTCCTCGCCCATTGGGCTTGGCAATGTTACTACCTGACGCGCTGATGC
>DKND01000074.1:442-3794 GCA_002470605.1 Opitutia bacterium UBA7397
GGCCTCGGATTGCTCTACCTGTGTTCCGAGCGAACGGGTAAGATGGCCATCGAGCATCACGTGCTCAACGTGGTCGATGGGGTACGTGAAGATGGAACAACCCCGCCTAGGGTCGTGAGCTGGCTTGATCGGCTAGCAGATAGCACGGAGTTGGTGAAGGGAGATATCATTACGACTCCCGAGCCGATGGTGAACGCTACCGCCCCCTATGGTGAACCGGCCGACACCTGCGGGCTTCAATCTTTGCATAACATCGGGTACTCGGTCGGCTATGATAACGCGTTGGCGAGCCCGCGCTGGTCTTCGTACCGCGTTTTTCCTAATCGTGACGTGCGGCTGGAGCGGCCTTCGACTTTCAAGACCGACAAGCGGACCTCCGCCTTGGTCGCCACGCAGGAATTCATTCGCTCAGGTTATGACCGTGGCCACATGGCGCCTAATTATGCCATCTCGGTTTGTTATGGTGAAGACGCGCAGAAAGAAACTTTCCTGCTGAGTAATATCGTTCCGCAGCTTCATGCCTTGAATGCCGGACTATGGAAAGATTTGGAGCTCCGGGTGGCGAAACGCTATGTCGAACGTTACGGCGTTGTGTGGGTGCAAGTCGGTCCGGTCTATAAGTTGCCTCTGACGAAGAAAGTCGGGAGGTTGCCTGTGCCGGATGCCTTCTGGATGATCTTATCCGAGTACGAAAAAGATGCCCATGGCTTGCGCGCCATCGCGTACCTGGTGCCCCATGTCGAGGTGTGGCGGGATAAGGAACTGACACGATACATCGTTAGCATCCGGCAAGTGGAAAACCTCACGGGTCTGAACTTCTTCCCGCAACTTTCGCGAGAGACGCAAGACCGCCTCGAGTTACGTCCGGCGGCGCGGGCCTGGTAAGCCTCGGGCCAGGTCGCTGGCGTGAAGCAGGCAGACGCAATCCGAACCATCACTCGTAGAGAGCCAAAGGAAAGGAAGTTTCGGCCAGGCCCGATGCATTGCCGCCTGAAGGCCGCCGACTTCGATGACCAAGATCCCGTGAGGCTTTAGCAAATCGCGAGCTTGCACGAGCAGATTGCGGATCACATCTAATCCGTCTTTACCAGACACGAGCGACTGCTTCGGTTCTTTTTTAAATTCTGCTGGGAGGCGACGATATATCCCCGTCGGCTCATAGGGCGGATTACTTAAGATCAGGTCGAACTTCGGGCCCTTCGCCAAGGCCGCCATGACGTTCGTTTCGTGAAGCTTCACGCGCTTGGAGAGCTTGTAGTCAGCGACGTTAATCTTAGCGACTTCGAGGGCGTCGGCGGAGAGATCGGTGGCATGCACAACGGCTTGAGGAAACCGCTGGGCCAGCAAGATGGCCAGGCAGCCGGAACCCGTGCAAATATCGGCCACATGCGTGACCTGCTTGGTCGGCGGTAACCATTGCGGAATGGCTTCAGGAATGAGCTCGACGAAATAAGACCGTGGGATGATCACGCGCTCGTCGATTTTAAATCGCAAACCTCCGAGCCAGGTCTCTCCCACGAGGTAGCCGGTCGGGATGCGTTCAAAGACGCGGCGATGGGTGAGGTCAAGGAAGGCGCTTTTCTCTTTCAAGCTGAGGTCGCGCTCGAAACAGCGGGGCAGCTTTTCCCACGCCAGGCCGGTGGCGTGCCCTAAGAGCGTGAGCGATTCTTCTTCCGCGCTGACGAATCCTTGCCCGTGGGCGATGCCAGCTGACTTGAAAAGCCGATTGGCAAAGCGCAAACAATCACCGCCCGTCTTTAATCGTGCGAGCTGAGCCGGGGTCGGGCGCGCGGGAGCGCTCATCGAAGCGAACGATCGCTTAGGTGAGCGGAGCCGCTGACCAGAGTTCCTTCGGGGTACGCTCGAAGAAGTCTTCGAGGTACTTAGTGGTCGCGCCGCCCTGACGGAAGACGGGGTCCTTCATGATCGCACGGCAGACCGGGATAGTCGTATGGATGCCGCGGATGATGTATTCGCCCAAGGCGCGGTGCATCCGGTCGAGCGCCTTCTGACGGGTCGCTCCGACCGAGATGAGTTTGGCCACCATGGAATCGTAAAGCGGAGGGATGACGTAACCTGAATAGCAATGGGAGTCGACGCGCACGCCGTGGCCGCCCGGGGTGTAGTACAGCCCAATCGTGCCTGGACTTGGGGTGAAATTGCGCGCCGGGTCTTCGGCGTTGATGCGGCACTCGATGGCGTGACCGGAAATTTTAATGTCTTTTTGGCTCAGCTCGAGTTTTTCACCGCAAGCGATGAGGATCTGCCGACGCACCAAGTCGATGTCGGTTACTTCTTCCGTGACCCCGTGTTCGACCTGAATCCGGGTGTTCATCTCCATGAAGTAATACTTACCGTTGCGATCGACCAAGAATTCCAGCGTCCCGGCGTTTTGGTAGCCGATGTTTTCAGCCAGGCGCACGGCGACCTTGCCCATCTCTTCGCGTAATTTCGGAGTCAGGAAAGGGGAGGGAGATTCTTCGATGAGTTTCTGGTGACGGCGTTGGACGGAGCAATCGCGCTCACCTAAGTGGATGACCTTACCGTGTTCGTCGGCCAGAATCTGGAACTCGATATGGCGAGGTTGTTCGATATATTTTTCGATGTAGACCGAGCCATTGCCGAAAGCGTTTTCGGCTTCGGAGCGGGCACTTTCGAATTCTTTGGCGAAGGAAGCGGCGTTATGGACGATGCGCATCCCTTTGCCGCCACCACCGGCGACGGCTTTGATGATCACGGGGAAGCCGATCCGTTGGGCTTCTTTAATTGCCTCGCGTTGGTTGTCGACGGGCCCGTCGGTACCGGGGACGGTTGGCACCTTGGCTTTCGCTGCGGTCTGCTTGGCGACCGCCTTGTCGCCCATCAGGCGAATGGCTTCGGGGCGTGGACCGATAAATTTGATATTAGCCGCCGCGCATTTTTCGGCAAAACCGGCGCGCTCCGACAAGAAGCCGTATCCCGGGTGGATGGCGTCGACATTGGTGATCTCGGCCGCGGAGATGATGCGGTCTTCGCGAAGATAAGAATCCTTGCTGGGTCCGGGTCCGATGCAGACGGCTTCGTCGGCGAGTTGGACGTGCAAGGATTGTTCGTCGGCCTGGGAATAGACGGCGACGGTCTTGATGCCCAGTTCGCGGCAAGCGCGGATGACGCGAAGGGCGATTTCGCCGCGATTGGCGATAAGGATTTTATTCATGCTCGGACTTCGGGGTTCAGCCGACCTTCACGCGGAAGAGGGGCTGGCCGAACTCGACCGACGTACCGTTCGCAACCAAGCACTCGACGATGGTGCCGGCGATTTCGGATTGGATTTCATTCATCACCTTCATCGCCTCGATGATACAGACGACGG
>DKND01000074.1:3842-3984 GCA_002470605.1 Opitutia bacterium UBA7397
CGACGGAGTCGGCTTTGACGGGGGAACCGACGGTCACGAAAGTGGGGTTCTCGGGGGATGGGGTGGCGTAATACGTGCCCACCATTGGGGAGGTGATCAGCTTGATGCTCGGGTCGGCTACTGTGACGGCTGGAGCGGTAGC
>DKND01000099.1:0-8633 GCA_002470605.1 Opitutia bacterium UBA7397
GGCGTAAAGATCGAAGATCGGGCGGCTTCTGCGGCTGCGTCATCCAAAAGGCGGCTCCCCGAACTACCGACCACGGCGACCGCGGCGATTTCTCCGTTAGCTAAAAGGGATATCCTGACCGTAACCAAGCCTTCGACTCCAGCCCGACGGGCGCGCTCCGGGTAGGCAGGCTCTTGGTGCACCCGAAAAGCGGGAGGTAAAAAAACTTCGGCGACAATCGGTAAAGTCGGAGCCGAATCAGCGGAGACGGTGACATCGCTCGCCGCTCGCAAGTCCGCCCCTGAAATCGAAGTCACGACACTCACCGCATGGCTCGCCCTCTCTGGCGCAAGCGGAACGGGCACCACCTGCGGCGAGCCAGCCCCCAAGCCGACGCCGTGCTTACTTTCTCCCGGCAAAGCAATCGGATCTGAAACCAGCGAGATGATCAGCACTCCGCCTTCCCTCGTGGGTTCGGTGGCACGCTGATTTCCGCCAAACCAAACCGCGCCGAGCGCGACGGCATGAACACAGCCTACGGCGACCCAAATAAGACGATGGCGACGAGTCTCGTGCACGAGGTAGAGTCAACCCTGCCCCTGACTCAGTCAAGGAAGAGGCGCGTCATTTCGAGAAATCAGGCACCACCATCCACAGTAAGATCCATTCACCGTAAGGGTGGTGCGCCGAGGCGCGCTCCTTGCGCTCTAAGGCCAATAATCCGGCTTTCTTAAAACGTATCGCCTCACCCCCAGAGCCGAGCCCAAGCAATAGAGCGGCCAGCTCCGCAAGGTGCGGATTATGTCCGACGAGAAATCGGCTCTGTCTGGCCTTACCCAACTGGACTGCGGTCAACCGAGGGTCGTCTTCGGGCTTGATCCCCTTCATGACTTGCAGCGGTAAACTCACGCCGGAGGCCAGTCGGAGTAATTGCGCCGTCCGCACCGCTCGCACCAAAGGACTGTGCTCGATCGCCTCCACTGAGGCCAAGGCCAGCCGCCCGGTACCCTTCCCTAGTTCAGCCACTTGCCGCTGTCCCTTTGGGGTCAGATCACGCAGCTCGTCAGGCATCCCCGGCGCAGCATCGGCATGGCGTAAAAGAAAAACCCGCATGCCTCCACCGTGTTTGATTATAACATTTATGCAAATCGGACTTGCCCACACCCGCGGACCAGCGACCAATACTCTCGTGCGTTGCGTTGCGATTGCCCTCTGCCTCCTCGGCCTTGCGACGCCCGGGGGAGCCGTGGTGACGACTTCCTATTCCGATCATGGCCTGACTTTCAACGGGACGATCTGCCTGGATGCCCAAACCGGGTCCGTGTTATCGGAAAAAATGGCCGACGTCCAAGGCCACCCGGCGAGCGTCACCAAGCTCATGACCACGCTATTGGTGCTCGAAGACATCAAAGCTGGGAAGCTGAGTTTGGGTAGCCGCGTGACCATCACCAAGGAGGCCTCGCGCGTCGGCGGCTCCCAGGTCTGGCTCGCGCCTGGCGAAAATTTCTCCATCGAAGAACTTCTTTACGCGCTGATGCTCCAATCGGCTAATGATGTCGCTGTCGCGCTGGCCATCGATCGGGCGGGAGGCGTTGTGCCATTCGTTGACCGCATGAACCGTCGGGCCGCCGAATTAGGCATGTCCCGCTCTCATTTCATCACTCCCAATGGGCTCACCGAAGGCCGCGGGCCGCACGATACCACCACGGCCCGCGATCTCGGCAAACTCTGCCTCGAGCTCTGCAAGATGCCTTTGGCCTTAAAATTCACGGGCTGTCGTGACTACACCTTTAAGCGCGTCCTTAAGCCCCTCCCATTGACGAATCATAACCACCTCCTCACTCTTTTCCCAGGCTGTGATGGATTAAAGACCGGCTACACCAGCGCCGCTCATGCCTCGATTGCGACTACCGCCAAGGAGGGGAATCATCGGGTGATTGCCATTATTCTGGGGTGCGATAGCCCCGGGGGCCCTAAGGCAGCGCAGCGGTTACGAGATAAGTTAGCGGCCGACCTCATGACCGAAGGCCTGAGTAAACTTAAAGCCTCCGAAGGTCAAAAACCCCGCCCAGAAGCCATCGCTGTAAAAGCCCCCATGACCCCTAAAAAACCTTTAATTGCTAAGAAAGAAGAGGGTTTCTGGGATTGGCTGGGGGATTTATTTAGTTTCTAAACCCCATCCAAAGGTGGGGTAAAAGAAATAGTGAACATTTGTTCATTTTGCTTGCAAGAGGACGACGCGTGGACAGTTTCCCTAAGACCAACACATCCTACCACTATGTCAGCCAAACCCGAAACCACCGCCAAGGAAAAAGCCGCCAATCAGGCCGCTGAAAAGAAGACCCTCGATCTCGCCCTCTCCGCCATTAACAAGCAATACGGCGACGGCACCCTGATGCGCATGGGCGATGCGACCAAGATGCAGGTCTCATCCGTTTCCACCGGTTCCGTGGCCATCGACTTGGCCCTGGGCGTCGGCGGCCTCCCCCGCGGTCGTATCGTCGAGATCTTTGGCCCAGAGTCCTCCGGTAAGACCACCCTTTGTCTCTCCATCATCGCCGAGATCCAACGCCAAGGCGGCAACGCCGTCTTCGTCGATGTCGAGCACGCTCTCGACCCTCGGTACTCAAAGGTAGTCGGCGTCGATCTCGATAATCTCTTGGTCTCCCAGCCTGAATCTGGCGAAGACGCCCTCAATATCGTCGAAACACTCATCCGTTCGGGCGCCGTAGACGTCGTCGTCATCGATTCCGTCGCCGCCCTGGTCTCCAAGCAAGAGCTCGACGGCCAGATGGGCGACGCCACCGTGGGCGTTCAGGCTCGCATGATGAGCCAAGCGATGCGCCGCCTGACGGCCGCCATCAGCCGCACCAATTGCATCTGTATCTTTACCAATCAAATTCGCGAAAAGATCGGCGTGATGTTCGGTAGCCCCGAAACCACGCCCGGAGGCCGCGCCCTCAAGTTCTTCTCCTCTATCCGGATCGACATCCGTCGCATCGGCCAGATCAAGGAGCCTTCCGGCAAGGTCATCGGTAACCGCACCAAGGTAAAAGTGGTCAAGAACAAGGTCGCCCCTCCCTTTACGGAGTGCGAGTTCGATATTATGTACACCGAAGGCATTTCCCGCTCGGGCTCCGTGCTCGACCTCGGTATCGAACACAAGATCCTCGAGAAGAAGGGTGCCTGGATCGCTTATAACGGCCAACTCATCGGCCAAGGCCGCGAAGCCGCTAAAGATTACCTGATGAAGAATCTCAAGGTGCTCGAAGAGATCCAAAAGATTATTATGGAGAAGGTCCAAGTTGTCGGTGGCATGACGCTGGGCGTCGGCGTCGCCGAAAACGTTACGGCGGAATAAATTTCGTTGTTGGCTGTCATAGCCCGGGCCGCACGCAAGTGCGGCCCGTTTCATTTACCCAGCAGGCCCACATCACCGACCCGGCTTGATCTCAGCGGACTTCTTCAATCTTTAAAATCGAATCAACGGGTCGCACCAGTGCCTTAAGCGCCGATGCCAGACGTGCATGTTCGATTTCGGAACTCTTCACGACGGCTTCGATGTCAGCCTTAGCCTCTTTGCTCCGGAAGAGGGTCTTGATCTGTGTCGTTTCAAAGGCCTGCTTATCGCCAACGGCCTGCCAAATCTTGGCAAATACTGGCGCGGTTGGGTTCTGCGGGAACTCGGCGGCTAAATTGATTCCCTTTAGCGCCTGCACGGCGGTGAACTCCATCGTGGCGGCACCCCAAGTCACTTTGACCTTCGAAGCCTTAACGCCTGTCACCTTAAGCGTCAGGCGGTTTAGTTTACGCTGAAACCCCGAAAGCGCCACGCCTGCCGCGATGGTGTTATCCTTGGCCACGTCCCCCGCCTCAAACGAAAAAGGAATCCGGAAACTTCGCAGGCTGATCGTTCCATTCTCATATTTAGTGATACGCTGACCTTCCTTCGACGTGGCCGAACCTTTCTCCAGATCAACCGAGATCTCACCGAGGTTACCCTTGAGACCCAAGGCTTCGAGATAGGCGCTCGCCATCACCACATGGCCAGCCCAGCCGGGATGAACGCCGTCATTCCCTTCAAGTTTGAAAGTCTCCCCATACTTAGCCCGAGCCTCGTAGCCCTTGATCAGCATCGGCCAATACACGTCGGCGAAGGCCACCTGTTCGGAAGCGGCGATTTCGATATCAATGTTACGAAAGTTGAGCAGTGCGAGGTTAAGCGACTCCCAGGTGCCCTTGGCCGACTTCACCCAAGGTGGCACCGAGTGAATCGTCCCCGATGAACCTAAAACGACGCGGGCGCCGGCCGCCTTGAAGGCTTGGACAACTTTAGTCTGATTCTGCCGGTAGGTTTCGGCAATCACGTCGTCCTGTGGAACATAGCGAAAGTCGTTCATGCCGTAGCAGGTAGTCGCGATCGTTGGCTTAAAACGTAGTACGTCATTATCCATCCGTTTTAGAAATCCGGCAGCCTGCTCTCCGCTCCAGCCATACTGCCGACAAGTAATCGCGAGGTCCGGGCGGGCGGCGGTGATATAGGCCTCCATCAGGCGGCTATACATTTTCTGCTCCGTGATGGAATCGCCGCAAATCGCCAGACGGTCGCCTTTCTCCAGAAGCAAAACGGCCGTCTTGGGAGCCAGCTTACCCTCGTACACATCGGGCACGCTATCCGGCCTCGGCTGATGAGCGCAACCGACCGATAATAATACGACCAAGGCCAAGGACAAGGCGAAGCGGGGCATGATGCATGACTAAGGAGCCGCCCTTAAAAATCTACCATCAATTCGTCCGTGACTTGCCTTCGCCCCGAAAACTAGTCATATTAATCTTCCCCTGCGGTGTTCGACACCCGCGGCAGCCTCCTTCTCCTACGATCATATCAAACGGGAGGTGCGACCCGACCGGCCTCGTCCGAGCCGTGGCAACGTACCGCCCACTTTAACTCCAGGAAATTCGGAGCTCCATTCGGAACCGGCACAGGCGGGGGAATCTTTAAAACAGCGACCGGAGGAAATCCTCCGGCCTGCTGGCTCTCCGTCGGGGTCTCAGCTTAACTTCAGCGGACCTTCTTCACACAGGCTGGGGTTCCCGAACGTCTTGAGCCGGTTCCCCATGCCATGGGCGATGGCCAGCAACAGCCGATTATGCGGCGTCTTATTAAACTTAAGAGCTCGGCCCGTCTTGAAGCCCAGTCCGCCGCCGATGAGCACCCAAGGGATGTCCTCGTGGCTGTGGCTGTTCCCTTTGCCCAGCTCATTGGTCCAGACAATCGTGGTGTTATCCAGCATGTTACCCTTGCCGTTCGGCTCCGGGGTCTCCTGCAGCCGCTTGGCCAGGTAAGCGATCTGCTCGGCGAACCAGGTGTTGATCTTCACCAATTTTTCAACCGATCCCGCATTCAGGTCAGGGTCATGCGAAAGCGAGTGATGGCCCTCTTCGATACCGAGCCACTTCATGCGGACACCGCCGACCGAATTGGTAAATTGGAAGGTGGAGATGCGGGCCATGTCGTTGCGGAACGCGCTAATCAATAACTCGGTCTGCAACCGGGTGATCTGCGGAATGCTATCGTTATCCATCGCCACGCCTGCGGCGGGTGGCGCGGGCGCATCAAGCGCCGTACTCGTCTGGCTCTCCTTGATCCCTCGCTCCAACTCACGCAACGCCACGGCATGCTGATCCAGCAAAGCCCGGTCATGCGCGTCGACGTTCTGCGCGACCTTGGCGATATCCGCCTTAAGGGAATCGAGGACGGAGACGAGATTTTCGCCTTCTTTCATCGAGCCGTAGAGTTTGTCGAATAGTTCGTAAGGACTCGAAACCGGAGCGACCGGTTGATTAGGGCCAGCGTAACTCCACCGTGTCCATGGATCGGCGCGATTACCGACGCCGACGCCGATTTCCAAGGATCCCATCCGCGTTTTATTTTCCGGCGTGGACTGCAGGAAGTTGCGCATCACTTGATCGATGGAAGGTCCGCTGGCCCAGCCCGCCGGAGCACCGCCGCCGCCCATGATATTACCGGGGAATAACTCGATGCCGGTGAGCAGGCAGCTCATGCCGCGCATATGCGAATCGCCGTCGCCGCGGACCCGATTATTGACGCCCTTGAGCGTAAGGAGCCGATTCTTGAAAGGCTCGAACGACTTCATAATCGGCTTCAGTTTAAAGTTAGACCCTTCCTCCTCCGGCCAGAACGCCGACGGCACGGTCCCGTTTGGAGAGAAGACGAAGATTACGCGCTGACGCCTGGAGACCGGCTCGGCGGCGCCGAGCGTCGTCAGGCCGCCGAGCAACGGCAAGGCTGCGGCGGAAAGGCCGAGGCGACGAAGAAAATCCCGACGATGTTGGAGTGACATGGGCTTAGCGATTAAGTTGAGGAGGTTGGGCGGAGGACGGACGAAGCGCGACGACAACGGCGACTTCGACGGCGAGATTACGGACATGGAACTTATCCGCGCGGAACTTATCAGTCAGCTGACCTAGGAGCTCCGGCGAATAGGCCGCAGGCGGCTGCTTGGCTAGCGAGTGGAACAGGTTACGCACGAACCCCGCCTGCCCGGCCGGGCTGTCAGCGGCATGCATCGCGACATCGCGCGCGCCGGTGAGCTTGATGACGTTACCATCGGTAGTCGTGTAATCGGAAGAAGCATCGACAGGCTTCTTGTTATCGGTCGCGCGGACGCGGCCGACGGCGTCGAACCGCTCGAAACTGAAGCCGAGCGGGTTAATGGTCACGTGACAAGATTGGCAGGCCGGCTTGGACGTCAATTCGGTGACCTTCTCGCGCATCGTAAAAGAGGGATCAAATTTGTCGTCCATGAATGCGATCGCCATGGGAGGCGGCTTCAGCATCCGACCAAGGATATTACGGGTCACGAATACGCCGCGGTGGATCGGCGAAGATGATTTAGTGTACGAAAACGTAGCGAGCACGTAGGGGTGCGTCAGCACGCCTGCACGTTGGTCAGCATCCATTTTGACGGGCTGAAAGCCGGAGCCAGGCGCTATCTTCTGGCCGTAGAACTTCGCCAACCGATCGTTCATCAAGAGGGTGTCGCTCAGCAGAAGCTGGCGGTAATCCGACGCTTCAGACCACACGACGCTTTCGGAGAACAGGTCGAGCGAAGTACGCAGATCCATGACGACTCCTTGGTCGAAGCCCGGATACTCTTTCTGGTCTTTGGCAATCTCGGCACCTTCTTCCACGTGTAGCCAATGATGCAGAAAGTCGCGCAGCTTGGATTTGGCCCGCGTATCTTTCATCATGCGCTGAGCCTGCAGGCGGACCTGCTTCTCGTCGTGCAATGAACCGGCGGCGGCCGCTTTGAGTAAAGTTTCGTCGGGTATCGAATCCCAGAGCGTCAGCGCCAAACGCGAGGCGATGGCATAGTCATCCTGCGGACCGATACCAGGATAGAGGAAATACGGCGATGAAAGCGTGAAGATCAAGGCCCGCTTGGCCGCAATCTCAGGCGCTACGCCCTCGGCGAAAATTCGGGCGATATCGGCTTTCTGCGCATCGGCGAGCGGCCGGCGGTAGGCAAGCTGGGCGAAACGCAGGCAGAAGGATTTCAGCTTTTCGCCGCGATCAGCGGCCTCAGCCTTAGTGCCGGCATACTCAAACAAACGCCCACCGAGATGGGCCGAAACCTGTAAGGCGCCTTTCGCGACGGACTCGGTCCATTCGCGCGAAACCGATACGCCGCGCTCATAACCGATGCTGCTGTCATCGGGAGGCATCGAAACATCGATCACGTCAACGAAGCTCGAAAACTTCGGAGAAAGGCTCTCGGCTGGGATAACCGTCCACGCTCCGCCCGGCGGTCGCCACTCTAATTTCATGCCAGCGGTCTTGTCTTTGAATTTAAAGAATTCCACCTTCAGTGGGTAGCTGCGACCTCCCAGCAAGAAGAGTGGCGCCTGCACGGTGCGCGAAACGCCGGAACCAACCCAAAGGTCGATGAGTGCGTTTTTCTCCGAACCGTTGTCCGGAGGGTTCACGTAAAGGCGCGCCCCGTTGGGGGTCGTGATCCGAAACTCATATTCGCCGGTATCGGGAACGATGAGCGACCCCGTCCAGTTGATGAAGAACTGCTCTGCATTGGTCCCTTGCTCCGGGGGCTTGTTTCCAAAATCAAAGTCGATCACGGGATCGATGCGCTTCAGGAAATCCTTGGTCGGCGCATCCTTGTCTTTCTTCTCGCGATAGTTGGCACTCAGGCCGCCGGCCTCGGCAGTCGAAGTCGTCCGCCGCAAGGAACCCAGAAGATCCGAAAGGCTTTCGCGGTATTGCCGGACGGTCAGGTGCGCCAATTCGATGCGCGGCGGATGATTCCGAGCGCGGGCTTCGGCGGAATAAAAAGCTTTGTGAATATATTCCGCTGCCGCGTTCGAGTCAGCGAGGGAAAGGGAACCTGGATCGTCTTCCGGCATTTCGTTGCGGACATAGCGGCCCAACGCCGCTGCCGATTTTTCGCCGACCAAGGGTTCGTCAGACTTGCCGGCCACGCCCTGCCCCACCGGCCCGTGACACCGCATGCAATCCTCCCGATAGACGACTTCCCCGCCCCTCGGCGCGGCTAAGTTCTTACGGTAATAGCGCGCTCCCTGCCGTCCGCCGTAGCCCAGTCCGCCGAGCGCCAGGA
>DKND01000099.1:8756-21829 GCA_002470605.1 Opitutia bacterium UBA7397
GGACTCGGCGACGGATCGCCACTCGGGTGATTGTGAGCCACGATGGCGGCTGATGCTGAATGCTTGAGCGCCTGACGATAGACCTCACGCGGATGCAAGAGCGAGCTCGTGGCCGTACCCGAACTTATTTCCTGCAAAGCTAGTAGCCGGTTGCGGCGATTCAAACATAAGACCCAACATTTCTCGACCGACAGGCCGGCCGACAATGGCTCTAGTCGGGCCCACACTTTTCCGGGCGCATCAAGCTTCTCTCCCGGATCATGCGCGCGTTCCCGGATGCGTCGGGCCAGTTCCATCGCGGCGGCCAGCTCCGCGGCCTTCGCCGGCCCTAACCCATGCACCCTGCCGAAGTCGTGCGTATCCCAAGTCGCCAATGCCGCCAAGCTTCCGGCTTCCGTCAAAAGTTTTGTCGCCACCACAGGACTCGGCGATCCTTTCGTCCCTGTGCCGATGAGCAACTCGATGAGTTCGGTATCCAAAAGAGCCCTCGGCCCCAAACGGACCAAACGTTCACGCGGGCGATCATCAAGTGTCATTCCCTCGTCTACCTCCCTGCTGATGATTGCTCAACGCCGGGTCCGCCTTAGTCAAACCCCCTAAGCGCGATACCGGGATAATACCTTCCCGTAAGCGGGCGTGAGTCCTTCCGGACGGTCCACGTTCAAGCCTAAGTCCTTTATCAAGCCGTCCTTTAGGCCATAGATCCATGAATGTACCTGCAAGGCCTGCCCGCGCGCCCAGGCGTCTTGGACGACGGTCGTCTGGCAGACGTTAAGCGCCTGCTCAATGACGTTGAGCTCGCAAAGGGTATCGAGTTTTGCCGGACCCAAAACCGACTCGACGGCTAAGGCGTGCTTATGATGCACGTCGCGCACGTGCCGGAGCCAGTTGTCGATCAACCCTAGTTTACGATGTTCGAGCGAAGCCTGCACGCCGCCGCATCCATAATGTCCGCACACGATGACATGCTCCACCTTCAAGGCATCGACGGCATACTGTAAGACCGACAAGCAATTTAAGTCCGAATGGACGACGACGTTGGCGACATTGCGATGGACGAACAGCTCGCCTGGCAAAAGCCCGACGATCTCGTTGGCCGGAACCCGACTGTCCGAACAACCGATCCAGAGATAGCGGGGAAATTGCTGCCGGGAGAGGGTTTCGAAGAAGTCCGGCTTCGCTTGACTGACGGAAGCCGACCAAGCCTTGTTCTGGATAAATAATTCCTGAATATCAGCCATGCCCGCCGATACTGGGATAAATCCTGACATTGCAAGCCGATACCACGGGCATATCCCTAGGGGCATGTCTCTTCGTTTCGGCGTCTGGTTTTTTCTGAATTCCGTCGCCTTGGTCATGGCAGAGAATACCCGAACTCCCCCGCCTTATCGCGAGACGGTCTTGAGCGATGACTATGGGCCAGAGTGCCACGCCTCTAACGTCATTAAGACTCCGGATGGCGCCTTGATGGCGGTCTGGTTTTCCGGAGCAAAAGAGGGCGCCGATGATGTCGTCATCCGCTTCACCCGCCGAGACCCCCAGACGCGCGAGTGGTCAGTTCCGATCACCGTCGCCGACCATCAGGGAATCCCATGTTGGAATCCTGTGCTCGTTCCGGCCAAAGACGGCTCCGTGACCCTTTATTATAAGGCCTCGAAACTCATCCCAGAGTGGCAAGGTTTTTGGAAACGTTCGAGCGATGGCGGCAAAACCTGGACCGTAGCCAAGAAATTACCCGCCACTTTCCTTGGGCCGATCCGCTGCCGGGCCCTTGCGCTACATGACGGTTCCCTTCTCTTCGGGAGCAGCGACGAATCCGCTGATAAGTCCTTGGGTAATCCTTGGCGGCCGCACTTCGAAATTCTTAGCCACCCCGGAGATCCCTCCGATGCCACTGCTTGGCAAAAAATCGTGCCGAATCCAGGCGAACCTCCCTTCAATGCTATCCAACCTTCCGTGGTTCTCCTTCCGGACGGTCAACTCCTTGCCTTGCTTCGTACGCGCGAAAAAGTCGTCGCGCAATCGACCTCGCGCGATCTTGGCCGGAGTTGGACTCCCTTGAAGGCCACAAGTCTGCCCAACCCAAACTCTGGCCTCGAAGCGGTTGTGCTTTCCGACGGCCGGGTCGCCGCAATCCTCAACCATGGAACGAACCGGCTGACGCTCGATGCCGTCCTTCGCAACGAAGAGGGGCAATGGGGGCAACCCCTGTTGCTTGATCAATTGAAGCGCGGCGAAGGTGAAGTCAGTTACCCCAGCGCCTTGCTCGACCAGCAAGACGGCCACGAAGTCATGCATGTCGTCTATACGCGCAAACGGCGGGAAATCGTCCTGCGCACCTTCGACCTTCGTGATGCCGCTTGGACGGCTCGCTGAGTTCACCGCAGGCTTGCCGGCCCGCCTGAGGCGCCTGTTCATGGTGCCAGCTAATCGCATGGGCTAGGTCGGTGGTCTCTCGGGCACCCAACTTAAGGATGTTCAGGAATATATCACCTGGGTCACTTCCGTGCCATTTATGCGGATTTTCAGGGGTAAGAAATAGCGCTGGGACACCTTTAGGGCCTTTTCTGCATCCTGGGCGCGGTCTTCTTCATTCTGCGACCTGACAAGTCTTGAAACTATGGCCCTTTTGGGGTGTATTATACGCAAGATGAATATCCTACTCCTCGCCGCACTCCTCGCCGCCAGTACGTCCAACCCTAAGACCAACAAGGGAACGGTGACCCCAGATGGCTCTACCCCAACGGCTTCCTCGGATAAGAAAAGCAAGAAAGCCGATGCACCGGCACCTGCCGCCGATCCGGTCTCTCTCGTGCCAGCCGGCGCGGTTGATGCTGCGACCCAGATCGCCAACGCCGCCGCCAAGGCTGCGATGGATGAAATCGCCAAACTCAACGCGATCGGCTCCGACGGTGCGGCTCCTGCTGGACCTGCCGTCGTAGACGGTAAGACGCTCGAAGCCGCCGCGACCGGCACCGCCGCCGTGACCAAAGAATTAAAAGGTTCGAAGAAAAAAGCCCCTGCCACCGAAGACGGCGACAGCACGCCTCCTCCGCCCAAGGCGGAAAAGAAGACCAAAGCTTCCGCCGCCGCCGCGACCCAAGGCGATACCACGGCCGCCGAAGTCAAAGTCAGCAAGAAGGCTGCCGCCGAGCCTGCCAAAGAATAAGTTCGGGGCCTTGGCCTTCTTCCCAAACCCCGGTACGCCGGGGTTTTTTATTTACGAAATCGGCCGGCCTGAAACCTTCGCCCGGGATTGGTGTATTATTGATATAACCATGCGTTCCCTCCTCGCCCTCAGCTTGCTCGCCCATCTGGCCTACGCCGCCGAGACCAGCCCAGCTCCGGTCAAACCAACCGAGACCACCCCGGCCGTCACCGGCCCGGTGATTGATCCGAATAATCCCGCCCCGACGGTCGACCCGACGAAAGTGGTCACGCCACCTGCGACCCCAGCGTCCACCCCGGAACCCGAAAAGAAGAAGAAAAAGAAGAAGTCCTGATCTCTCCGAAGTTCGTCAAATAAAAGAGCCCGTCTGATAAATAGGACGGGCTCTTTTATTTTCAGTCAAACCGAGGGTCAGTCTTGGCGGATGATTTCGCGCGGGTTCGAGCCATTCGCCGGCCCAACATACCCACGCTCTTCCAGGACATCCATCATGCGCGCCGCCCGGTTATAACCAAGATTGAGCCGGCGTTGGAGCATCGATACCGAAGCACGTTGTGATTCCTTGATGACATTCCAGCACTGGGCGACCAGCGGATCTTCCCCGTCTTCGCCGTCCATCCCGGCACCCCCGCCCTCTTCCGAAGCATTCGCGATCGCATCGACGACCTCTTGGGCGAATTCCGGATTACCGTTCTTGCTCCGGATAAATTCCACGATGTCGGCCACTTCTTGCTCGCCCACGAAAGCTCCCTGCACGCGTTGCAGCGTCGCCGTACCAGGCGGGATGAATAACATATCGCCGCGTCCGACCAAGGTCTCGGCTCCGCGACTATCCAGGATGGTACGGGAGTCCACTAAGGCGGAAACCTTGAAAGCAATACGGGTCGGCAGGTTTGCCTTGATCAAGCCCGTGATCACATCGGTCGACGGGCGCTGGGTCGCGACGACCAGGTGGATGCCGGCCGCACGGGCCAACTGAGCGAGGCGCGCGATCGAGGTTTCGATATCTTGGGCCGCCACCATCATCAGGTCGGCCATCTCGTCGATGATGCAGACGATATAAGGTAGTTTCTCCTTTGGAATCTTCACCCCGTCATCGAGCACGCTCTCTGCCGCCTCGCGAGCGGCCGCCTGTTCATCCGGACTGAGCGGCAACTCTTCTTGCTTTGGAGCCCCGGCATCTTTCGCGAGCTTGGCATTAAAGCCCGTGATGTTCTTCACGCCGCACTTCGCGAAAATCTTATAGCGCCTCATCATTTCCGCGATGAGCCACTTCAAGGCCGCCGGTACGCGCTTGGGATCTGTCTCCACCGGAATCAATAAATGGGGCAGGTTACTGTAGACCTGCAATTCCACGACCTTCGGGTCGACCATGATGAAGCGGAGGTCTTCCGGCGTCATCCGGTAAAGCAACGAGACGATGAAGGCGTTGATGCAAACCGACTTTCCTTGGCCCGTGGAGCCAGCGATCAGGCAGTGCGGCATCTTCGCCAGATCCTGGATGACAGGTTTGTTCGTGACGCTGTCGACGCCCAGCACGACCGGGATTTCCATCTTCGATTCGGCCCACGCCTTGGATTCGATGATCTCGCGCAGAAGCACGTCCTTACGCACTTTATTCGGAATCTCAATACCCACCGTGCCACGACCCGGAACCGGAGCGAGGATACGCACCGACTCCGCCTGCAGGTTCATGGCGATATTATTGGACAGGTTGGCGATTTTCTCGACGCGCACGCCCGGGGCAGGCTTGACTTCATAACGCGTGATCGAAGGGCCCTGCTGAATGCCGACATCGATACCATTTTCGGGGTCGACCGGAATCACACTGACTTTGAATTGGGACAAGGTCTCGATCAATTCGGCGGCGCGCTTACGGAAATCTTCCGCCGGGGCTTGGCTGGTCGCTACCGGCTCGGTCAGGAATTTGATATCAGGAAAGACGTAATCTCCCTTCCGCTTCAACGTCTGGGATGCTTTGGCTTTTTCGATTTCGTCGGGCTTGATGACAATCACCTTCTTACCGGATGGCGGCGGGGTCGTCTTTTGTTTAATCGGGTCTTTTAGATCGGGCTCGTCCTTGACCTTAGGCGTTATCGTCACCGTCTCGGCCTTGACCGTCTTCTGCGCCTCGACCGCTTCTTCCTCGGGCTCATCTTTCTTCACCTCAGCTACCGGCTCCGCCTTCTTAACCTTCTCGGGCTTGGTCATCTCGACGGGCGGCACCGCCAGCGGGGCGATTTCAAAGCCGCGGATTTCTTCCTGCTTCCGACGCACGGTGGCAAGAGCTTCGGCTTTCCGACGGTTTTCTTCGGCGGCTTTTTGGGCGGCGGCTTTGCGATCCGAATTCCATGCGCCCAAACCATCGCGCATTTCTGCAATCCAAGAGGCGAGCGTAGCCTTAGGATCGTCCGCCAAAGAACCTAATAAGCAAAATCCATACGGAAAGACGAGGATCCAAGTCCCGATGGGGCCTAAAACCGGCAGGCAGATGCTGCCGTAGATAAAACTGCCCAGCAGGCCACCCGAGCCCTTCGGATCAAAGGCACCGGCATTCACGATATGGCCTGACTCCGGATCAAGCCAAAGCGCCAAGATGGGCGCGCCGAAAAGGATGCAGGCCGACATCAAGGCCACCTTCGTTGGCCATAACGTGTGGGCGCGTTGGTTCAAGGCCAGCCAGGCTGCGATTAGCAGGAAAGCCGGAATCAAAAAAGCCGAATAGCCGAAGATACTAAATAAGAGAACCGCGATACTGGCGCCAAAGGAACCGCAAGGATTACTCTCGAGGCTATCTGAAGTGGCGCCGGGGAGATTAAGTTTGGTCTCCAGCATCTCGCGCATCCAAAAACTGTCTTTGTTGGTATGGAATGCCATCGCGATCAGCAAGAAGGCGCCGATGACGCCAAGGGTGACGGCGAGCAACGGGCGACTCTCGCTCGCGGGTCGTGCTAAGGTGGCGGAACGTTTACGGGCTGGAGCGGGCATGATTATTCGCCAAAGAGCGTTCCTTGAGCCGCCGTATCTTCAGGACCCACTGGATTAACTTCGGGATGGATGTGGCGCGGCGGGCGGGTGACCCGGGCAGCTAAGGCCCGCGTGCGTTCCTGGGCGAGACGTTCCACCATCCCCGCCAAGGCGTGACGGATCCATTTCGGCGTAAAAGAGGAGGCTGAATAATCACAAGGCCCGTAGCCATGAACGCGTCCGGCCTGCAACAACGCGTCGTTCTGGGCGAACTCGGCTTCGCTTTCCGGCACATAGACGGCAAAAGCTTTACCACCGTTCTTACGTAAGAGCGAAAAGACCGGCACGTCGCTCGGACCGTCTGCCACATAAATCATATTCTCGAAAGGCACCCGACGATCTTCGGTGCGCACGACGGCGTTGACATCGATTTCGGGATTCTTGTTCGAGCCTTTGTTGATTTCAAAAAGGAAGCGGGTTTTGATGGTATTATCGACCATCGCCGCGACTTGCGTGATTTCAGTCGGCAGATCCAAGGCCAATTCATCCTGCTTAGTGAAATGCGGGGGCAACGGGTGTTCCAAGAATTCGCAGCCGTAAATTCCATCGCAATGCGCCGCGAGCGAGGTCCCACGGATCATCTCCGCCAAACCCGTGCTGATGATGTAATGCTCCAACACGACTTCGATGTTTTGCTTGTGCCCTAATTCTCGGACATACTGCTTCAACCCTGGAAAGAATTCTGGAAGTCCGTCGCACAATTTGATCTCCGCCCCCAATTCCCGCAGGCGGCTATTGGTCAGGCCTTTCATGGATCCCGCTTTGACGTAACTGAGCAGGTGATTAAGGTAGACCGAATCCTTAGGGGTGCGGATCCCCTTCCGGGCATAGAGCGCCGGCAGCTGGTTCGTTTCTTTCCAAAATTGCTCCTCGTCCACGCCAAAAGCGCGGAAAAGCGGTGTCTGCATATATCCGGGGCAAAGGGTCTTATCAAAGTCCCACACGCAGGTGAGGACATGGGTGCTACGGAGGGCTGGTTCCTTGGGCTGCATCAGAAATGGGAGTGGGTGAAAGGTCGGGCTTGCGGAGGGGGCTTACCCCCCTCCATTGAATAACCAAGGGACCTCGCCTGTCCAAGTCCCGATTGACCAAACCTGATCATGTCCGCCAGCCCCCTCCGCCCCGACCTTACCAGCTTCCGCCGCAGGCTGACCGAGCTTGAGGGGTTTATGGCAGATCCGGCCACCTTCGGGGATAGCCGTCGAGCCGCCGCCTTGGGGGCCGAACTACGCTTCACCTCCAAAGCCGTGAAAGCCGATGATATCTTGGTCGCCCTCGAACAAGAGCTGGCCGAAGCCATCGCCCTTTCCCGCGAAAGCGACACGGAGATGCGCCACATGGCCGAAGAAGAGATCAAACGGCTAGGTCCGGCCGTCGAAATCGCCCGGGAACAGCTCATCCGCTCGATCATCCCACCTAATCCCGACGATTCTCGTAATGCTCTAGTAGAAATCCGAGCCGGCACGGGCGGCGAAGAAGCCTCGCTCTTCGCTTCCGAGCTGATGCGCGCCTACACCCGATTCGCTGAGAAAAAAGGTTGGAAATGCGAATTAATGTCCCTCTCTCACTCCGATCTTGGCGGGGTGCGTGAAGCCGTCCTGCTCATCGAAGGCGAAGGGGCCACCGCCCTGCTCCGCCACGAAGCTGGCGTCCACCGCGTCCAACGCGTGCCGGCCACCGAAGGCTCGGGCCGCGTCCACACTTCCGCCGCCACCGTCGCCGTGCTACCCGAAGCCGAAGAGGCTGAAGTCGTCCTAAAGCCCGAAGATCTCGACATGTCGGTCGCGCGGGCCAGCGGCGCCGGCGGTCAACACGTCAATAAGACCGAATCCGCCGTGCAGATTATTCACAAGCCCACGGGGCTGATGGTCTACTGCGCCGACGAACGTTCCCAGTTGCGAAATCGCCAGAAGGCCATGCGCGTCCTGCGCGCACGTCTGCTCGACCTGACCCGCGCCAAAGAACGCGAGGTCCGGGCCGACGCCCGCAAGACCCAAGTGGGCTCGGGAGATCGTTCCGAACGTATCCGGACTTATAACTTTCCGCAAAATCGCATCACGGATCACCGTATTGACCTCACCGTCCACGGCATCGAACAAGTCCTCGAAGGCGACCTCGATGAACTGCTCAACGCGCTGTATGAGGCAGACCTGCGCGAGCGTGCCGAGGCGATCACGCGTCCGTCCGCCTAATTCCGCGTCGCGATGGACCCCGCCTACATCGAACGCTTCGCCGGCATCGGCCGTCTTTACGGGCGAGCCAATATGGAACGGCTATCGCGCAGTTCTTTTCTCATCGTGGGCTTAGGCGGCGTCGGCTCCTGGACGGCGGAAGCGCTTGCCCGCACGGGCGTCGGCCACTTGGTCTTGGTCGACGGGGACGCGGTTTGTATTTCCAATACGAATCGTCAGCTCCATGCCGTCGCCGGTAATGACGGCAAAGATAAGACCCAAGCGATGGCGGAGCGCGTCCACTCGATTCATCCGGCCATCCGCACCACGCTCCACCCGCGCTTTCTTTCCAAGTTGAACGCCCACGAAGTCGTGAAAGATTTCGACGGCGTGGTGATTGATGCGATGGATTCGCTTTCACCCAAATGCGGGCTAATCGCGGAATGCTTTAATCGCAAGATTCCGCTCGTCAGCGTCGGCGGTTGTGCCGGTCGCCTCGACGGTACCCGCATCAAGGTCACCGACCTGACCGCTTCGCGCGACGATCCGCTCATGATGCTCGTGCGCAAACGGCTCCGGCAGAATTTCGATTTCCCGCGCAAAGGGCTCTTCCACGTTTCGTGCGTCTGGTCCGACGAACCTCTAGTCCAACCGACCGATTGCGCTGATCTGCCCGGCGGCACGCTGCCCGATGAGAATGAGCTGAACCCGAACTGCGAATGGGGATACGGCACGGCCTCGCATGTCGCCGGCGCCTTCGGGCTCGCGGCCGCCGGCGAAGCTATCCGGCTCTCACTTCTGCGGGCCGATAAATAGGCGGCGGAAATTCGCCCGGGTCAGTTCCGCTGATGCCTCTGGTGTGACGCCCAAGGTCAAAGCCAACTGTTCGTTGGTTTTAAAGATGTTGGCCGGGTGATTCGATTCCGTGCCATCCGGACCCGGCGGCAACTCATGGCGGCGATACTCGGGAGCCGGACATAAGGCCGGCGCATCGGTCTCGATCAAGATGCGATCACGCGGGATGGCGGCGGCGAATTGCGAACGTAGCTCAAGCTTACGGGGCAGCAAATGGTGAGCGCTAAAGGAAAAGTAGGCCCCCAGCCGGCTCAACTCCGGCACTAATTCCACTGGACCATTCCAGCTATGCAGCAGAAATCCGCGGGCAGGCAGCGGCNNCCGGTTAAGTTCGACGGCCAAGGCGAGCTGTAGGCGGAATGCCCGCTCCTGTGCCTCCGCATCAAAATCCTTCACCCATCGATCCAATCCCATTTCGCCCACGGCGGCGGCGGGAAACATCAGCAAGTATTCACGTAACTGTTCCGCCCAGCCGGGCTTTACCGCCGGCACATCCCAGGGGTGCAAACCGAATGAGGGAAGATTTCGTCCATCACGGCGCGCAAGTCGGGCCACATCCTCCCAGTCATCCGGAGACGAACCGTTGATCACCGCAAAGCCGACACCCTCGCTTCGTGCCAGCTCGACGGCGGCATAGGGCACTTCGGCGAACTGATAATGACAATGGGCGTCGAAGATTTCCATCAGCGAAGCTCGCTCAGCGCGACCCGGATTTTTTCCAAGAACTCTTCGCGCCAATAATAGTGCGCCAAAAGCGTCGGGTCGTCATGCCCTTGCAGTCGTAAGGCGAAATAAAGCGCTTCGACCGAAGCCAAGCCTTCCACGGGATCAAGCCCTTCCCGGTTCCGGCGCGGGTAGGAAGAGAGGATCGGAGGCAGCGAGCGGCCGATGGGCTGACCGGTAACACAGGCCCTCAATTCGGCGACCTGCTTCCAACTACCGTCTAGTAAAATCAACCTTCGCCCTGCGTCAGCAATCGTGATCGGCGGAGCCCCGACCTCCAATAATAACATTCCCGTTCCGTCCAGAGTCGCCTCCCCGGAGGCTTCGATAAATTCCAGCTCAGGTCGATGGCGCAGCGGCTCAAGCGTGCACTTCACCAAATTTTCTTCGGCATGGCGAATAATGGATACCAACGGTCGCACCTGAATGATCAGCGGCAATGATCTGTCCGTCGCAGCTTCGCTTCTTCTTTATTTGGCCCCTAACTTCGTGAACCAGATTTGCGGAGCGCCCACGACGCCGATCTTACCCATGGCCTCCTTGAGTTGCGGAGAGTTCGCAAAAGCTTGAGCGGCCTCCAGCGAATGGAAGTCGTGGATGACCGTCACGTCTTTCGGATCGCTGGCTGACTGGAAGACGGCTTGATGAAAGACATCGCCTCGCATCGGAGCGAACGCATCGTAACCCTTTTTCCAGACGGCGTAATCGGCGACGTTATGGCGGACATAGAGTCGGACATCCGAAGCACCCAGGCCCGGGCTGCGCGTGAAATAAAAGGCGCCAATNNGGTGATGCCTATGTTCTCCGCCGATTGACCATAGTCAACGTGCGTCGGGACACACCCCGCTTAGACGCTCTAATCTGCCCGCTTTATCACCTTCTCCTTGCCCTTACGGCCTGCCGATGCCTATTTGGTCAGCAGAATGAAAACGCCGCCCTTGCCCAAGGAAGCACTGATGACCGTCACGGGCCTGCCGTTCCCTCTCAAAGCCAAAGGTAAAGTCCGCGAAGTTTTCGATCTCGGCGAACACTACCTCATCGTGGCTACGGATCGTCTGTCCGCTTTCGACGTCGTGATGCCCAATGGCGTTCCCGGTAAAGGCATTCTGCTTACGCAAATCAGCCTTTGGTGGTTCGAACAAGCTAAAGCGGTGTTCCCGACGCACCTCGTGCCTGATCACCTGGCGGCTTTGACGCGCGCCCTCAAAGGACACGAACACCTGATCCCGCGCTCGATGCTGGTGCGCAAACTCGTCCCTCTACCCGTCGAAGCCGTCGTTCGCGGCTACCTCGCCGGCAGCGGCTTCAAGGAATATACCAAGACCGGCGCGATTCTGGATCATGCGCTCCCTAAAGGTCTGCTCGACGGTTCACCGCTGCCTGAGCCGATTTTTACCCCTTCGACCAAGGCGGCCGAAGGTCACGACGAAGCCATCACCTGCGCGCGCTGCAGCGAAATCTTAGGTCCGGATGTTTTCCGAAAAGTCCACGACACTTCCATCGCTCTTTATAAGATGGGACGCGACCGGGCCGCCAAGGCCGGCGTGATCCTAGCAGACACCAAATTCGAGTTCGGTCATGCGCCCGATGGTTCGCTCGTGCTGATCGATGAAGTCCTGACTCCGGATTCTTCCCGTTATTGGCCAGCCTCGACGTGGCAACCCGGCCGGGCGCAACCCTCTTACGATAAGCAATTCGTCCGTGATTGGCTCGAAGCCCAGCCTTGGAATAAGACCGCGCCGGGACCGACCCTTCCCGCGGACGTCGTCGCCAAGACGCAGGCCCTCTACCAGGAATGCCTTGAGCGGCTGACTTCGTAAGAAGTTGATTCGTTGAACAGTTGGCCGGTTGGCCAGAAAAATATACAGAAGAGGACAGCACGTGGTGCTGTCCCTACCCGATATGCCGCGGAACCGCGGTCGACAGGCAGGGTCGGACATGTTACCAAATCAATCATGAAGCTCACCCCGCTCCTTGCTCTACTTTTCGCCGCCGCGTCTTTCGCCGCGCCACCTGAGCCAAAATTCAAAGCGCAGGAGATCGATAAAGTCAGCATCGGTTACGGGCTGGCGATTGCCGACGTCGATGGCGACGGCAAGCCGGACATCATTCTCGCCGACCAGCATACGGTGCAGTGGTATCATAACCCGGACTGGAAGAAGCACATCATCGCCGAAGACCTTACCAAGGAAGACAACGTCTGCGTCGCCGCCCAAGATATCGATGGCTCGGGTAAGTGCGCCATCGCCGTAGGCGCCGGCTGGAATGCCTCCGATACCGTCAAGAGCGGCGCGGTCTTTTATCTTATCCCGCCGGCCGATCGCACCCAGAAATGGGAGGCGGTAAAGCTGCACCATGAGCCGACCGTCCACCGCATGCAATGGGTCGAAGTCGCCAAGGGACGATGGGATCTCGTCGTCCAGCCTTTGCACGGCGTGGGCAATAAGGCGGGTGCGGGCGTCGGCGCCAAACTGCTCGCCTATGAAAAGCCGGCCAACCCGAAGGACGAATGGAAGATCCATGTCATCAACGACGTCGGCCACATGACGCATAACCATCAACCTGTCCGGTGGAACGCTGGCGCCGCGCAACAGATTCTTTCGGGCTCCAAAGAAGGCCTCTGGTTCAACGCTCCGCAGGGCGACGGCTGGACCTCCGTGCAACTGACCAACGTCGCCGTCGGTGAAGTGCGCGACGGCAAGTTGCCGAACGGCCAGACCTTCCTCGCTACCGTCGAACCCATGCACGGCACCGCCTCCGCCGTTTACACCAAAGCCGCCGATGGCTCCTGGAACCGACTCCAAGTCCTGGATGGCTTCAAGGACGGCCATGCCGTCGCTTGCGCCGACTTTCTCGGCACCAAGTCAGATCAGTTCATGATTGGCTGGCGCGGGACGGATCCGGGCATCCGCCTACTCACGCCGCTCGACGATGCGGGCAAGACTTGGCGCACGAGCGTGATCTCGACCAAGGAAATGGCCGTCGAAGATTTTAAGGCCGCCGATCTTGATGGCGACGGCAAGCCGGACCTGATTGCCGCCGGACGCCAGACCAAGAACCTCATCATCTTCTGGAACGTCCGCTGAGGCCTTTTTTAAATCAGCATGAAAAAGCCCTCATGAGAGGGC
>DKND01000024.1:0-203 GCA_002470605.1 Opitutia bacterium UBA7397
TACTTGGAGTAAACGAAGAAGCCTTCACCGCGCAGGAGTTCGGTCACCCGGCGTTCGCGGGCGGTGGGTTCGCCCTTGTTGCGCTGGGAGATGAGAAAGATCTCTTTCACGACTTGCAAGCGTACCCCCCGTAGCTCCGGCACCCACCGGTCGAGCACGATAAGCCTGACCCCGAATCGCTTCACCCAGGCGCTCGCATTGAA
>DKND01000024.1:378-2851 GCA_002470605.1 Opitutia bacterium UBA7397
GGGGTCGATTCGGGGGTCATGGGATCGGAATGTAACATGGGTTTCCAGAAACCAACCGATTTTGGACCGCACACCCAGGGCCCCTACGGGGATTTTAAGAATTTATGGCTTGATGGGGATAAAGCCCAAAATCGCCTGGGCACGCTTAGGCCGGACCCATCCCACTGCCCGAATGACGTATTCTACCCATAAAAGCCCAAATTAACCCTCAGGCTTGACAGTGAACAAGTTTTCATAGAACATCCGTTCACCATGGAAGAACTGACCAAGAAACAAGCCGCCATCCTTGAATACATGAAAGGCCACGTGGCTGAGCACTCCTACTGGCCGAGCATCCGGGACATCCAGGCGAAGTTCCGCTTTGCGAGTACCAACGCCGTCTTCGGGCATCTCCAAGCCCTTGAGCGCAAAGGCGTCCTACAACGCATCCCCGGCGCCGCCCGGGCCTATAAGGTGGCCCCTGTCTCCTTAGTCGAAGATCTCTCCGAAACCATCATCCGTTACGAAGGACCCGACGAAGACGCTATCCAGTTGGGTAGTATCCCTTTCGTAGGCTCGATTGCGGCCGGTTTTCCAGATTACACCGAATCATCGGGCGTGGTCGACAGCTTACAGGCTCCGATCTCGGCAGGCTCGCGCCGTCGCCCTCCCCAATCCTTTGCTTTGCGCGTCCGCGGAGATTCGATGATCGATGCCGACATCCATGATGGCGACACGGTCATCATCGAACCCGGCCACCCTAAGCATGGCGATATCGTCGCCGCCTTGATTGACGGTCAAACTACCCTGAAGCGATTGGTCAAACAAGGTTCCAAGACATTCTTAAAAGCCGAGAATGCGAATTATCCTGACTTAGTTGCGGTCACCGAGTTGGTCATTCAAGGAATTGCGAAATCGGTCGTGAAGGCGATCTGACCAGAAAAGAAAGTCAGCGCGAAATAAACGCGTTTCACCTAAGCCTCAGAGGCCCCAGGCCTTCAGCTGTGCGTCAATCGCCGCACCCATGATTTCATAGCCCTTATCCGTTGGGTGAAGAAAGTCCCCCATGATATCTTTGGAGATACGCCCATCGCTCACGAGATACTTACTGGAAAGATCAATAAATTTGTCGGCGCACTTTTTCGCCCGGTCCTTGAGCGAGCTATTAGCATCAATCGCTTTCTGACGCATCGCATCAGGCCTTTCGGAACGAGGGAGAATACCCAATAAGAGGATCTTGGCTTGGGGAAACTGCTTACGAATCTCGAGACAGACTTCCTCCACCCCTTCGACGGTCTCAGGCACGGAATTAACGGAGAAGTTGTTCGTACCGATAAGCACCACGAACGCTTTGGCTTTTAGGCCGGAAATCTCGCCATGACGTAGGCGCCAGAGCACGTTCTCGGTACGGTCCCAACCAAAGCCCAGATTGATGGCCTGGTGGGGGGCGATATACTTCTCCCAAGAAAGCGGCCCGGCGATACGCGTGGCCTTTGGTTCGCCACTCCAGAAATGGGTGATAGAATCTCCGATGAGTACGACCTTGGCGGACGAGACTCCAGGCTTGTTTAAGGCCAAAATTTCCTGATGGCGTTGCACCCAATCATAGGTGCGGTGGTCGCGATTTTGGGTGAGTGGAAGTTCGGCGGAATTAAAGAAATCGGCCGAAGGCACGACCAGAGATCGCGTGGCGACCTTACCAACCAACTTCGTGCCTTCAAATACCGCCGCCTTCACGGTGGCGCCCAAAGGGGCGACAATTGGAGCCAAGTAAACGCCCGAGGTGAAATCAGGATCCTTGCCATTGAGGGTATATCGAACCACGTCGGTCGCCTTATCCGGTAAAACGGCGAACGTCTTGCTAGGCTTGTCTAATTCGATATCGAGCGCGAAAGCCGGAGCGACGACCAGGGCCAAGGCGGCCAGCCGCAAACTGAGGCGGAAAGGAGCAAATAAAGCGGTTGACGACATGGTGCTACGCTGACGCAAGCCGTAGTAAGTGACAAGGATAAGCAACGCCGGCCGGCTACGTCGCGAATCCTAGCTTTTACGCAGGACGAAGATGATATCCGAATACTCCAGATTAAGTTTCCGCGTAGACTCAAGGTCGTAATGGAAATCATGCATCGCGACGCGTTTCAGCGCCAGTACCTTGGCCAGCAGCGCCCGGACCTCGGCAGGCGAATAAGTCCGGAAATCCCAGCACGTTTCCTCGATCCGCGTCTTACCTTGTTCCGTGATCCGCATCCGGGTACGCATGGCTTCGGTGCGGCTCTTCTGATTCGCTGGTTCAGACCAAGTATCGCTGACAACGCGAACCCCAGGCTTGCGCCCGATCCAGCGTTCATGGTCGGGCGGGCTCTTCTTATAATCCGTCAGATGAATACCGAGCAACAGCAACCCGCCCGGGCGAAGAGCGGCGGAAAGGCGACGGAGCGAACTCAGCGCACCGGCTTCAGTATCGATGTATTTGAACGTGCTGACAAAGCAATGG
>DKND01000044.1:0-36010 GCA_002470605.1 Opitutia bacterium UBA7397
AAAGAGGGTGGGCCCATCCGGACTTGAACCGGAAACCAAAGAATTATGAGTTCTCTGCTCTAACCATTGAGCTATAGGCCCGTGAGGCTTTTATAGGCAAACCTTTGGCCGGAGGAAAGGAAGAATCCGCTGTTCGACGCAGCTATTTGACAACTTCAATCAGCTGGCTCGGCGCTGCGACGACGGTGGCCTTGTGCTTCTCGACGGCAGCGACGATGCGGGCGACGATTTCCGGGTGCGAGGCAGAGATTTCGTGGTTTTCCGAAGGATCAACTTCCAAGTTATACAACCAGGGTTGTTCGTGGACGATCGCTTTGTCGTTGTAGCCGTTTTGGGTGACGTAGTGGATTTTCCAGGCGCCCAGACGCGCGGCATAAAGTTTTTCGCCCCGATAGTAGCAATAGACTTCGCGTTCGATGGCTTCACCGTTGAACAAGAGGCTCGATAAATCGACGCCATCCATGGGGCGATCTTTCGGCGCCGTACCGCCGGCTAATTTTACCGCAGTCGGGAAGAGGTCCATGGTACCCGCGACATTGGTGGTCACCGAGGGCCGGATTTTACCGGGCATCCAGAAGATGCCTGGCACGCGCATGCCGCCTTCCCAAGTGCTGCCTTTGCCGTCGCGCAAGAGGCCGGCGCTACCACCGGTCTCGGTACCCATCAGGGTCCAGGGGCCGTTATCACTCGTAAAGACGACGAGCGTATTTTCGGCGAGGCCTTGGTCTTTTAAGGTCTTGAGGACTTGGCCGACGCTCCAATCAAGTTCTTCGACGACGTCGCCGTAGATGCCGCGAGTACTCTTACCTTTAAAATGATCCGAGGCGAAGAGCGGCGTGTGCGGGAAAGTATGGGCGAGATAAAGGAAGAACGGCTTGGTCTTGTTGTCGGTGATGAATTTTTGGGCCTCCTCGGTATAGCGGCGGGTGAGCTGGGTTTGGTCGGCCTTGGGATCGAGAAGTTCATAGCCGCGGAAGAGCGGGGCATTCCACCAAGCGGCATTTTGTTCAGCATTGGCACCGGCCTTGGGCGGGTTGCCGGGAGACGGGTTCATATCATTGGAATGCGGGAGGCCGAAGTGGAAATCGAAACCGTGTTTGAGCGGATGGTGTTCTGGGTTGTTCGTCCATACGCCCAAGTGCCACTTGCCGATCATACCCGTGGCGTAGCCCTGGGCTTTCATCGCTTGGGCGAGGGTGATCTCGGAGGCAGGTAGGCCACCGGCAGAGTTCGCCCGGAGAACGCGGTATTGGTAACTGGTCATGCCGCTACGAATCGGGTAACGACCCGTCATCAAAGCCGCGCGACTTGGAGTACAGACTTCGGCGGCGACGTAGAACTGAGTAAACCGCATGCCTTCGGCGGCCATCTTATCGAGGTTAGGCGTCTTAATCGTCGGGTGGCCGTAGCAGCCCAGGTCGCCGTAGCCGAGGTCGTCAGCGAGGATAATGACGACATTCGGGGGTTGAGCTGCGTAGGCGAGGGTATGGAAGGCAGCTAAAAGGGCTAAAAGCAGGAGGGGCATGGGAATAGAAAGACCTGTCGCGAGATTCTGGCAAAGCCCATTTTCGGCTGAAGTTAAATCAACTTGTAAGAGGTGAACTTTAACCGAGATTACAGGTCATACCCCCATGCGAAAAGCCGTGTTCCTATTCGTCCTAATCTCGGCTGTTGCCTATGCCGCCGAGGAAAAAGTCTACGAGCCCGATTTTACTCCCCAACCTCCGGTCAAGATCCTTTCACCCGAAGAGGAGTTGAAGACCATCGATCTCCCGGAAGGCTATCGCCTAGAGCTCGTGCTCAGCGAGCGTGATGGCATCAAGGAGCCGGCTAATCTCACCTTTGATGGTAACGGCCGGATGTATATCGCCGAGTTGCGAACCTACATGCAGGACATCGACGGTAGTAATGAACACGACCCCATCGGCGTCGTTTCGCGTCACGAGAGTACCAAGCGCGATGGAAACTTTGACAAACATACCCTCTATCGCGACAAGATGTTACTCCCGCGCATGGTCTTGCCGCTGGACGACCGGGTCTTGATTAACGAGACCGACACCCTCGATATTTTTGTCTACCGTGATACCAACGGCGACGGTATCGCTGACACCAAGGAGCCTTGGTTCATAGGCGGTCCCAAGAACGGTAACCTCGAGCACCAACAGAGCGGCTTGATTTGGACGATGGATAATTGGATCTACCAAACCTATAACGCTTATCGCTTACGCTGGAACGGTACGAAGGAACCCCTCAAGGAAACCATTCCGAACGGCGGCGGCCAATGGGGACTCGCCCAGGATGACCAAGGAAAGATTTGGTGGTCGAATGCTGGTGGCGAAAAAGGTCTTTGGCACTTCCAAACCCCGATTCTTTATGGTGCTTTTGATATCAAAGGACAGTTCGCAGAAGATTTCGTGCAAGTCTGGCCAAAGCTCGGCCTCGCCGACCACCAAGGCGGTGCCGGCCGCACGCGTTTGGACAAGACCCTTAATCACTTCACCGCTTCGTGCGGACAAGAAGTCGTCCGCGGCGATCGCCTGCCTGCCGACCTCCGTGGCGATGTCCTCATCTCCGAACCAGTCGGTCGTCTAATCCGCCGAGCCAAGGTGACCGTCGAGGATGGCATCACCCATATCGCCAATCCGTATGCTCAGTCGGAATTCATCCGTTCGAGCGATCCAAATTTCCGCATCGTCAACATGGTCAATGGACCAGATGGCTGCCTTTACCTCGTCGATATGTATCGCGGGATCATCCAAGAAGGTAATTGGGTGAAGGACGGAAGTTATCTGCGTAAAGTCGTCCAACAGTATGGCCTCGATAAGGTTTACGGTCATGGCCGCGTCTGGCGCCTCGTGCACAAGGATTTCAAACCTGGCCCTCAGCCTCATATGCTGGATGAGACCCCAGCCCAGTTGGTCGCCTATCTTTCGCACCCCAACGGCTGGTGGCGCGATACGGCTCAGAAGCTCCTCGTGCTCAAGGGCGACAAGTCTGTCGTGCCGGCGCTCAATGAGCTCGCCTTGCATGGTACGGATGCCCTGGGGCGGACGCACGCGCTTTGGACGCTTGAAGGTCTGGGCGCGCTGGAGGCCAAGACCGTAAAGGCTTTCCTAACCGACACTTCTCCGCAGCTCCGCCAACAAGGCCTTCGTGCCGGTGAGTCGCTCGCCCGGGCGGGTGATAAATCTTTGATCGACGACTTCGCTAAACTCGGCGCCGACAAGGATGCGTCGGTGGTCTTGCAATCCATCATGACCGCCAAACTTCTTGGCTCGAATGATATCAAGGCTTGGGCCGATAGCTCGAAGTTCATTCAAAAGACCTTACTCATTACGACCTCCAAGGGCGTGAAAGAACTCGGCGCCACTATCCTGACCGGTAACGAGCAGACCGGTGGCAAGGAATACACCGGCGAAGAGAACAAACTGCTCGTCAAGGGCCAGGCCATCTTCCGGGAGCTTTGTTTCGCTTGCCACGGTTATGATGGCAAAGGCATGGCCATCGACGGCCCTAAGCCTGGTATGACCATCGCTCCGCCTCTGAGTAATTCCAAGACGGTCCGCGGACACCGCGATGGTATCGTCCGCGCTTTGCTTAACGGCATGTCCGGACCCATTGGCGGCAAGACCTATGACGCCCAAATGGTGCCCATGGCCATGAACGACGACGAGTGGATCGCCGCCGTGGCTTCTTATGTGCGTAACTCTTTTGGCAACAAGGGAGCGATCATCTTTCCCAAGGATGTCGCCCGCATCCGCGAAGAAGTGAAGGGAGTCTCGGCTCCCTGGACGAATGATACCCTGCAGGCGGCCCTGCCCAAGATGTTGCTCGGCGATAAGGCATGGAAAGTTTCCGCCAGCGATGCAGCGGATGCTGCAGCTAAGGGCTGTGATGCTGATGCTAAATCGCGCTGGGAAACGATTGCTGACCAGAAAAAAGGTATGTGGTATCAAGTTGAACTGCCTTCGGCGCAGACTGTCTCCGGAGTACGCCTGGATGCTTCTGGCCGCCCCAGTGCTTTCCCCAAGAACTTTAAGGTTGAGGGTTCAATGGACGGCAAAAAATGGTTCACACTCGGAACGAGTCACGGTTTGTATTCGATGTCCGAAGCCTATTTCGGCGCCAAACCCACTAAGTTCGTGAAAGTTACCCTCACCGATACGACCAAGAAGCAGCCTTGGGCGATTCAGGAAGTTCAATTGATCACTCAATAAGGTTAACCGCTGAGAATTATGACACAGGGCCTCCGAAAAGGAGGCCCTAGTTATTTGCGTATAGTGGGAGGTGACGGATGGCGAAAGCCTTGGGCTGGGCGGTGCGCCATGGCCAAGTGTCGTTCTTGCATATTAAAGGCGGAAGACTGTATTTGGTAGGTCGAGATGGCGGTCCGAGCGTGGCTCTAGGTCGAAAATTTCATTACACGGAAGGATAAGGGTGTTTTTGGGTTGGAACCCATCGGCATTTAAGGACTCTCATTCAAATACCCTTATCCCCATGAAGCGACTCCTGTCCCTCCTGCTGGCTCTTGCCAGCTTTGCCACCCTCCAGGCTGCCGCCGACGCACCTGGCCTCGTCAATGGCAACCCGCCTGACATCAAGACGCTCAAGACCGGCGACAAGGCGCCTGATTTCGAACTCCTGGGAACCGACGGCAAGATGCATAAGCTCGCCGAGTACACCGGCGGCGAAGCACTCGTCGTGCTCTTTACTTCCAACCATTGTCCGACCTCGCACAGCATCGAGCGTCGCCTCCAGAAGTTCTACGAAGAATATAAGGGTAAGGGTATGAAGCTGGTCGCCATCAACCCTAACCACCCAGACGGTCTCAGCAAAGATGAGCTCGGCTATGGCGAGTTCGGCGATTCTTACGCTGAGATGAAGCCATACTCTGAAAAGAACCATTGGACGTTCGATTACCTTTACGATGGCGAAACCCAGAAGATCGCCCGTGAATACGGCTGCCTCGCCACGCCTCACGTCTTCGTCTTCGATAAGAACCTGAAGCTTTGCTATAAAGGCCGCTTCGACGACTCACGCTACTATGATGACGCGACCGTAAAGTCGAAGGATTGCCAGAACGCCGTGGATGAGATCCTTGCCGGCAAGACGGTTACCTTGGCTGAAACCAAGCCCATGGGTTGCTCGACCAAGTGGCGCGAAAAGAAGTTCCTGCATGACGCTAAGCATGATGCTTGGGCCAAGACCCCGGTCACCGTTGAGCCGATCGACAAGGCGGGTATCGCTAAGCTCCGCGCCAACACCACGAACAAGTACCGTATCATCAACGTCTGGGCCACCTGGTGCACCCCTTGCGTGCAGGAGTTTCCTGACCTCGTGGAAATCTCCCGCAAGTTCGACATGCGCGACTTCGAACTCGTGACCATCAGCATGGACAAGCCCGAAGATAAGGCCAAAGCCGAAGCCTTCCTCTTTAAGCAATCCGCTGGGATGAGCAAGAAAGTGGAAGCTTCTCTCAAGAAAGAAGGCCGAACGACTAATAGCTATCTCTTTGCTGGTAGCGCCGATGATCTTGCCGCGGCCCTTGACAAGGACATGCCTGGCCCGATCCCTCACACCATCGTCGTCGCACCCGGTGGCGAAATCGTCTACCGTCATAACGGCATCATCAATCGAGACGATACGGCCAATGCCATCCTCGATAAGATGAATCGTTTCTACTCTCCCGGCACCGGGAAGAAGTAAGAAAACTTCATCCCCCTAACAAAAGAGGCAGAGTCCAACCGGGCTCTGCCTCTTTTGTTTACGTAAAGGCAGTTTAGTCGATGAGGGCGAACGCCTGTTTCGACGGATCGATCCAAGCCTTCACGCCTTGCAGCCAAGAAGGACCGATGATGGCGTCGATCTTTAGCGTACGCAAAAAATGTCGCATCGAGACGGGGGAAAGTCCGGCCGGATTGACGCTATCAGGTGCCAGGCCGAAACGTTCCGTAAAATTCCGACCGTTGATCACCATCGGTATGATATGAGATTCCGGCGCGGGAATATCACCGAACAGCGGGCTGAAATCTTCGAAGCCATCCGTCGGAGTTACGCCCTCGGCGAACTTACGGTCCGTCAGGTAACCGAATTGCGCTCCGGTATCCCAGATGACGTCGGCAGATCGGCCGTTCAATCGGGTAGCGAAGACCGGGATATCCGACCCGATGACCGTCGAATAGGTTTTGCTTTGCGCCCCTGCGGGCATCGGTGCGCCGAGTGTCAGTTCGCGACGGGGTAGGTCGAACAACACCGTATCACGATGTAGCAGATCCATCCCTAGCAGGCCGTCTACCTGTACTCCGATGTCTTCCGATAGTTTCTCGAAGGTGAAATTCTGGTACCCACCTTTGTTGATCCGGCGGACCGATGATCCCCAGGTGAGATGACCCGAGGGGCTTGCGCTTTTGGGAGCGCCCGTATCGACCAATATCCGACCTTCGACCGTGAAGGCGAAGAGGTGACGATTGACGAGCGAAAGGGTATAAGTCTGTGGCATGGCGATTGCTGACAGTAAGGGTGTTATTATCAAACTGTTAATATTAATATAGCCGTCAATCCCCGAAAGCTCAGAAAGGAGGGCATAAAGAAGCCCCGAAAGATCGAGGCTTCTGGACGGCTGGTGGAAGGGGATTTAAGCCTTCTTAACCTTAACCCACTGCTTGGTCTTAGCGGACTCTAAAACGGCGTCACAGACGTACTGAGTGCCCAAGGCGTGGCGGAAGTCGGGGTAGGCCTTAGGTGCCTTCGGATCGTCTAAGCTCTTGAGGAACTCGGCGAGGGCGTGGGTGAAGGAGTGCTCGTAGCCGAGGCACAGACCAGGGACCCACCAGTTGCCCGAGTAGGGGTGGTCGCCGTCGGAGGTATGGATGCTGGCCCAGCCGCGACGGTCGCCGGGAACGGCGTGGTCGAAGTAGTTCAAACGGTTGAGGTCATGGAGATCCCATTGGAGAGACTTCTTTTCACCGTTGATCTCAAAGGTGTAGAGCGCCTTGTGGCCGCGGGCGTAGCGGGTCGACTCGAACTGAGCGAGGGAGCCGTTTTCGAAGCGGCACAGGAAGATACACGCATCATCGATGGTGACCGGGTGGACTTTGCCAGTAGCGGTGTGCACGCGTTCTTTGATGAACGTCTCGGTCATCGCGGAAACTTCGGTGATCTCACCGTTGATCCAGCGGGCCGTGTCGATGCAATGAGCCAGCAAGTCACCCGTCACGCCGGAGCCAGCGGCAGCGGCATCAAGGCGCCAGAGTCCGGCGCCTCCCTGAGGCAGTTCGGTCGAGATCGTCCAATCCTGAAGGAAATTCGCACGATAGTGGAAGATTCGGCCAAGTTCACCGGCAGCCACAATGTTCTTCGCGAGCGTGACGGCAGGAAGGAAACGGTAGTTATACCAGACGAGATTAGGGAGGCCGGATTTCTCAACCGCGGCGACCATCTGTTCGCCCTGCGTGCCGTTGAGGGCGAGAGGCTTTTCGCAGAGAATCATCTTGCCGTGCTTGATGCACTCGAGAGCGATCTCGGCGTGCGAGTCATTCGGGGTGCAGATATCGATTGCGTCGATATCATTACGGGCGACGAGCTTGCGCCAGTCGGTTTCGTAGGAAGCGTAACCCCACTTCTCGGCGAAGTCTTTGACCTTGGCCTCATCGCGACCGCAGACGGCCTGGCGGACGACGTGGTGACCAGCGGTGAGTTTGTCCTTCGGGAAGAAGTGACCGACCTGAGAGTAGGCGTTGGAGTGGGTACGGCCCATGAAACCGTAACCGATGAGACCGATGCGAATGGCTTTAGACATGATGAGAAGGAGTTGGAGTTAAGTTCAGAGGGCCTTCTTGACCTTGACCATGGCCGATAGAATAGTGTTCCAGGTCTTGGGGCTTTCGAGGGTAGCATTCGGGAACATGCAGCCATCCCAACAGATGTGCTTCATGCCACGATCGGCGGCGCCTTCGAGCCAGACTTTGGAGCAAGCCGTGATATCGAGTTTGCCGTTGGCATCGTCAGCTTGGCAGTGGCGACCGGTCTTTTCGTGCGAGCCAGTGCCATGGACCGTGCCGTCGTTCTGAGCCACGTGGAAGTCGAGCGTCCAAGGGCGGAGCTTACCGACCATCTCGCGATAGGCGGGCCAGAATTCGGCCTCGGTGTAACCTTCCTTGAGGAGGGCGGCCTCGGGGGCGTTGTAGCCCATGAGGTAGAGGTAGGTGTGGGCCAAGTCGGCTTGGAAGCCGAAGGTCTTCGGTTGGCCGACGCCTTCGAGGGTATCAAGCATCGCTTTCCAGGAATGCATGCCTGCCCAGCAGATTTCACCTTCGGCGGCGATGCGCTCGCCGTGGTCGGCGGCGATCTTCGCAGCCTTCTTAAAAGTGTCGACGATGCGGGCGGTGTTCGCTTTTTCATTTTCGCGCCACTTGGCGACGCCGAACTCGGCAGAGTCGACGCGGATGACGCCGTATTTGCGGACGCCATGCTTGTTGAGCAACTTGGCGATGCGACAGGCCTTATCGATCGCGAGCAGGAACTTCTGCTGTTGTTCGTCGGTACCCATCGAAGAATCTCCCACCGTGCCCGGCCAGACCGGCGCCACGAGCGAACCGACGTTCAGGCCCTTGGAGGCGATCAGGTCGGCCATCTTCTTCAAATTGTCTTCCGAGATGTCGGGGTCGGTGTGGGGGTGGAAAAGGAAGAGATCCACGCCATCGAACTTATGCCCGTCGACGTTGGCGGCGACGGTCATGTCGAGCATGTGCTCGAGGGCGATGGGCGGGTGATCCGTATTGGGCTCCTTGCCGACGAGGCCGGGCCACATGGCGTTGTGCAGTTTCATGACGTGGGGTATGGGGTAAGGGGAGGGCTTATTTTTTCTTATTCTTTTTATGAGCACCCATCGCCGGAGCGTTGGGGTTCACTTCAGGCCCGAAGTAACGGAGACAGACCAGAGGCTCGGTCGTCGAGGTGTTCTGGAACGTGATGCCGGCTTTCGCGCCTTCGGCCGTACAGAAGAATTCGTCTTCCGTGAGCTCATTGAAGCGGATGAGCTTAGGGCTGTTGAGCGGCTCGTCGTTGATGAAGCCCGAGCCCTGGACGCAGATGAGGCCATAAGCCCCATTGTCCTTGATGGTACATTCGGCGCCGGGGGCCACGGTGAGTTCCTTGGCTGTGAAGTATTGGAATTTGTCGACCTTGCCATAGACGATCCACTTGTCTTCGTAGCCGTCGCCTTTCTCGGCGGTGACGGGTTCGAGGTAGTGGTTATCCTTGAAGTTAGGATCCACGTTCTTGTCCCAGTCGAGTTGATCGACGATGAAGTCGACGTCTTGGTGCTTGGACTTAGGCATATCCTTGACGAGCAAGGCCCAAGGCACTTCGCGTCCTTCGACGAGGTTCTGATACATGCCGAAGACGTCGGAACCCCACTGTGGTTCATAGGTGCAGAGCGAGCCTGGGGCGTGGAGGATGCACGGATCGATCAGCCAACCCGTACCCGGCTGAAGCTTGTAGGCCTTGGAGAGCTCGAGAATCTTGTTGTCGCCCTTGTTCCAGTTCGCGATGCATTCGCGGACCTGAGCCTTGGTCGTACCAGGCTCGAAGCCCATGAAAGTATATGGGAAATTATTCCCGACGTTGTTGTGCTGCGGCGGGAAGTAATAAGATTCGGGCTTACCTTCGAGCCCGAGCAACTTGGCCTGCTTGGCGTTCTGGTGCATGTGGTGCGGGATCGGACCCATGTTGTCGAAGAACTTGGAGTAGACGGGCCACTTTTTATATTTCTTCCAGATCGGGGAGCCGATGAGTTCGGCGCCGAGTTCGGCGACGGCTTGTTTCAAGGTAAAGCGGACATTGTCGATGATGACGTACGAGAGACCTTCGTCGGCCGTCCGGTTATCGTTCGCCGCTTCGGTGGTGGAAGCGAACCAGCGCTCGTCGATGCCGCCACGGTGGAGACCGAAAGCGTAGAGATCATCCGGGTGAAGCTTGAGGCGTTTGCCGGGTTGCAAGAAAGAGCGCGGCACCCAGCAAGGGGCGAGGCGGAGCAGGCCGCCCGTGTGGGCAAGCTCTTTGCGCACCATGGCGGCAACGCCCGTTTTCTTGGTGGTTAAATCTTGGGTAATCTTAGGAGCAGGAATCATGGTGATATGAAGAAGGAAAAGAGTGGGTGAGGGTGAACGGAGGGAGCGGGGAGGTTCGATTTAGGGCAGTCGGCGGGCGGGGGACAAGAATTGAGTGCCAAAGCCTTAGGACTTCAAAAACTGCCAATTAATCGGGACGGTTACCGAGACGCCGTTTTCGCCCACAATCTTGATAAAATCGGTACCGGCCGGGGTAATTGATTGGACCTGCCCAAAAGTCTGCGGCACGGCCGCGGCAGCTTGGATGAGGGGAAGCCGGACTTTCTCGCCTGAAGAGAAAATACGTGTCGTGGGGATGCCGAGGGGTTGGAGGCGATCTTCGCGGGAAACATCGACGCTATCTGAAAAGTGAGAGCAGACTTCTTCGAGACCGAGACGACCCAGATGCCGTTTTTCCCAGGGGTGACCGGAGCGCCCCCCGTTAGAAATCCAAAAAAGTGTCGAGGGAAAGTCAGCGGCGTTCTTGAGCGAAAACCAGACGTATCCGGGAAACGTCACGGCGGTCCACGCGAATGGCTGCAACGCGGTGGCCGGTTCGTTCACGAGCATGATTAAATCATCGAAGCCTTTTCTTGCCGGGTAACGCGTGAGGTCGGCGTTAGTGCCGTCTTTGCGCGGAACGTTAGCGAGATTTTTAATCTCAGCTTTGGGCAGCAGCGTACCCGCTTCGCCATTCGCTGCGTTGGAGAATTCCCCCGGGTAGACCGAACCCCACTTAAACGGACTGGTGGCGACACGAGCCCCACCCTCGGGGACGGAGGAAAGATCAAGCACCGGGTGATTGCCGTAATTCCATCTTCCAATCAGGCCTTCAATGAGATGTTCGGAATAGAGGGCGTGATGTCCGTCGATGAGCGAAAGCGTCTTGGTCACGAGCGCACCGGTGTCGCCGGTCTTTTGGGTCAAGCAAAGCTGTCTCGCAGACTGGGCCTTCAAATGCCAAACGGCATTGGCCGGATCGCCGTGGGGCGGGCCGCTCTTTTGTCCGCCGAAAGGCAGGCAGAGAAAATCACCCCGCAAGTAAAGAAGGAGATTAGGCAAACCAGCCTCGGCTTGGTTCGGCTGCCAGGGTGAAAGGGAGTAGGGGCTGGCCTCGGTGGCGCCCAGGTGGAAGGTGACCGGAGCCATATGGCCGGCGGTCTGGGTCACCGCACAGGTGATCTCCTTTGATTTCAAAACATAACTCGGGGCACCGTGGATGGTTTCCATGAAAGTAAGGGGAAGGTTTTTCTGTCGGTTGACCCTCGGACTGTCAACGCCTCGGGCAGGCCCATCGATTGTTGTCCTCTTGCCTTGGTGGGTGCCGGGTGTTGTTATCATTCTTATGCCGCAACCGTTGCCGATTCTATACATCAAGCCCGAATGCCCATGGTGCGTCAAAGCCCTGGCCTATTTCGCGGAACAAGGCGTCGCGCTGGACGTAAGGGATGTCATCAAGAGCATGCACGACATGCGCCAGATGGTAGCCTTGACCGGCCAGGCCAAGTGCCCGTCGTTCCGTTACGGAGATTTCATCGTCGCCGATTTTGCCGTCGAAGAATTCGTCGCCAAGGCGAAGAAGTTTCCCTCGGTGTGTAAGGATTTAGGCCTCAAGCTCTGAAGTCTTATCCGGAAGGACGGCAGGTAGGTTAAACTCCAGAAACTTACCCTTGTCAGCGTAGGGTGTTTACCCTATAAGTTTGCTCATGAGGTTAACCCCAACCTTGGTCCTACTGGCGTATTCATTGACGTTCGGTGCCCACCCTAATGTCGTTTTGATTATGTCGGATGACATGGGATGGGCGGATCCCGGATGCTACGGCTCGAAACAGAACAGCACCCCCAACATCGACCAGCTGGCACGTGAAGGAATAAGGTTCACGAGCTTTTATGCGACCCAGGCTGTTTGCACCTCTTCGCGTTGCGCCTTGATGACGGGATGTTACCCGAACCGGCTGGGTTTGGGCGGAACGGCCTTGGGGCCTAATTCAAAGACAGGACTAAACCCGAACGAGCAAACCCTAGGCACGCTTCTTAAGCAGGGGGGCTACCATACCGGCGTCGTGGGCAAGTGGCATTTAGGTGACCAAACAATCTTCCTTCCGCCATCGCATGGATTTGATGAGTCATTGATCATTCCTTATTCGAACGACATGTGGCCACAGGGATATTTTCCGGGCGACACGAGTCGACAAAAGAAATACCCCGAGCTCTATTGGTTCGTGAACGGGGAACGCTTTCACGCCGTCAATACCTTCGACGACATGGATACCCTCACGACGATGCAGGGCTTCCGGGCGACGAAGTTCATCCGCGATAACGCCGGACGCGACAAACCCTTCTTCCTTTATCTGGCGACCTCGATGCCGCACACCCCCTTGGGGGCCTCCAAGGAGTTCAAAGACAAAGGCCCAACACCTTATGCCGACACCATGGCCGACATCGATCACACCATCGGAGCGGTGTTGCGCGTCCTGAAAGAGAAAAGGGTCGAAGATAACACCTTGGTGATCTTCACCAGTGACAATGGGCCTTGGCTCAATTTCGGCCGGCATGCCGGTTCGGCCGGTCCTTTCCGCGAAGGAAAAGGTACGACTTTCGAAGGCGGCGTGAGAGTCCCTTGTATCGTGCGGTGGCCGAGTGTCATCAAGCCGGGCACCACCACCGACGCTTTGGCCGGCAACCTCGATTTCCTACCCACGATCGTCGAAGCCTGTGCCGTGGCAAAACCCAAGCTGGCCATTGATGGGCAATCCTTCCTGTCCGTGCTTAAAGGCGAAGCCAAAGGCGTGCGCGAGGTCTTTGTTTATTTTTACGGTGATAAGCTCGAAGCCGTGCGCAAAGGAAAATGGAAATTACACCTTCCGCATGCCTATCGGACCTATGAGAATATGATTCCGGCCGATCACGACGGCAGCCCCGCCCAGACGCATCAGGCTAAGATTGATTTCGCCCTTTATAATCTGGAAACGGACGCCTCGGAAAAGATCGACGTCGCCGCAGGCCATCCTGATATCGTCAACGAATTGAAAGTATTGGCCGAGTCAGAACGTCGTAAGCTCGATGAAGGCAAGCGACCGGTCGGTCGGATTTAGAACCTCAGACGACTCCGGCTAGATCGAGGATGCGGTAGGCCATGATACCGAAGCCTACGATGGCTACTGCGAGGCAAAGAAAACGACGGAGCGGCATCTGCGGGATACGCGTCCGTGCGATCAAGGCCAGGACAAGCGCGAGGGACAGGATGACGCTGACTTGTGCGAGTTCGACCCCGAGATTAAAGCCCACGAGAATCTTGATGATGCTCACGCGATCCCAATCCTTCAGTCGATCGGAAACTGCCGCCGCAAAGCCCAATCCGTGAACCAGGCCGAAGGTCGCTGGAATGAGCAGCATCTGACGTTGCGAGGCCTTACCAAGGTAGGCCATCAAGCCCCCCAGCCCGATCGTCAGGGCGATGACCGGCTCAATCCACGTGCCGACCTGACCAAGATAACCTAAGGCCACAGCCGTCAGGGTGATGCTATGTCCGACGGTAAAAATGAGCGATCGACCCAGCGCTTGGCGGAGCGATGCAGCGCCAAGAAACATCGCCATCATGAACAGGCAGTGATCCCACCCGTTCGGAATCACGTGGCCGAAGCCGTCGCCAAGCAATCCGACCAGAAAGGCCTTGACGTGGCCATACCATGGAAGGTCATCGGTCTGATCGCTCTTTTCATCACCGATGACGAAATCGCCAGGCTCATCAGGAATCACCGCCATGACTACCTGGTATTCCATGCCGCGCCGAAGATTGGTGAAGACCGTACCCAATTCCGAAGGGAAGAAGATCTCGATCTTATGGGTGTCAGCAGGGATTTGTACTTCCGCCTTAACGTTCATCAGCACTGGGTAGCGATCGGATTCACCTTGGCGCGTGGATTGGGCTTTAACTTCGATGGCGGAGGGAAAGGACAGGATCCTCACCGGAAGAGATTTTCCATCCGCCTTAATGACGAAACGTTCCTTTAACCTATCGGGGCGCACTCCGTAGGCGGCGGGCAACCGTCCATCATCAAACATCAGGTCATCTAGTTCCTTGACGGTCGCATCCTTGGGAAGCTTGCCGAGAAGAAAGGAGGGGATGTCAAACTTGATGGTAAAGCTGAACTTGTTCTGTTCGTCGAGTACGCCGATGCAGGAAGCTTCTTTCCATTCCGGATGACCGAAACAGGACGGAGCTACGAGCAGCCCTAAGAAAAGAATGAGTACGCGAAATAACACTACCCTGATGGGTTATGCATCTGGCTTCCTTAATCCAACCCAAACTCGCCTTACTTGCTTGGGCGATTCGGCGGGGCTCCCGACGCATCATTCGGACGGTCACCTTTGCGGGCTGGACGCTTTTCTTCTTCATCCGATGCACCGGCGGGACGCGTGTAGATGACGCTAAGGTCAGCGGCACCCAAGATCTTACCCTTCATGGCAGCCAAGAGTACTTCCGCCGTGATGGGCTGGGTGGCGTTTTTCAAGTCGGGCTTTACGGATAAGGCAAAGAGCGTAAGGATATATTTTTTGGCACCAGGTCCTTTGGAGTGGGGCGGGGCGTATTCGACGCGATTGTGCACGGTGCTTTTGCCCATGGTGCCGAAATCTTGCACGTTCTTGGCCACGGAACTAACCGTCGGTGCGATGTCGTACTCGAGCCAATAAATCTTGGTGTTATTGTCAGGATCAAGGTGATGCATGATGAGTGCGTAGCTCTGGGTACCTTTAGGAGGGTTGGTCCAGGCAAGGGGAGGGCTGGCGCTTTCTCCGTCGCCCGTATATTCTTTGGGTAGATCGCCACCATCTTTGACGGCGGGGCTGGTAAGGGTAAAATTTCCGACTGGCTTACCGGCTGGTTTGGCCGCGGTGACGAAATCCGTCCCCGTGGGAGTCTCCATTTTCTTTCCCTGACCCTTACCCTTTTCGGAAGGGCCAGCGGCAGAGAGAATATTCATGAGGCAGAACATGCCCACGAGCAGGGTAAAATTAGGGAGGTGTGTACGCATTTGGGGAAGTATTATTATATCAAAAATCAGATTAAGATTAAATTAAGGGAGGGAGTTACTTTGCCGCCCCCTTACCGCCAGGACCTTTGCCTCCGCCTTTTTTACCACCACCTGGACCGCCCATTTGACGGTCTCCAGCGGCCGGTAGTCCCTTTTTAATTTCATCTAATTTGGCTCCGAGTTTGGCGGCAAGCTCGGGCTGCTTTGACCATTCATCCTTGGTTTCGGAGATGTCCTTGGAAAGATTGTAAAGGGACCGCTTGCCGTCTCCGAACTCCATGAGTTTCCAATCGCCGTCAAAAAGGGCGATATCATGTGAAGCGATTAAAAAAGGCGTCCGTTCGATGGCCTTACCTGAACTAATCGCCTGCCACTGGCTGACGCCGTCTAACTTCGCGTCAGCGGCGAGCGGAGAGCCAATAGCGTGCAATAAAGTAGGGTAGAGGTCGTTCATAGCTACGGCATGTTGGGTAGCAACGCGCGTCGGGGTATGTCCTGGCCAACGGACGATGGCCGGCGTGCGGATTCCTCCTTCGTAGATCGTCGCTTTGAAATTATTAAGCGGTAAATTGGAACCGCTTCGCTGGGGGGCTCCGTTATCCGAGCAAAAAATGACAATGGTATTATTACGAATGCCTTGTTCATCCAAGACCGCCAAGACGCGACCGATACCGATATCCAGCCCCTCGACTACCGCGCCATAGAGCCCATCTGCTTTATGCTTTTCTATCAGTTCCGGCGGAGCTGCCAGATCGATGTGAGGGGCGTTGAAAGCTACCTCAAGAAAGAAGGGGTGAGATTTATCGCGAGCCTTGATCTGCTTAACGGCATCATCGGCGAAAAGGTAAGTGGTATAGCCGGCTTCTTCGATCTGCTTGCCGTCGCGTTGCCAGTCCGGCTTACCCCGTTTATCGGTGTGTTTAAAGTAATCTAATTCGGCGCTTAAAAATCCGTAAAAGTGGTCAAAGCCATAGGTCATCGGACCGTTGTTGTTTCCCAAATGCCATTTTCCGATGAGCGAAGTCTGGTAGCCTAAACTTTTTAATTTGGCCGGAAGAGTGACGACGGTCTTTGGAATGCCCTGTTGGCCAGGACCCATGACATCGACGATACCGAAACGACGCGGCATGATGCCAGAAAGCAAGGCTGCACGCGCCGGGCTGCATACCGGATAGGTGTAGAAGCGCTGAAGCTCGATACCTTCTTTAGCCAATTGATTGATCACAGGTGTGACTCTCTTGGCGTTCCGATAACCGACGTCATTCCAGCCTAAATCATCCGCAAGCAGGATGAGGATGTTGGGAGCGTTGCGCTGAACCTGTGCCGGTGCGACGACATATCCGAACAGGCTTAAAAATAAGAGGAGGTGGCGCATCGCAGATTATTTGCCGCCAGGAGGACCGCCTCCTCCGGGCGGACCTTTCTTACCCTCTCCACCTTTGCCGCCTTTACCACCCTTGCCGCCGTCGCCGCCGGTCTTGGTAGCATCACAGACGTCGACATCGCCAAGGGACGCCGTGCCCAGAGGACCTTTAAATCCTCCAAGGATATAGGGCCAGTCGTTGCTGACGTGATAATGGTAACCCAAACTATCGTGCTCATGGCCATGAATAGCATCTAAGCCCTTAGGGGCGGAGCCATCGGGTTCAGTGGGCGCCCGAACCGGAAAACCATCCAAGGCAAATCCGACGACCTTGCCGGATTTATCATTATTCATAACGGAGGGGGCACGGTGATAATGGTACTCGTGACCGAAGCCAGTGTGACCTCCCTGAGGGTCAAGCGGTGCGATATTATGAAAGGCGGTGATGCGATCAACGGGCTCGGGCGGGAAGAAGCGCACGCCATTGACGCTGATGCCTAAACCGGAGCGCGGAGAGAATTTCGCCTGCCGCAGCATGGTGACTTTGGCGGACGCCTTCGGATTCTTGGGTAAGAAAAGCGTGACGATTTGTTCGGTAGGTTGGAGGTCGATGACCGAATTAATGACGCCGTCGGCCTTGGCCTGTTCAAACGTCCAGCCGGCAAGTTCCTGACGGGCGACCTTGTCAAACTCGGTTCGGTTTTTCGTCTTATGCACCGTGCCGTCCGCTTCGAACATGTTCCAGCCGCGCGTATTCAAGAGCTTTAGATAAGTTGCGTCGACGCGGTAGAGCTTCTTGTCGACGGTATCTTCCCAGAATCCTCCTTTTTCATTCAGCGTGTTGGGCGCCCAAGGGCCCATGGCATGATCCCACGGGATTGAGCGGACCACGATTTTGTAAACGATGGCCTTTGAACCATCCGAGAGCGTGCCTTCGATTTCGGAGATAGGCTTAACCAGCGAACGCTTATCGAACATCGAAACGAGGTCGACGCCGGTCGCACCTTCACACAGGCTGAAACATAAAGTCATCCCAAGGATAGATAGGGTAATATTTTTCATAAAAAAGCAGGTATGAACTTTATGATTTTAACATTTCGCAGATTAAGCCGGCATTAAGGATAGATCAGAACCGACTTAAGATGACTTTCGTTTAGCCCGCCTCAGTGTCGCTGGATCATAGATTACCTTGTCCATGAAAAGCCCTCGGGCGGGGGCCGTCGGGACCTCGGCCGTGATGATATGTTCTTCGCGATAGGCGGCCAGGCGTTCGGGAGGCATCTTATGATCGCCGACGCGAAGCAACCCGCCGACGAGTCGACGCACCATCTTATAAAGAAAGCCGCTCCCTTCCGTAATGATGGTGATCCGGGGGCCTTTGATTCGGACATCGAGCCGGCGCAGGTCTTTCACCGGATTTTCCTTTTCCATGCATTGGCCGTGATTGGCTCCGAACGCGATGAAGTTGTGTTTTCCCACCAGCAACTTCGCCGCTTTTCGCATGGCAGCGATATCCATAATTTTCTTACCCGTACCGAGGGAATATCTTGCCTCCCAGGGTGGGGGATAGCCGTGGCATACTTCGTAGCGATAGCGTTTTCCGATGGCGGAATAACGGGCATGAAATGCGGGCGGAACGCGACGAAGATGCGTGACCAAAAGACCCTTCTGGTCGCAGGAATTAATGGCGTGAACCAAAAGCTTCGGTGGGTGGGGCCAAAAGGCGTCGAAGTGAAAAGTCTGGCCGACGCTATGCACGCCCGAATCCGTCCGACCACTACCATGAATCGTAATCGGCTTCTTCAAGATGCGAGAAAGCCGGCCCTCGAGTTCGCTTTGGATTGACCCATTACTGGTCTGGATCTGCCAGCCGATGTAATCCGTACCGTCATAAGCCACCGTAGCCAGAAAGCGTTCATCCTTAACGATTGTCGGTTTCTTCTTGGGCATCAGATCAAAGGAGATTGGTCCCGATCCCGCGGCTGTTCAGGTAGTCTTGCAGTAAGACGGCGGCGGCCCGGGAATCGCGCTCGCCGGAGCGGGCCTGCTCTTGACGTTCCTTGCTCGAGCGTGGTTTACGGCCACCCATCTCATCGGCAGCGAGGCTGGTCAGAGCTTCATCAATCTTTTCGATGGGAAGTTGAAAGCGGCGGGTCAGTTCGAGGGCGAAAGCATCCACTTCATCGCAACGCTTGGTGCGTTCACCTTCCACGGAAAGAGGGTAGCCAAGGACGATCTGGGTCACACGAAGTCGGGAAATTTCGTTCGCAATCTGCTGGAACCTCTCGGCGGGTTCGAGCGCGGTCGCGGCTGGAAGGGCGAAGGCGAAGCCGAGTTCATCGGCATGGCTGAGCCCAATCCGCTTTGAACCATAATCGATGCCGAGGAAGACATTTGCCACACGCCTAACGTGGGGAGGTTTGCAGATATTTCAATCCGACACCTTCGATGCCGTGGGAGGGGTTTGACACCCTTGGCCAGGTGTCTTCCATTGCGTGTATGGCAGCGCATGCACCCTTGAACGACCACGAACGCGCCCTATATGCCCGTCAGATAAGACTTCCGGAAGTCGGGGAGGGTGGCCAAGTCAAGATCAGGGATACCAGGGTTCTGATGTTAGGCGCGGGTGGACTGGGCTCACCCGTCGCCCTCTATCTTGCTTCCGCAGGCGTGGGCACCATCGGCATCGCTGATCCCGACAAGGTAGAACTCTCTAACCTTCACCGCCAAATTATTCACGGCTTCGATACCTTAGGTCTACCCAAAACCATTTCAGCTGCGGAGGCGCTTTTGGAAATAAATCCAGGCCTGCAAGTGGCGCTCCATCCCGAAGGCCTGACGCCAGAAAATGCCGAAGGCCTGATTGGCCGATATGACATTGTGGTCGACGGTACGGATAATTTTGCGACACGTTTCTTAGCCGCTGACACTTGTACATTAACCCAGAAGCCTTTGGTGCATGGCAGCGTCCTGCGTTCCGAAGGGCAGGTTGGCGTCTTTCTTCCCCGGGTCGGGTGTTATCGTTGCGTCTATCCCGTCATGCCGGATGCGTCGTCGGTCCCGACTTGTGCTGATGCGGGTGTTTTTGGAGCCACTTGCGGAGTCATCGGCTCATGGATGGCCGCTGAGGTGTTAGCGGTCATCCTTGGACGTCGTTCGACTTCTCGGCTGATGGTCGTGGATATCGCCGCCGGTACTTCCAAGGCTTTAAACCTAGAGCGGGATTTATCATGTCCGGCTTGCGGCGATAAACCTTCCTTCCTTGGCATTGAAGCTTCGCGCTATGCGACCACGGTCTGCCTACCACCTCAACCTTCCATGTCCGCCACTCCCTTAGAGGTCAGTATCGAACAAGCTGCCCAACTTTTAGCCAGCGCTACGCCGCCGCTCCTGATCGACGTCCGCGAGCCGGACGAGGCTCGTATTTGTAATATTGCAGGGGCCCGGCTCATTCCGATGGGAATGATCCCGGAGCGTTTGGCTGAAATCCCGCAAGATCGTCTCGTTTTGATTCACTGCCATCATGGCGGACGGAGCCTGCGCGTTACCCAATTTTTAAGGGCCAAAGGCTACGCCCAAGTCTCCAATGTGCAGGGGGGAATCAATGCCTGGGCCCTAAAAATCGATACCCAGGTGGCTCGTTACTAGGCCAGTCAAGGCTTGCCGACCTCGCACCGCCCTTCTTTATTCCTTCTTAACCATGAAGCGCCTCTCTCTTCTCCTTGCAGCCTCCGCCCTCCTTGTGGGTTGCGGACCCTCTCGCTTACCTTCCGATTTCAACCAAAACGGACCAGCTAATGGCGCCGACAGCTTGGATCACCGTCCAGCCGGTTTTGATCGGATGGCCGACGCGATTCGTTCGGGTAACATCCCTCCTGAGGCCATCTTAGCTACCGTCTACTTTGATTTCGATAAATACACCGTCGAAGCCAAGGAACGCTCTAAGCTTGATGGCATCGCCGGCAAAGCCAAAGGAACCAAATTGATCATCGCTGGTTACACGGACCAATTCGGTACGGAAGAATATAACCTAGGCCTTTCGGACCGTCGCGCTCAATCCGCTCGTGATTACCTGACGAAGCTCGGTTCTAACCAAGCGAACATCGAAGTCATGGCGCTGGGTGAGCAACAAGCCGACAAGAGCGCCGCCGGACGTCAATCAGGCGCCAAGGACCGTAAGGCCGTGATCGTCGATGTTAACTATTCTGGCGTCATCACTTCCGGCGCAGGAAAAGTTGCCCCTCGATCTTCCGGAGCATCGAAAGCACCGGCAGCAGCTCCTGCAGGTGGTCCGACCCCAGCACCTGTCTCTGCACTCTAAGAAGGCAACCTGTGTTGATACGAAAAGGCCCGCACTCAGCGGGCCTTTTTATTTTCATAGATTGAAGGATCAGGGCAGGGAGCCGAATAGATATACCAGAGTCCCGACAAAGATCAGCCCGGCCGTGATGCGGCCATAGCGACGTTCGGCATCAGTGCGGTGTGGGGCCGCCCAACGTCCTAGGATCCAGCAAGAGGCGGCAATCAAGGCGAGGCCAAGAGAGGCGTCACGCACCCAGCCAGCATCATCGACTAAGGCGTTAAGCACCCAGAGTAAATAAAGCGCGTAGGCGAAAAGCGGGAAAGCCATCGCTTGCTTCAAGGTTTCCATCCATTCACCTGGGCGCGGGAGTAAAGCTGCGAGACGCGGAAAAATCGAGAGCAGCAGATAGGGTAGCGCCATGCCTAAGCCGATCACTGTGAAGAAAAGGATCGTTTCAGAAGTGGAGCGATCTTTATCCATAGCGAAGCCGAGGGCGGCACCCAGACCAGGAGCCGTACAAGGCGTGGCGACGGCCGTGGCCAAGATGCCGGAAAAAAACGACCCTACGCCCGCATCACCGGCACCAGCGGCTATCCCGGCAAAACTTGAACCAATTTCAAAGGTACCGGCGAGACTAAGGCCGAGGACGACCATCAACACGCAGGTACCCAAGACAAAGCCCGGAGATTGCATCTGAAAGCCCCAACCAACCGAGCTGCCGCTGGCCTTAAGCGCAATGATCAGACCAGCCAGGGTAATGAAACTCACGATCACACCGGCGGAATAGAGCAGGCCGTTTTTGATGACAGTATGACGCGAGGCACCGGCTTCACGGGCAAAGGCGAGGACCTTCAACCCGATCATAGGAAAGACGCACGGCATCAGGTTAAGCAAGATACCGCCTCCAAAAGCCAGAAGAAGCCAGATGACGAACGGATGGGTGATTGAAGAAGCCTGATAGGGCTTACCGGCAGCGACAGCCTCGAGGGCCGAAATGACCTCACCGCCCGTGAGCGCTTCGGAAAGGATGGCCGTAGGCTGGCCTTGCTTAAGGATGATGTTCAACGGAATGCCTGTGCGGCCGTATTTATTTAACTCGGCGGCGATAACGGCGTCCTTCTTGGTCCAATCAGCCTTGAGCATCACCACGTGATGATCGGCCAAGGCCTTGAGTACGGCTTCTTGGGTGTAAACGCGCTTATTGACCTGACAGGTGGCACACCAACGAGCCGTAAAATCCACATACACGATCTTCCCTTCGGCAAGAGCTTTGGCCTGCGCTTCCAGACTCCACGGCGTCCATTCACCATGGCTCGAGTTTGAAGGTGCGTCCAAGCGTTGCGCGGGAGCGGCGATCTTTACCGCGATGTTCACGAAACCTCCCTCCGCCGTCTTGGTCACGAAATTAATCGGGCCAGAGTTGAGCGTTTCGGTCGCATCCACCAGTGAGAAATCGACCGTATCGCCTAAGTGCTTTTGTTTAAACGTAGCGTTAGGGGTTACGAAATTCCGCTCAGGAAACCAAGTCCCTTTTAATTTCTGTCCGGCTGGAACCGTGACACGTAAAGTTTTGCCATTGATCTCTCCGGTTGTCGCCAGCGAAGGATTTAATTCGGCGTAAAGTTTTGGGTCGTATTTGTAGGCATCATTTTGTCCGCCAACCTTAAGAGCAAGCGTGACCTCTTTTTCGTGCGGATAGCAGCCGGCATCATCGCATTCCAGCCATTCGATCTTGCCCTTAAGCAAGAGGTCGCCGCGGGCAGAGTCCGGGATCGACACCTTGATGAGTATTAAGCTTTCGGCTTCATAGACGAAATTCATAACGCCGGCCTGATCGAGCAAACCGGGGCCTGGCCAGATGAATTCGCTGGTCGTCGTACCGGCCTTATCCGACCAAGTGACGGAGGGGGCTTGGCCTGCATCTCCCGGGTTTTTCCAATAAATATGGAAATGGGGGTCACAGCGGAAACGTGCCGCAATCAGGGCCGTCTGGCCGGGCTTGATCTCGGGAGTGAGATTGACCAAGTCCACTTTGGTCCTGACGGCACCAAGCAGATGGGAACACAAACCCGTGAAAGCTAAAAGACTCAGGGCAAAGCATCGCATGGCTTCAAATTGGCCCAAATCCTGACGGATGCAAGACGTGGGGTGGCCCGTCGGCTCAGGCCGTAAGATAGCAGGGCAGCAAGGCGGCGTCCGTCATCCCATGGATAATCTTCTTATCTGCCGGACAGAAGGTCGAAAGGATTCCGGAAAGCTCGACCGTATCCCCATCGACAAAGAAGTAGGGGCAGAGCCTAACGCGTCCATCCGCCGGCACAATTGAGCCATCATCAGCGAAAACGGGGTGCGTCAGGCGCGAAGGTTTGTGATATTCCTGCATCACATGGAACGTTTCGTTCTCAGGGTTGAGGGCGTCTTCGATCGCTTCCAGCCATTCCTCCCGTGAGACATCGCTACCGAGGGTAACACTACGGGCACCCCAGGCGGTCTCATGGAAGCCGCTCGCCTTGATGATCAAGTTACGTTCGCGTTGAGAGGCCTCGGCGAGTTCCGTCCATTCCCGAATGGGTCGTCCGTTCACGTTCGGCGCATGCAGTACGGCCGTCGGCGGCAATTCGGTCTTCTCCATGATCCACGTCTGGGGAACGATACGGAAGAGGGCGGCGAGGTGATCTTCGGGCAGGTTTTCTTTCCAGAATTCCACCAGTTGCGGATGGTGAAGCAGCGCTAGGCCGAGCTTCTCTTCCTGAAAAGCCTTCATGGGCGGCGTCAGGGCGAGCGTGCCGGCTTCGACCGCATTAAAGATACCGTCTGCTCCTTTGACGTTCGCGAGGTCAAAGAGCTCAAAGAAGCGATAGAGCGTATCGATCCGGCGCGGCACGCCATCCACGGGGATGAAAGAACCTTCTCCCATCTGCATGATCTGGGAAGGATTCACCACCTGCACATCATGACCCAGCGAGCGCAGCTTTTCGGCCAACCAGTCGAACTCCGGACGATACGTGGCGGATTCGTCGCTCACCACGATGGCGACCAAGGGGTATTTCTGCTGAGGCGTAAGTTTGCTCAGCGCGTGCATGAAGCGATTGGGCATCGCCGTCCCGCCGATGACGGAAGGAAAGTCTTCCGCATAAACTTCATTCAGGTATGCCGTCAAGCCGACGCCGCCGGGAACGCTATCCAGTTCGGTCATCGTGAAACCTTGATCCGTGATCAGAAGGTCGGGACGGAGGACTACCGGCGACTGACCTTTGACGGCGCGGTGGCGGCCGTGCTCGATCAGCCCCGCCGGCTTGTAGCGGTCGAGGTAAGCGGAAACCCAAGGTGCGTGCACATCACGGTTACGCAGGATTTTCTTGTCCGTGAAGGAACGGACGTAGAGACGCTCCAAGGCGCGCTGATAACTAAGGCAAGCCGCCCCGATGATTTTGAGGTCCTTGAGTTGGGCTGGAGAAATGGGCCACGGCTCCGGGGAGAGTTTCCAGATTTTCTCCGCGAACAGCGGCGGATCGAGTAATTTATGACGGAGAAATTCCCGAGTGGGCATGACGAAAGGGAGGTTAGTCCTCGATTTTTATATCCTTATTACGCGAACGCGGGCCGCCGGCGCGCAACCAGCCATTGATAAAGGAGTCGATATCCCCGTCCATCACGGCCTGGATGTTGCCAGTTTCGACGCCGGTCCGGAGGTCTTTAACCATCTGATAAGGCTGGAAGACATAAGAACGAATCTGGTTACCCCAGCCGATGTCACCTTTTTCACCATAGTAGCGTTCCATTTCGGCCCGCTTGTCGTCCTGTAGTTTTTCGTAAATACGGGCGCGGAGAATCTTCATCGCCAAGGCGCGATTCTTGACCTGAGAACGTTCGCGCTGACAGGCCACGACTAAGCCGGTCGGGATATGCGTCAGTCGCACGGCAGATTCGGTTTTATTGACGTGCTGGCCGCCCTTACCGCTGGAACGATAGACATCGACGCGAAGGTCAGCCTCATTGATCTCGACTTCGATATCATCGTCGATTTCAGCAACGACGTCGACCGAAGCAAACGATGTGTGACGACGGGCGTTCGCATCGAAGGGCGAGATACGGACTAGGCGGTGCACGCCACGTTCCGCCTTGGCGTAACCATAGGCATTCGGACCTTCGATGCGGAAAGTCGCCTGGCTGATGCCGGCGCCTTCGCCTTCGGCGACGTCTTCGATTTCAATCTTAAAACCACGACGTTCCGCCCAGCGGGTATACATGCGGAAGAGGAGGTCGGCCCAATCGTTAGATTCGGTGCCACCGGCGCCAGCCTTGACCGTCATGATGGCGTTGGATTTATCGTGCAGTCCGGAAAGGAAAGAAGCGATCTCAAGGTCGGCGACGGCCGCAATCAGGTCGGTGCCCAAAGTGCGCAGTTCTTCGATTTCGGCATCAGCGGTGCCATCCGGTGATTCGGTAATCAGTTCCGCCAAAGTCTTGGCATCTTCGATCTGACGACGGAAAGCGATCTGCGGCGCAACGATGACCTTATACCCGTTACATTCCGTGATGACCTTCTGGGCACTTTTTTGGCTATCCCAAAAAGTGGGTGCGCCCATCTGTTCCTCGAGCTTGGCGATGAGGATCTGGCGCCCAGGGACATCGAGAAATTTCCAGAGATAACCGGCACGCCGTTCGACTTCTTCGAGGTTGGCACGAATTTCTGGCGGAATATACATTTTAAAAAGAGAGGGTAAGTTGTTCAATCGTCCCTAAGGTCGAAGTTTCAAAAATAGGGGATACAGGGGCTAATGGCTTATTTCAACCGCAGAGTGGGGCCGGAGCGCGTGAGCAGCATTACGTTGTTCCGTGCATGGTCGCACTTGCACCCGTAAGGCAGGCGGGCATAGATGCATCCATGTCCTACCTCGAAGGGTTAAGTTTTGCGCAAATAGCAGGCCCGCTGCCAGAGCGTAGGGTCTTGGCCAATGGGTTGGAGGTCGTCTTTGTGCACCGACCAGGCATCGGCTTATGCACGGTCCAAGCGTGGGTCCGGACGGGTAGCGTGCATGAAGGACGCTGGGATGGTTCCGGCATCTCACATTATCTGGAACACATGGTCTTCAAGGGGACGGCGCGGTTTTCCAACCGCGAGCTCACGGAGGCCGTGCATCGTTGCGGCGGATCCTCCAACGCGTATACCACGTTTGATCGGACGGTCTATTATATCGACGCGCCTCAGGAAGGTTTTGAAACCGCGATGGAGGCCGTGGCAGATATGGTCTTTGATCCGCTTATCACGGACGCAGATGCGAAGATGGAGCGCGAAGTCATTTTACGAGAGATCGCCATGCGTGATGACGAACACGATTCCGTCTTGGCCGAATCGATCTTACACGAAGCCGTCCGCTCGCATTCCTTACGCCATCCGGTGATCGGTCATCGCGAACTTTTCGTCCGCATTACGCCGGATGACTTAAGAGCTTATCACGCCGGCCGCTATGTTCCTTCCAATGTCGTACTGGCCATCGGCGGCTCGATGGAGGCCGAAGAAGCATTTGCCGCAGCGGAGAAATGGTTCGGGTGCTTTGTGCGGCGACCAGTATTGGAAACGACAACGTCATCTGAACCGCCTCAGGGCGGCATCCGTCGTACCGACCTGGTCCGTGACGTCAATACGAGCAAAGGCGTGCTGTGCTGGCGGGCGCCTGGCCTATTTGATGAAGGTCGAGCAGCCCTTGATTTATTCTTGGGCGTACTTGGCGCTGGCAACAGTTCGGTGCTTTGGAACGAGATGCGCGAAAAACGCAAACTGGTGCATAGCATCGATGCTTCAGCTTTTGGTATTCGCGAGCTAGGCTTAGCTTGGCTCGGATGGTCAGGTGAGGCCGGAGCGGATATTCCGGCCATCGAGAAAGGAACGCTCGAATTGGTGGATGGCCTGCTTCAACGCGGCGTGAACTTGACTGAATTTGAAAAAGTCCGGCGCCAGGCTGTCGTCTCCATGGTGAATGGAATGAAAAATATTCACGGATTCACCTCCCGGAGCGCGTACGCCGCCGCCATCGGTTATGACATCAACTGGCCGCAATGCGGTGTCGAACACCTCGCCAAACTTTCGCCAGATGACCTTACCAAAGAAGCCCGCCGCTGGCTGAAGCCCGACCTGGTCACCTTCGGAACTTTAAAAGGCGGCAAGGCTCCGACGCAGCCAGCGGTCAAAACCATCGTCAATCCCCCCGATAAATTCGAGACCATGGTTTTGCCCAATGGCGTACGGGTGGTGCTTCAGCATGACAGCACGATGCCCAAGGCCGGCGTCGGCGTCTTTCTCGCGGCCGGGGCGGCGTATGAAAATCCCGAACACCGCGGCATAACCGGCTTATTGTCCACGCTCTTCGCCCGCGATACCGTGAAGCGATCGAAAGAAGAAGTCGCTTCCACCGTGGACGGCTTGGGCATGACATTCAGCGATCACGCTTCGCAGATATCGCTAGGCCTTTGGGGCGAGGGCTTAAGCTCAGATTTCAACGCTGTTTCTGGCCTGGTAGCTGATGGCATCCTCTGTCCAACCTTACTTCCTGACACGATCGCCATCGAACAGGCAGCCATGATTTCGGCCTGTCGGGAGGCAGAAGATGATATCGTCGAAAAAGCACGCCTACGGCTATTGAAACAATATTTTGGCGAGCACCCCTTGGGAGTAGATGCCAACGGCACGCCCGAGACACTGGCAAAGATTCAGCCGGCCAACCTCAGCAGCCTGCATCAATCCTTGGTAGTGGCGGGTAATATCGTCGTGGGCATCAGCGGAGATTTTGATCGCAAGGAAGCCCTTGATTTCGTGCAGACCCGGTTCGGCACTTTGCCCAAGGTCGCCTTTTCCGCCCTAAAGCTTACATTGCACCAACCCCTAAAAGCGGCAAAGGCCCTCGAACGCGCCCAAGGCGAGCAGGCGGTGGTTGCCATCGCGTTCCCGCATTGCGGTTTCGGACCCGACCAAGTGGTGGCGGCTAACGTCACCGAAGAACTCTTAAGTGGCATGGCCAGCGGACTTTTCCGACGAATCCGCGAAGAAAAAGGCATGGCCTATTTTGTAGGGGCATCACGGATCGAAGTCGTCGACCAGGGAATGTTCTATCTTTATGCCGGCACCTCGCCCGAAAGCGCTGAGGAAGTCGTCAAAGAAATGCGCTTGGAACTGGACCGGCTCCGAGCCGGTAAATTTAGACCAGATGAGATTGAGGATGCCAAAAGACGCCTAAGGGTTTCCCGGCGCCAAAGCCGCCAATCCGTCGGTGCTCGCCTGCAAGGCGCACTCATCCGTGAAGTTGCCGGACTTGGGGCAAACTTTGATGCCGAATGGGAGCGACGGATGGGCTTAACCGACGGTCTGTCGGTTCAGAAATTCGCCCAGGAATACCTGGCGATTAAATTCGAACAGGAATTGATTGTCTTGCCTAAAGCCTAAGCCGCTTCGAAGTGCTTTCGGGCACGGACGGACACCCAGATACCGGGAATGCCTAAGAGTAGGGCGCCGATAAAATAATGGGCATAACCCAGTTGAGTCGCGAGCGCGCCAGCCCATAATCCTGGAAGATAATTAGCCAAAAGAGCACAGGTAGAGAGAGCGGCGTAACGAACGGCGGCACTTGGACCCGAGGCTAGTTTCATCATGGATAACAAGAGAGCGCAGAGACCGGCACCGTAGGCTAGGTATTCCATGAAGAAAACAGTGCCTATAACGCGGGTGGGCTGCCCAGGGTGGTAGGCGAGCCAGGCGATCAACGCCAAGGGCAAGTGCATCACGATGCCCAAGGGCACCAGCGTGGCACGTAGGCCATAAAGACCGACGACGAAGGAGCCGACAAGCCCGCCTACCGTCAACCCGCCAACAGCGGTCCAGAGCCTGAGGATGGCATAACTTTCATTATCTAAGGCGAGTCCGCCCGCGGCGACCGTGGCCATGGAGAAAAGCGGCAAGATTCTTGCCATATGAATTTCGCTCGCCCGATAGAAAAAGATCAAACCAAGGACGGCACCGAGACGCGGATCGCGGAGGAGATCAGTCAGGCCATCCCGCATGAGTTTGGATCTTTGCGCAAGGCCGAGGAGATCCGTCGGAGTGGATGGCTCGCGGCGGAAGCTGATGAAGTTAACGACTACGGCCAAAAAGGCGATCGTAGCGGCCGAGTAGACCGCGAGAGACCAAGCTTGGTGAGCGGAAGCCCCGTGAGCCATCAGATTACCCGCCAACCAAATCAGGACCGGACCGCATAAAACACCTCCGAATTTTGAGGCAAAATTAACCAAGCCCGAATAATTAGCCCGAGATTGATCATTCAACGAGCCGACAAAATAACCATCGAGGGCATAGTCATGACTAGCGGCCAAAAACGAGATAAGCACCAAGCCTCCAAGGATTAATCCGAGCGATGGCAGCGTGTCACCGATGGTCCAACCTAACAAAGCGAGCACACCCGCGATTAAGAGTTGGGTCCAAAGGATGAAGCTCTTGGGCGCAAATAGGGAAATCAGCGGAGCAAGTAAGATTTTAACTCCCAAGATCAACCCCAGGACCGCGACGACCTTGGTGATACTCGCATCTGCCAAGCCCGTATTCTTTAGGGCAACCGGTAAGGCTTCATCACGGATTGCCGCCGGTATCGCCTGAAACAGATAACCACCCGTCACCCATAACCAAACGTAGCGAGGACGGGTCAAGGCGACGGCGGCTTGCATGCGACTTATTTGCCCTGTTCGCCTAATTGATTTCGTCCGTAAAAATCAACGGAGCGCAATAACCCATCGACGAATTTAGCCGAAGTGACGTTGAGGCCCATCAACTCTGCGTCCGTCAAGTCGAGCATTTCGCCGGGGCGGAAAGTCCTTTGTGTGTCCGTCAGTTTAGAGATCATCTTAGGTTTGTCGCTAGGCGCTATCTCCTGTGAGGAGAGCGGGTGTGCAGACACGCCCTCCGGGAGCTCAAGCTTAGGAGCCGAATCTGCAGTCGCATGTGCGTCTGGTTCGGCTGGAAAGTCTTTCATGGCCTTAAATTCGAGCGTTAACGAGCCGTCAGGGGCGATATCATCATTGGTTACCAATCCGCCTCGAGCCAAGACCCGCAGGGCTGCGGCCAAACTGAAAACGCCATCTTCAAGTTCGCAGACGATGCCGAAGGCCTCTTCCAATTCTTGGAATTTATCCTGTAAGTTCATCTGGACGAAAGCCTGTTGCTTCTCGCCAATCAACCGATCGATTTCCGGACTTCCTTGCAGGTTTCTTCCACGTTCACGAATGAAGAGGCAAAGCAGGTGGCATTGCGTCATGCATTCGGCCGCCAAGACCAAAAGGTCGTTGACGGTGGTCCGGAGCATCAAGCCACGGGCATACGCACGCATCTGGGCGGCCGGCAAATGAGCCTGCGGGACGGGCATTACCCGTGAAAGAGACGAGAAATGTTCATACGCCTTCGGGTCGGCGGTATGCATCCCGGCGATGCTGAAGGCCAGCATATCATGCTGACGTTGTAAGGCCGTAAAAAAGTTACGGCTGATATTTTGCAACGAGATGACGCTCTCGCCGGGACCAGGTTGTGGTTGAGACATGGAGACGGTTATTCAGTCGGAGGATTGGATTCTTTGCCTTTGGCATGACGAGCACGTTTTCGCGCCATGAAGCCATCAGTCCGAGGCTTGGGGGTCGCTGCGAACCAGGCCATGACCAAAGGGGTCACTTCGGATAAATTGAGGGGGGATTGTCCAAGAATGCCAGGAAAACGGAAACAGTGTTCAACCCGAGGTTGGAGGTCAGGATCAAGTCGGTCACCGGAGATAAGCAGAGCCAGATGGCGAGCAGGGACCCGAACCGGAGTACCCAAGTCGATCTTTCGGCCCATGTCAGGGGAGAGCGCGACCACGCAGCAACGATCTTCCACCAGTTTAAGTAAACCACCTAAAGCGGCGGCGCGCATCAACCGCAGGTTTTCCATCGCACCGCGCGAAAGATTCCATGCGGCGGGATGGAAGGCGATTTTTTCGGTACCTGAGGAGAGGAGCAAGCGCTTGAGACCGAATGCCGTCATGGAGCGAGCGATGGCGGCCAAGTCTTCGGGATTCGTGATACCATCTGCGATAACGATACTTTCGTGCGTTTCGCGCCATTCGGTGAAATCAGAAACCCGCGCCAATCCGAGATCGGGACGCATCGTCAAGGCGCAGACATCTTCACATGGGCCTTCGGCGGTCTCAGCTAATTCGATGGGGCCGACGATACGGGTCTTAACTCCCAACTCGGCAAACGCATGACTGTGCTCGGCTAAAGAGGGCGCAAAGGCAGCGGTTGCGACAATCTCACGTAAAGCTTTAGGATGATGCTCCAGACAGGCTAAAAGCGATTTAATGCCCCGGATGATGAGGCGATTAGGATGAGGGTCAGGGTTGGTCATTTTATGCGGCCTTCATCGAAATCAATCATGTCGGCAAAAGAGATAATATCAGTACGCTGTTCGGCGCCCATCTTGCGCTTGGCATCAGCGAGGGCCTCGCGCCCCATTTCACTCATGCCCTTCTGGACGAGCTCGCGATTCCAAACATGAACGCGTAAGTCGCCGGGGAAGACGGCAAGAAGTCTGGCATCAAGGTCCGTCGGGCTGACAGAATCTTTGACGCACTGGACGATGGTCTCAGGGTCGACGCCAAGATGAAGGCAAAGAAAACGGTCGAATCCCTTACAGAAGTTCCGCTGATACGATTTGGGAAGTTCGCCGCTGAGATGTTTACGTGCTTTAGCAAGGAAACGTGGCAAGTGCAGAAGGCCAGTCGCCGAATGCGGTACGTACGAAGATGGCAGATCATAGCAAATCTCGCCCGTGGCTTCGGAGTAGCCCACCTTAGGGGGTTGCGCTGGATCGGTCATGGCTGTTTAGGCTTAGGGTTGGTACCGCTTGGGTTTACCCATGTGCTGATGTCGAGTGTGGCATTAGCGAGGTTTTTTGATTGTGCCCGAACGAACTCCGCCGGATTGGAGGAATTAATCGCCGAAGTCCAGGTGCTGGTTTTTTCGCGGATCACCTCGCCGGACGAATGCTCCAGGCGGAAATGAATGCTCAGGGTAGCCTCCTTATTAGGAGCCTTGATGGCCATCCGTTCGACCGTGATCAGCAAAACAAGGTGATCGGCGGCGGGAGCCACCAAGGTCGTTGAAATACCCGTGGCCGAGGTCAACTGATTCGCAACCACTTCCGAAATAAGCCGATCAAGGGGGGCGATCCAGCGATGCGAGTCCTCGACCCGAACCCATCCGGCGTCATCTTGCATGACCAAATTAGGTCGGCGAAGGGCGTGCGGAATCATCGCACGTGTGACAAAGACAACCGGCCCCGAATCTATGGCGGATGCCTGGGGTGAACTAAATTGGTAAAAGGCGACAGCTTCGCTTTTCTTATCAAAGACGATACAACCTGACAGGCCGAACATCGCGCTTAAGATTATCAAAAGTCGGATCATTTAGCTTCAGGTTTTTCTTCGACCTTCATGACAGCCGGAGCGATGGCCTTGCTTCGTCCTTGAATGATAGTTTCAGGATTACGTTCGATGAAGTCAGCTAAAGAGCGGATTGCTTGAGCCGCATCTGAAACGTCGGCCAAGGCCTGATCAAGATCTCGACGCGCAGGGGAGCCTGGCTTAGTCAAAGTCCGAAGGTTTTCCGAGGTCTCATTGAGACGATCGAGTGCCTTGCGGCCGGCGGCGGCCATGCCCTTGATGTCATCGGCCACCGGATCCACTTTGGTGGTCAGACGTTTGACCAGACCATCGATTCCGCGCATGGCCGTCGAGAAGTCTTCAATCGCTTTGGTGACCGCCGGATCACCCGTCACGTGCGCGATATTAGAAGAGGCAAGGACGAGGTTGGTGTTGATTTTTTCGAATTCGATCTGCGAGGCACCCTTGTCGAGCCGGCCTAAGATCGAGTCGACCTTCTTGGTGATGGAGACGAAATCGACCCGGCTTAACTGGTCGAGAGTCTGGGACACGGCTCTTGTCAAGGCGCCGAGATTGGACGGCTGGGTCGGGATTTCGGCTGATTCGCCTTTAAGGTCATGGAGTTTATAAGCAGTATCAGGGAAATAATCCAATTCCACGTAAAGGACACCGGTAATGACGGATTGCTGTTGGAGTTTGGCGCGCAGTCCTTTTTCGATGGATAAGCGTAAGCCGTTTTTCTCCAGAAGAGCTTGATCAAGACCGCGACGTGTCAAGAGGTCGGAAGCGAACTCCATCACCACGGGTACGGAATAATCCGAAGCGCCTTGGGCGGTCGTGCGAAGCAGCACCTGGGAAACCTTGCCAATCGTGACGCCTCTGAATTTGACGGGCGCACCGATATCGAGTCCGCTTACTGAATCGTCAAAATAAGAAATGGCGCTCGGTTTCACTCCGGAAAAAGAGCCGGCACCCAAAAGGATGAAGGCAACGGTGAAGAGTATGAGGCCACCGACGACAAAAGCACCGATTAAGGTTTTATTAGCTGATCGTCGCATGGTCAGGTGAGGCAGGCTTGGGAGAAGAAAGCGTGGGCTTTGGGATTGAAATCGGGTCGAAGGAAGTCACGCGGCGGGGCGTAAGCACTCATCGTGCCCGTGTCGGTGTCAAGGTAAACGCAGAAGTCTGCGGTGCGCAAGATGCTGGGCACCTCATGGCTCACGAGGACAACGGTAGTACCGAAGGATTCGCGGACTTTGAGGATGAGTTCGTCGATACGGCCAGAAGTGACCGGATCCAAGCCGGCGCTTGGTTCATCAAGAAAAATGATTTCCGGATCAAGGGCCATGGCGCGGGCGATGCCCGCTCGTTTCATCATCCCGCCGCTGATTTCTGAAGGAAGTTTTTCCATGGCGTCGGCCAAACCGACGAGGGCGAGCTTATATTCGGCCAGCTGCCGGATCTCACGCTTAGGCGCCCGGAGGAATTCACGCATGGGCATTTCGACGTTTTCACGCAAAGTGAGAGAAGAGAAAAGGGCGGAGCCTTGAAAAAGGAACCCGAGCCGGCGCAGGGTAGCTTCCCGCAAAGTTTGGTCAGCGAGCGAGAGATCAACCCCCATGAGCATTGATTTACCGGCCAGAGGTTCGTCAAGCCCGCTTAGGGCTCGCATGAGGGTGCTCTTGCCACAACCACTCGGACCGACGACGGCGAGAATCTTACCGGCCGCGAGGCGGAAATTAATCCGATCCATAATCACCTTATTACCGTGACCGATAGAAAGGTTTTCGCTGATTAAGATGTCCGATGTGACGCTCATCAGAAGTTGAAGAGGTTAAAGAGCACCGCGAAAACGGCATCCGAGATGACGATGAGCGTGATGCCGAGCACGGCCGCCGAGGTGGCAGCTTCGCCGACGCCGAGGGCGGAACGTTGCGCAACGGCACCACGATAACAACCGGCCCAAGCCGCGATAAAACCAAAGGCGATGGATTTGATAAACCCAACAAGGAAGCTCTTAAACGTGATGGCGACGATGACCTGCGTAAGGTATTGCTCGATGCTCAGATCGCCGGCGCAAGCCACCACCATGCCTCCGAGGACCCCAATAAACGTCGCGAATAATGATAATAGCGGAATCATCAGCGTCACGGCGATGATCCGGGGGATGGCCAGGTATTCGATTGGATTGATGCCAAGCGCACGCAAAGCGTCGGTTTCCTGACTCACGTTCATGCTCCCTAGCTGAGATGCAAATGAAGTGGAAGTTCGACCACAAGCGATGATACCAGTCATCAAGGCGCCCATTTCCCGGGTCATCGCCAAAGAAACGAGGTTGGCGACATAAACCGTGGCTCCTACTTGTCGTAGTTGAATCAAACCCACATAGGCCATGATCAGGCCGGTGAGAAATCCCAACAGCGCCACAATCGGGAGTGCGTCGACACCTGCGGTCTGTAGCTGTAAAGGTAAGTCGGACCAATTTACTTTGGCCCGACCGACGAGAGATCGGATAAAACCTAAGGCCGTATTGCCAATATGATCGAAAGCTCGAAACCAAGAAGATGAACTGTCGACCCCCCAATTGCCAAAACGTTCGAGGATGCTGTTGTCATCGGATGGGTGCTCCGTAACGGAAGCTTTTTCCGCAAGTTGAACTAAAGATTGGAGGCGCTGCGGCAGGGCGGTCAGATCAAGTTGACGTACGTTCTTGAAGTTGCCGTAAAGCCAGGAGGGAAGGGAGGAGTCGAAATCGCCCAGTTCTTGGGTCATTACCTTGATTTTATCGCCCTTCACGACGATTTGAGGCAGTTCTTCGTGCAGAGACCAGACCCCTCCCAGGGTGACCAATGCGGCACCATCCGCGAGGACTTCCGTCCTAGCCCATGAAGTGCTTTTGGAAGTTTGGGACATCCTGACTGTCAAATACTTCGGTAGCAGATTATTCACAAGTAGAAAGGCGTTGTCCCCCCAGCCATCCCAGCCTTTGCTTACCCCTCCTCGATGCGGCCTCTTGCGCTCTTCACCTCCCTGTTCCTTGCTTCGGCAGCGCGGGCGATTGATTATGAATCACCTTTCGCATCCGCGGGCGTGAAAGCGCGGGTATCCTTGATCGAAGAAAATGATAAGTTTAGCCCAAGAAACCTGGACCGTTATTATACCCAGGGACTTAAGTTAATCATGGCGTCAGGCGACCACGCCTACGCATCGTTGACGCAAGAAATCAACACACCGGCGGATACGCTTTCATCAAATCCATCCCTTGATGACCTGCCTTATTCCGGGGCGCTTTATTTTGGTTATGGCTACGGAACGGTTTTTGACCGTGGTGGCCGACGTGATTGCCTGGTATCTCTCGAATTACAATTCGGGATGATTGGCCCAGCCGCAGGCGGCACCGGTACGCAGAATAACTTCCACCATTTGGTCGGGCTGAAACCCGCCGCAGGCTGGCGGACCCAGATACCGAATGAACCCGTGGTGAATCTCAATGGAGAATTCCGTCGTCGATTTAATCTCGATGCGGTCGATCGTGGCTATCGTGACCTGATCGTGCGATCGTTGATCGACTTAGGGACAATTCGTACCGAATTCATAACGGGGCTTCAGCTCCGTCTAGGGTTGAACTTGGACCGCTCCTGGGGGCATTCGTATATTCGTCACTCCAACGGCTATGACCCTATTTTTGTCGCCGATGCCAATGACCTGTCGCCCGATTTCTCCGCCTGGGGCTTCGCCGATACGCA